>NZ_JASPCQ010000029.1:0-5122 GCF_030230305.1 Actinotignum sanguinis
CGAGTTATCCCTTCACTACCCGGACCGATTCCCAACCAACTAAATAAAACCATTTACACAAAAAACTTGACAAGCCCATGCAGGCGAGCAGCACCACCATGCTGAGGATGATGATCGCGGCGAGCACCCCGTCAGAAAGAGGGAGGAATACTGCGAAACCGCTGAGGACCAGGCATGCTGTGGCGGCGGCCGTCCACGGCCAGGCTGCGGCATGCGCTTCCTGCCACGTTTCCTGATTCGTCATGATGATGTCGGTTCGGTACCCGATGAGTTCGTTAAGCTTCAGGGTCTTTTTACGGGAAGCATAGGCAAGCCAGCCGCTCAACAGCGCAGAACCCCATAACGTACCCACTATCACTACCGCGATCTGCCAGGTCATTGGCCCTCCCATCATCCAGCTTCGTTGCTGGTGATCTTCTCAGTGAACGGTGTTTTCCCAGGGGCAAGTTTACTGAGTGGCAGCGTCGTCGTACCAGTACCCAACTCGAATTCGCGCCAGATAGAAGCTGTCGGAAATTTTGACAGGGTGCTTCCCACTGGGCGCGCTGCGATGCCGAAAACATCTGAATTCAGCGTGCCGCGAGCTGCGAAAAATCGACCACTTGGTCCGCCCACGCAATTGTGGAGGGGCGGTGAGCAACCATGAGTACCGTGCGGCCCACGGCGAGGCGCCGTATCGCTTCGCCGATGACTGCTTCGGTGATGCTATCCAGCGCGGAGGTAATTTCGTCGAGGAGGAGGATCGGGCTGTCCTTGAGGAAAGCTCGGGCGATGGCAACGCGTTGTTTCTCCCCGCCGGAAAGCGCATTCCCACCCGGCCCGACCTGGGTGTCCAGACCTGCGGGCAGCCGCTCAATAACTGAATCCAGCCCGGCCTGACTTACCGCCGTGAGGATTTCCTCCTCTGTGGCATCCGGCTTGGCCAGCGTCAAGTTTTCCCGGATGGACCCGCTGAAGAGGTAAACGTCCTGGAACACCATTGCGATGTGGCGCATGGGCTGGCATTCGTGAATATCGCGCCCGCCGAGCGTGATGGTTCCGCTTTGCGGCTGCCAAAAACCGGCGGCCAAAGCCAACGCAGTAGTTTTACCGGTACCGGAGGTGCCAACAAGGGCGGTTACCTTCCCGGCCGGTGCTTTCAAGTTGAGATCACACAGCACGGGGTAGCGCGGATCGTATCCGAAGGTCACCCCGGAAAACTCGATGGTGCTATCCGCGAGCGCGCCCGGATCCGTATTCGCAGGTACATCCGGGTCCACGCTCGCAGGCGTGGCGACAGTCGTGATATTGGGCTGTTCCTCGGCAGCCGCGATAATTTCATGCACCCGTTCGAGAGCTTGCATGGAATCTGTAAGAGCCGTGGAGTATAAAACTGATTGCGAGAGCGGCAGATTAATACGGGTCAGAACCACGGCGATGGCCAGGAAACTCAGAAAGTCCATATCGCCACCAACCACCAGGGCTCCGCTCCAGCCCAGGCATACGGCGAAAGCCAGCTCGACTAGCAGGAGGAACGCGGAGGCCGGGCGGCTTTGACTGCGCAGTGTCCTCAGGATTCCGGTGGACTCCGCCACAAGAGCCTCATCCAGGGGCTGCCATTGCGTTTGCCCGCTGCCGCGCAGGATTTGTTGGAGTTTCGCGAATTCGATAATCCGCCCGGCTACCCTGCGTGAGAGCCGGGCTTCGCTGGCTTGGGCTTCGCGCACCGCCCGGTGCATCCAGCCCCAGATGAACCACAATCCAATACTGGTCACCGCGAGGACCATCCCGAGGCGCCATTCCACCATCGTGACCACCACGGCCATAACGAAGGGAACCACCACCCCCGAGATCACCGCGGGAAATACCAGGGAAGCCAAGTGGGAGAGGGTGTTGACGTCTTTCGAGGTGGCATTTATGACCGCGGTGCGGCGGGATGGGGTGAACCACCCAACCGGGAGCCGTACTACCGCCGCACCGATTTTCTTCATGAGCTCGTCGCAGATCGTGTACACGCTCACCCGGTAGGACCAGCTCATCGTGACCACGTAGAGGAAAAATGTGATGGCGCCGCTGATGCATATCGCAAGGAGCCAGGAGGATAGCTGCCCATCGGCCGGCGCGCCGCCGCCAACGCCACCTTCGGTGAGCAGTGCCCGAAGGAACCCGATGAGCATCGCTAAGGTGATGCCCTGGGCTACCGCGGCCGCGGTGTAGGCCCCGATTAGGATTTTTATTTGGTGCACATCCACTACGGTGCGCATGGCCGTGAGCATTTTCAGCATAAGATTCCCTGCTCTTTCAGCATCTCGCGGTACAGGCCCGCGGTGGCCGCGAGTTCTTCGTGGCGGCCGGATTGCACGATCCGCCCGCCCGCGAGCACCAAAATCTGGTCGGCTTGGGCGAGGCCGCTTAGCCGGTGGGCGATCACCAAGGTGGAGCTATGCCCGCGCCGCGCCGCGATGACCTGGTGCAGCGCCTGCGCGGTACGGGTATCTTGGTGTGCGCTTGCTTCATCCAGTATGAGGAGCGGGGGATCCGCCAACAGCGTGCGGGCGATACTCAAGCGCTGCGCCTCACCGCCGGAAAGAACTGCGGCCTCCCCCAGGATCGTGTCATACCCGGCCGGGAGCGCAGCGATCCGTTCGGCGATATGCGCGCGGGCCGCAGCTGCCTGTATCTGTGCATCGGTAGCCTCCCGGTTGCCGAGCAGGAGGTTATCCCGCACGCTCACCGCGGCTAGGGACACATCTTGAAATACTGTGCCGACCTGGCTGTAGAGCCCCGCGCGGCTGTATTCGCGCAGGTCGTGCCCGCCGAGGGTAATGCAGCCGCTTTCCGGATCCCAAAAACGTGCCGCGAGCGCGCCGATGGTCGTTTTCCCCGCTCCCGAGGGCCCGACCACGGCGGTCAAGGTTCCGGGCGGGAGAGTGAAACTAATATCGTGCAGAACCGGGCGGCCCGGAGCATAACCGAAGGACACATTCTGGAAACGTAGTTCCGGGGCAGAAGCCGACGGGGCGGCCGCAGCCGGGGCAGGAGCCTGGTACTCCCCCACTTCCTGCGGTTTTTCAGCCAGCAACGCTGCTGTATCTTCCCCAGCCCGCAGCGAGCCTTGCAGATTCTGGGTGAGCGTCATAAGTTGCCCCAGGCCCGCGGGAAGCCCGAGCCAAATGGTGAAGAAAGCCAGGCTACTCGCGGGCGAGATCCAGCCACTCCACACAAACCAGCAGATGAGCGGGGCGCTCCACGCGAGGATCACGCCCGGCTGACTCAATGCGGATACCACCGCGATTCCTTTGCCGGCCCCGGCCAGCCAGCGGAAGGAGGCATCGGAGTTTTCTTCCCGCGCCGTGGTGAAGCGCCCGCCGACTCCGGTGGCGGGGAGTTGATAGTTTTTGATTTCTTTTATGCCATCGACGAGCTCCACGGTCGCGTCCGCGAGTTTCCGTTGGGCGACGTCGTAATCTTTAACGGCTTGATCCCCGCCACGGAAAGCAATCCCCATCGCCAGGCCAACGGCAACAATAAATACTCCGCCCAGGAGGAACGCCAGCTGCCAGTCGAGCACGCACAGGTAAATGCCGCCCACCAGCGGCGCCACGAGCGCGCTGGCAAGTTCGGCGCTGGCATGGGCAACCAGGGTATGAATGGCGCTGGTGTCATCGACCACGATTTTCCGGATTTCACCGGGGCCCAGCCGCCGCACCAGGCCCAGGGGTAAGGCGCCTAAATGTGTGATGATACGACGGCGCAACCGATGCCGCAGCCCTGCTTCGCTGATATGGGTGATACCAACTGCCCAGTTGTAACAGATGTGGTGTACCAGTAAGCCCACCAGGGTGAGCCCCAACCACCACCAGATACGTGCCGTGCCGCGGTCACCGAGCCAGTCATCAGCCAGACCAACTAATGCGATATAAGGAATGACCGAAGCACCGGATCCGATCCCGGCGATAATAAAGGAGACAAGCATTGATGTGCGCACGGGGGCTACCAGCTGCCAGGTACTCGGCTCGCGGGTGCGGGCTGTGTTGTTCCCTTGATGGTGAGACATGGGATCTTCTTTCTACCCGAGCGCATGCGTGCCGGAATATACCGGATCTTCCAAGAGGCTCCGCCACCCGGCTTCCCGGAATCTCTGAAGTAAGCCCAAGTATTTTTTGGCGTTCTCACGGTTGAGACCTTGCCTGAGGGCACCAAAGAAGCCGTACCAGCCGGTTTCACACATGACCTGCGCGAAGGCGGGCCATACCGCATCCCCTGGGCCGAGCTCGATATATAGGCGGGCTTCATATTCTGCCAGGTCAGCTACGAAGCTCTGATAGGGAGTGCCCGCGGATCCCCACAGAACTAACTGAAATACGGCGAGGTGGTCATAGACGTAATCGATCATCCACTCCGTGATACTGCTACCGAGATCCTCACCGGTGCTGCTACCGCTCTGCCGCAGTTCTTCCAGGCGAGCCTTTTCGGCAAGCGGATTTTCCGTGAGGGACTTTTCCGTGAGGGCAAGACCGCGCATAATGCCTTCGCGGTGCCGCTGGCGTAATTCCTGGCAGCAGGGTTCCACGAGAGCCGCAAACAAGGCTTGTTTATTATCAAAATGGGTGTATAGGGCGCCCGTGGTGACATTGGCTTCTTTGGCAATCACGCGCAAGCTGGCCGCCTCATAGCCGTGCTCGGAAAAATTCCGCAAAGCCGCGGCAAGGATCCGCTCCCGCGTTGAGCCATTTCCGCGTGCCACCATCACAACCCCATCTCACATAACACTGTTATGCGATCAGGATAGCTCGGCAGAGACAGTGCGGCAAGAGGTTTCACCACAGAGGAGTATCCGAAGCACAGACCTAGGAGCGAGACTTTCGGTATCTTTGATTTCGGCTGGTCGGCTTGTCCGGAATTGTGCGTTCAATAAGCCCGAGGCGTAAAGCGGGCATCAAGTAACCTTCGCGGAATGACCCACGATGTGACAATCCAAGAAGATCCATAATTTCAGCGGCAGAAAGCGTCTTATCCGACAGTACGGAAAGAAGTTGTTGGATTTTCCAATCGTGCACCGCGCCATCTTGGTCGGTATCTTGGTCGGTATCTTGGTCGGTATCTTGGTCGGTATCTTGGTCGGTATCTTGGTCGGTATCTT
>NZ_JASPCQ010000004.1:0-155301 GCF_030230305.1 Actinotignum sanguinis
GCTGGCACATCATCCGAGTGGGTGGTCATCGCCCACTGCTTCTCAAAAGCTTCGTGATCTTCGTACACATAGGACTTCGTGAAGTCCTTCTTAATCATTTTTGCGTAGCGATGCAGGTACCACACCACCACGATGGCGCCCACGATACAGCCGCCCACGCGCCAGATAATGCCGTCCGTGAAGGGGATACCTGCCGCGTTGGAGGCGATCACCACGGAGAAGGGGTTGATGGTGGAGAAGGTGGTTCCCATCGACCCGGCCAGGAAGATGGCGCCCACGCAGATAATCGAGTCGTAGCCCATCGCCAAGAATATTGGTACCAGGATTGGGTAGAAGGCCACCGCTTCTTCTTCCAGGCCGCACAGCGATCCGCCTACCACCATGAAGACGGCAACCGCGAAGACGAGGAGGAATTCGTGGCCCTTAGTTTTCTTCGTCAGCGCGATGAGCCCTGACTCGAAGGCACCTGTTTTCCTCACCACCCCGATCAGGCCACCGAGCACGAAGATGAAGACCATAATGTCTACCGCTTCGATCGTGCCGTGCACCATGGCGACCGGAATATCGGCAACACTGGCCGGGTTCTGCTCGAGGGATTCATAAGATCCCGGAACCGAAATCGGCTTATTGAGGGCCCCGGAGGTGAACTGGGAGATATCAATATCCATCCCCAATTCGCTCAGGGTTTCCTGGGTACCCGGATATTCGGTGGTATCCCCGTGTGGGCTCAGCACCGAGAAAGTGCCGGTATCCGAACTGTAGCTCAGCTTCGCGTAGGAGCCTGCCGGCACCAGCCACGTGGCGATAGCCGCCACGATGGTGAGGAAGAAAAGAATCGTGAAAGCGCCCGGAATCGTAATACCGCGCCGCTTCTTACGTGTCTTTTTCGCACCGGAATCGCCGTCATTGGAATCGCCACTGCCGGCGGTTACGGCTTCGCTTTCGTTATCCGCGACGACGACGCCCGCAGCGTCCTCCCGGCCGCTGCGGTGTTCGCGCCCGTCCGGGGCGAGGTTGTTATCCATGCCGCCGGCCCCATTGCCGGCTGTGGCATCGTTTGTGCGTGTTGTCATGATTGTGTCCTTCGGACTTAAGCGATGATCGCGGTGCCGCTCTCCCCGGAAATACCCTGTTCGGCCTTTTCCAGAGAGGTAATAATGGCGCGCTTGCCAGCCACGCCGTCCACGAATTCGAGGCAAGCCTCCACCTTGGGCAGCATGGATCCGGGGGCGAATTGTTCTTCCTCGATGTACTGGCGGGCCTGAGCCACCGTCATTTCGCGCACGTCGCGCTGAGTGGGCTTGTTGAAATCAATGGCAACGGCCTCCACTGCGGTGAGGATGAGGAGCGTATCGGCATCGACCTCCCGTGCCAGCAGCGCGGCGGTGCGATCCTTATCGATCACGGCCGCAACTCCGCGGTATCCTGAGCCTTCCTTAACCACCGGGATGCCGCCGCCACCGGCCGCGATCACGATGGTGCCTGCCGCCACGAGGGAGCTAATAACATCGCGTTCCACGATAGAGACGGGGAGCGGGGAGGCCACTACCCAGCGCCAGCCGCGCCCGGCATCCTCCACGTATTTGTTTCCGGTTTCCTCCATGAGGGCCCGGGCTTGTTCTTCGGTGAAGAAGGCCCCGACCGGCTTGGTGGGGCGCCCGAAAGCGGGGTCTGCGGCGTCCACCTCAGTCTGGGTGACCACCGAAATAACGGGGCGGGCAAGCTGCCGTGCCGCGAGTTCAGCTTCGATGGCCTGCTGGAGGTGGTAACCGATATAGCCCTGGGACATGGCGCCGCATTCGGCGAAGGGAATCGACGGTGTTTCCCCTGCGGCCGCCGAATTATCTGTTGCTACCTTGATCATGCCTACCTGCGGGCCGTTTCCGTGGGTGACAACGACGTCATTGCCGGCTGCCACCAAATCCACGATGGAACGTGCGGTTTCCTTAATGAGTTCCAGTTGCTGCTCCGGGGTTTTCCCGAGTGCATTGCCGCCCAGCGCAACCACAATTTTTTCGCCGGCGGTCTGTGTATGTTCCTGTGTCATAATTCAGTCCTTATTTTGCGCGCGGGCGACGCGCCGCGGTGCGGCCCTGCTACCTGCGGCCAGCTCCCCGGCATCGTCGCCCGCGCTTATCTCGGCACGGCCGCGCGGGCGCGTGCCTGTACCCCCTAGGAGAGGGTTGCGTACATAACGGCCTTAATGGTGTGCATGCGGTTCTCCGCTTCGTCAAAGACGCGCGAACGCGGCCCTTCGAAGACCCGGTCTTCCACTTCCATTTCCGTCACCCCGAACTTCTTGGCGATCTCCGCGCCGATGGTGGTGTTGGTGTCGTGGAAGGAGGGCAGGCAGTGCATGAAGATCGCTTCCGGATCTGCCTTGTCCATGAGTTCCTGGGTGACGCGGTAGGCTTCCAGCTCGGCAATACGCGAGGCCCACACCTCGTCCGGTTCGCCCATGGACACCCAGATATCGGTGTAGAGCACGTGGGCGCCGGTGGCGGCCGCCGCAGCATCTTCGGTGAGCGTCACGCTGCCGCCAGATTCCGCCGCGAGTTCCTTGCAGGTATCCACCAGCCACTCTTCGGGCATGCGATCCTTCGGGCCGCAGGCCACGAAGTTGAGGCCCAGCTTGGAGCAAACCACCATGAGCGAGTTCGCCACGTTATTGCGCGCGTCCCCGAAGAACACGAACTTCTTGCCCTTGATGCCGTCCTCGAAGTTTTCCTGCACGGTGAGGATATCGGCGAGCATCTGGGTGGGGTGGAAGAGGTCGGTCAGGCCGTTCCATACCGGCACGCCGGCCTTGGCGCCCATTTCCTCCACGAGTTCCTGGGAGAAGCCGCGGTATTCGATACCGTCGTACATGCGGCCGAGCACCCGGGCGGTATCCTCAATGGATTCCTTCTTACCCATCTGGGAGCTGCCCGGATCCAGGTAGGTCACTCCCATGCCCAGGTCCATGCCGGCCACTTCGAAGGAGCAGCGGGTGCGGGTGGAGGTCTTTTCGAAGAGCAGCACAATATTTTTGCCTTCGAGGTAGCGGTGCGGGGTACCGCTGAGCTTGAGTTCCTTGAACTGCGCGGACAGACGCAGCAGGTAGCGGATTTCATCGGGCGTAAAATCGAGCAGCTTGAGGAAATTGCGTCCGCGGATATTGACAGCCATTGTCGTTCCTTTCCTAGCGCGGTCCGTGGTCCCGTTCGGGCAGACCGGCCAGCGGTAACGGGGTCATCTTCGGCCCCTGGGATCACTGTTGGCTGTCCAACCCGTACCCGCCTCGCGGCGAGAGGATCATGTCCCGGCCCCGGTTCCCCGGGGGTTGTTTTTACTGTGCATGATCTGGGTCACGTGCGCTAGGAAAGCGCGGGTGGAGTGCGGGTGGAACGTGGTTTAGCTGCGTTTTTTCGGCACTAAACCCCACTAAACCCGCGTATTTTCGCGCTTTATTCGCCCTCGCTGAGCGCGGCGCGGTAGAGCTCATTCGTGCGCAATCCGGTGCGAGCGGCCACGAAAGCGGCGGCATCTTTGCGGCGCAGGCCGAGCTGACACAGCTGGGCGACGTCGCCCACGGCCCGCGTGCGCGCCCGTTCCTCCCTTTCGGTCACGCTACTTCCGGTAACGACGACGACGATCTCCCCGAGCGCACCATCCGCGAAACGCTGCGCGAGTTCGGCCAGGGGCCCGCGCACAATTTCCTCGTGCGTCTTAGTGAGTTCACGGCATACCGCAGCTTCGCGCTCACCGCCGAACGCGGTGACGAAATTGGCGAGGGTGGCCCCGAGGCGGCGCGGGGATTCGAAGAAAATCATGGTGCGCTCTTCACTGGCCAAGGCCGCGAGCGCGGCGGCTTGTTCCCCGGTTTTACGCGGGAGGAATCCTTCGAAAGTAAAACGGTCGGTGGGAAGGCCGCTGGCGACAAGCGCGGTGAGCGGGGCGGAAGGCCCGGGAACCACCGTCACGGGAATACCTGCTTCGCGGGCGCGCACGACCAGGCGGAAACCGGGGTCGGAAACGGCGGGCATTCCCGCATCGCTGACCATGAGAACCCGAGCACCGGCGCGAGCCAGGTCAATGAGGTGGGCGCCGCGTTCGGCTTCATTATGTTCGTAATAGGAGAGCACCTGGGCGTTCACCTCGATGCCGAGGCGCGCGGCGAGCTGGTAAAAACGGCGGGTATCTTCCGCGGCCACGGTATCGGCCCGCGCAATTTCGGCGCGCAGACGCGGCGAGGCATCGGCGTCGTTTCCAATGGGGGTGGCGGCAAGAACAATTCCCGCGTGTTGACCTGTGCTCATTCTGCTATTCTGCCACGCGCAGCACTACGGCGCGGGCGCCTAGTTATCGATAGAATCCGCACGTGAGCGAAAAACGAAGCGAACCCATCGGGCGACTCCCGCGCGAGTGCGCGGAGCGCTATGAAGACGAGCTGCGCGGCCGGCTCGGGCTGGCCCCGCGCGGATTAGAGTGGCTCACCCGCGCCGAAAAACGGCTGGGGTGGTGGGTGACCGGAGCGGTTACGCTTATCGCCGCGTTCACCAGGTTCTTCCGCCTGGGCTTCCCCGACCGCCTCATGTTCGACGAAACCTACTACGTCAAAGGCGCGAATTCGCTGCTGCGCCTGGGCTACGAAGTGGATTGGCAGGGCGGCACGGAGTTCGACACCGCTTTCGCCACCGGCGACTTCTCCCATACCTCACCGGCCGGCGACTACGTGGTTCATCCTCCGCTCGGGAAATGGATCATGGCGGTCGGCCAGGCGATTTTCGGGGAAACTTCCCCCTTCGGCTGGCGCTTTATGGTGGCGCTGGCCGGCACGCTCGCGGTGGCGCTGCTGGTTCGCATCGCCCTGCGCCTCTTCCTCAACCCGTGGCTGGCCGGGGTTGCCGGGATCGCGATGGCCCTGGACGGCATGGGGATCACCATCTCCCGTATCGGGATCCTCGATAACCTGCTGGCTTTCTTTGTGCTGGCTGGATTCTGGGCGCTGCTGCGGGATCGCGATTGGACCCGGGAGCGCCTAGCCCACCGGGTTGCTACCGGGCCGGTGCGCGCGGATGGGCGCCCGGTTGCCTGGGGCCCGCGGGTGTGGTGGCGCCCGTGGATGCTGGCCACCGGGGTATTCCTCGGGCTGGCCTGCGGGGTGAAATGGTCCGGGATTTACGCCGTGGCGGTTTTCGGCCTGGTGGCCTTCGCCTGGGGCATGGCCGCCCGTCACGCGGTGGGGCTGCGGCTGTGGGGAGGTGCCGCGGTTTTCCAGGAGGGAATCCCCGCTTTTATCCACCTGGTTCCCACCGCCGCGGCCACGTACGTGGCCTCCTGGTTCTCCTGGTTCCGCGATAGCCGGTCCTGGGGGCACGGCTGGGCGGCCGGCGTACGCGAAAGTACCCCCGAGGCTCTCCCCTTCCCCTGGCTCCCCAATTCTTTCAACGACCTGGCGCATTATCACAGCCAAATGTGGGACTTCCACAACGGGCTCTCCACCCCGCACACCTACCAATCCTCGGTCTGGCAGTGGTTTGTGCAGTGGCGCCCGGTCTCTTTCTGGTGGCCGAGCTCCGAAGAAATGGCCGGGCAGTGCCCAAGCGGCGAGCGTTGCGTGCAAGCGGTCACGTCGGTGGGTAATCCGGTGGTGTGGTGGCTGGCGCTCCTCGCCCTTGCCGTGGTGCTCTGGGTGGCCTTCACCCGTTTCGACTGGCGCGCCTGGGCGATTGTGAGCGGCTATCTTGCCATGGCCGCGCCGTGGTCACTGTATATGGACCGCACCATTTTCCAGTTCTACGCCATCGCTTTCCTCCCCTTCGTGGCCCTCGCCCTCACCTACGGCCTCGGCTATATCACCGGTGCGCTCGGTGCCCCGCACGCGCGCGGATGCGGGAGCGTGCGCGCGGATTTATACGACGACGGCGCCTGGGGCCACGCGGACTTCGTCTGGGATAAGCCGGTTGGGATATGCGCCTCTCCGGTGCGGTGGTGGCGATGCCGGATAGGCCGCCGCACGCTGACGGCGTGCGGCGTCGTCGTCGTTCTTATTGTGCTGGCGGCGCTGTTCTGGTACCCGATCTGGACCGGGCAAACCGTTTCCTATGAGTTTTGGCGCCTGCACATGTGGCTACCTTCGTGGATTTAGCGCGGGTGGGCACGGCGCAAGCGCGCACCTGGCGATGCTCGCATTTTCGGACAACGTTCAGAAACTTTCCAGAATCGGCGGGCATGCTACCCGATGTGACCGGACCACCGCGGCGGCCGTGGCGGCGGCTAGGTGCGGAGTGAGGAAAGGACGTTTCACATGACAGATGAGTGGCGTAATGACGCGGGCGAACCGGGCGCGCAGCAGCCGAATGCGAACCATGCCGGCCCGGGTCAATCGCACGTGAATCCGAGCCAGCCCGGTGCAAACCAAGGCGGAGGCGCGCAAAGTGCGTGGGCGCAGGCTGGCAGCTCGCAAGGTGCGTGGACGCAGGCCGGCGGCGCGCAATCGACTAGCTACACGAATGCGTACCACTACCCCAGCGTTCCCTCCGCAGGGTATGCCTCCGCGCAGCCGCCTTATCCGAGTGGCTACCCCGGCGCCTCCCAGCAGCAGTACGGATACGGATACGGCTACGGCGGGCAATTCGGTGCCGGAACGCAATTCGGAGCGGCACCGCAGTTCGGCGGCGCACCGCAATTCGGGGCAGCGCCGGTTAAGCGGCGTTCGAAAGGCACCACCGCCATTCTTGTCATTATCGGTATGGTGGTCGCGCTGCTCGTGGGCACCGGGGTGGGGTATTTCGGCCTGGCTCCCGAACCGCAGGCGAGCTCACCTTCCGTCAAAGATCCCTTTAGTTTCCAATACAATGACGGACTGACCGCCCCGAACGACGGACGCCAGCAGGGCGGTGCCGAACCGTATATGCCGATCCCGCGGGATTTCCCCACCCAGCTGCCGGGCGGCAACCACGGTGCGGACGGGCCTATTGACCGGGGCGAAAAAGTTAGCCCGGCGGGTGTGGCCATTATTAATGCGCGGATGGGTTCCGGCATGGGGGCCGGCAGCGGGATTGTCCTCACGGCGGACGGCCAGGTGCTCACGAATTACCACGTGGTTATGGGATCGGATGCCATCCAGGTCGAGATCCCGGCAACCGGGAAAACCTATGCGGCCAGTGTTATCGGGCATGACGAGAAGCGCGACGTCGCCCTTTTGCAGCTCAAGGACGCTTCCGGGCTCACTCCGGCAAAAATTGCCAGCACCCCGGCTAAGCAGGGCGATAAAGTAAGCGCGGTGGGCAACGGGCGCGGCCAGGGCTATCTCACTGAAATTAAAGGCGAGGTGACCGGGCTGGGAATGGACGTGCGGGTGGCCACTGAGGATGGCCTGAGCTTTGACACCCTCAAGGATATGATCGTCACCGATGCCGATGTGGTTCCTGGTTATTCAGGCGGACCGATGATGAACGCCCAAGGCGAAGTGGTGGGGATGAATAGCGCGGCCTCGCAGGGCACCACGTCTGCCCAGGTGTACGGCTTTGCTATTCCTATCGAGCGCGCCCTGTCCATCGTGGAGCAGATCCGCGCCGGGAAGAGCGACGATAACGTAACCGTGGGTAAGAACGCCGCCCTCGGAATTACCGTGGGGCTCAGTGAGCAAAGCCGCGTGACCGTGCTGGCCGTTGGCCCGAATTCCGGGGCGGCGAAAGCCGGTGTGAAGGAAGGCGATACGATTCTGAGCCTGGATGGGCAATCGGTTTCCAGCCCGGCCCAGGTCGCCAAGCAGGTACGCACCCACAAGGTAGGCGACACCATCACCCTGGAAATTTCGCGTGGCGGCGGGGCCCCGCAAACCATTGAGGTAACGCTGGGCGAATCGCCGGTGAACTAAACGGTCGGAGGCACCTTGGAGCCGTACTCCGCATAAAAGTGGACCACCGGATGCGGCCGGAATACCAGAAGGGGACCTGAACAGCTGAGCTGTCCGGGTCCCCTTCGGTGTTCCACATGGAGCGGCAGGCCGCTCCGGTCCTTCAAGACGCGGGTGTGTTCAGGCCCGCGGCCTTGGAGCCTTTACTTCGAGGCGAGGCGGGCGCCTTCCACGAGCGTTTCGAGCTTCGCCCAGGCGATAGACGGGTAGATGCGCCCGCCCAGGCCACAATCGGTCGAGGCGATCACGCGTTCGGCACCCACCAGCGAGGTGAAATGCTCGATGCGCTGCGCCACCAGCTCGGGATGCTCCACCACATTCGTGGAGTGGGAAACGACGCCCGGGATGAGTACCTTGTCATCCGGCAGGGCAATATCTTCCCAAATCTTCCATTCGTGAGCGTGGCGGGCATTGCCCGCTTCGAAAGTCAGGCCGCGGGCCTTCACCTTCAAACACAGATCCACGATATCCCGGAAGGGAATATCGGTGGTGTGCGGGCCGTGCCAGGATCCCCAGCATACGTGCAGGCGCACAAGCTCCGGATCGATGCCTTCCAGGGCGTAGTTGATCGCTTCAATACGGCGAGCCACCCAGGTGCGGTAATCGGCAACGGCCGGTTCCGGATTGACCTGGTCCCAGCCTTCAGCCAGCGAGGGATCGTCGATCTGGACGGTCAGGCCGGCATCGGTGATGATCTTGTATTCCTCGTGGAGGGCATCGGCCATCGCGGTGAGGACTTCATCTTCCGACTTGTAATGCGTATTGGAAATACGCGCCGCAGACCCGGGAGACAGCGCCGCGATAAACCCGGAGGATGCATCAAGCCCATTGGCCTTGAGTGCCTTGAGGGTAAGGTCGACGTCGCGCTGGGTTTGTTCGGCACCAATGTAGGTCACGGGGCCGGTGATGGTGGGCATGGCCACTTCCTGGCGCTTGGCCTGGTGAATTCCCGATTCCGGATCCGTGTAGGCATCCTTGAAACGCTGCCAATCCCGGCGCTCATCGAAGGGAACGAGCTCAACCGCTCCCCCACCCGCGGTAGCCGCCGCGTGGAATTCGTTATCCGTGAATTCCAGCCCGCCCAGGCGCGAGAATGAGTACCACCACCAGGAACCGTAATTAGTTACTTCGGTCATGACGTGGCCGTATTCGCCGTCGTTAATAATATCGAGGCCGATATCCTTCTGGCGCGCAACAACGCCAGCAACTTCTGCGTCGAGCTTTTCTTTGAATTCGGCGTCGCTAATCTGGCCGTTTTGGTGTGCTTCGTTGGTCGCGCGCAGCGAATCGGTGCGCGGAAGGGAGCCGACATGAGTGGTCTTGATCTTCGTCATTATAAAGTCCTTTGTACTGGGTGTGGTGATGGAGATCGGTCCGACTCAGCGTATCCCATCAACGATACGACGCCGCAGCGGCGGGTGCTCAGTGAGACGTAACGGACCGGGGCGAGACGTCCTCGCGCGCGGAATCGCCCGAAGGCCAAGTGGAATCCGCGCTAGCCCAGCATTCGCATTCGGGCGGCGGGCATCGTCATGGCAGAGCGAGGATCATTGAGAACCATGGTGCATCCTTTCCGTCCGAATCGGAGCGCCGGGGCCGTGCCGCCGGCGTTTCTTTGAGGTAGTGCCCCTTGTGGGCGCCTACCTCCAGTAGCCTAGAGGGAATTATTAAGCCACGTCAACTTGTTGCCCACTATATGAGATGAGAGTTCTTGGACAGGGTAGCGCAGGGGCAGCACAACAAAAACAGAACGGGCCCGGGTAAAAACCCGGACCCATTCCGCGTGAAACGATGAAACAGTTGAGGATGAATAACCTAATGGCAACCAGCCTCGGAACTGTTTTTAGTGCCAGAGGCAGGTTTGCTTAGGCAAACTTGCGGTAGGCCACGAAGGCACCACCGGCCAGGAGGAGCAGAGCAGCCCCACCAGCAGCCGCACCGGCGTCAACACCGGAGTTGGCCAGCTTCTTGGCGTCGGCCTTCTTGACTTCCTTCTTGGGGTCAGCCTTCTTCTCAGCCTTAGGATCAGCCTTCTTCTCGGCATCCTTCTTGGGATCGGCCTTCGGCGCGGGCTTTTCAGCCTTCGGATCCGCCTTGGGGTCAACCTTGGGGGCCTGGCCCTTCAGAGCGTCAAGAGCCTTCTGGGCAGCGTCGAGTTCGGCGACGGCCTTGTCGTAGGCATCCTGAGCCGGACCAACACCCGGGAAGGCGTCAAGAGCTTCTTCAGCGTAGCTGAGGGTGCCCTTCTGGATCTCGATGTAACGGGGGGTATCAGCGATATCGGTCTTAATTTCTTCCACCGTGCGGAGACCAGCAACGCCCGCCTGTGCGGTGTTCATGGCATTCTTGGCATCAACCATAGCCTTCTGAAGCGCCTCATCGTTCATGTTGGCTTCGAAAGCTTTGCGAGCTTTATTGTAATTCTCCTGGGCGGTAGCCAAAGCCGCGTAGGCAGCCTCAGCCTTCTCAAGTTCCGCGGGAAGTCCAGCATTGACAACTTCAAGTTCAGTCAGCTTAGCCTTCGCGTTCGAAACGGCAATTTCGAGCTTTTCAAGTTTTTCGGAAGCGGCCTTCACTTCAGCTGCCGCGGCATCAACCTTAGCCTTGGCATCAGCAACAGCCTTTTCAGCCGCCGTGGTATCGGCAGCGGTCACCTGCGGTGCATCAGGCGCGGCAGGAGCAGCGTAAGCTACACCCCCCCCCCCGCGGCGAGCATGACACCAAAGGTAGCGCCAGCCACAATCTTCTTCAACTGCATGTCTACTCCTATAAACGTATGTCCATGGCATGAATTCCTCAGTAAAGGCTTTATCGACCGATCCCATTCGCCAGCCGTGCACTCCACTGAGCACCTGCCACAACAGTCACAATACTTTATTGCGCTCTATTAATATACGGGAATGATGAGATTTTCGGAACTCTGTGACCACCGCCACTCACGGTGTTTTTTCCTTTTAATTTCGCGCCATATTAACATTCCGATTTTATTTAAGATATGCATTTGCCCAGCTCAAAGATTCATCAATGGAATTAATATACCTTTGTATTCAACTTTTCGACCAAAGTCCCGTCCAGCCCCCTCAGCAACCTCACGCCTTTAGCCGGGCCGGGTACACCCGCCGCGTGACTATGCACGTAGCGACGTCTGCCCGGCACCTCCCCGGATCCCTCCCCAGATCCCTCCCCGGATCCTTCCCCTGCCCGCACCCACACCGCTCAGCGCCTCCGCGCCTACTCCGCCCCCACTCCGTCAGAACGCGTCCAGCGCACCTTCGCACCTGTCCACATAGCCCACAATTCCCCACCCGGGCGGTGAAGGCGATAAGCTCAAGGCGCTAATGCAGCACATTCCTCACATATCGGGAAAGACCTCTATGTCCACGAATTCCACGCCGGCTCCGTCCGGCACTCCGGCGCCGGGAACGCCGACTACCAGCGCACCCGCAGCAACCGGCACCCACGCCACTACCCACGCAGCCCACCTGCACCGAGATCTGCACAATCGCCATATCCAGATGATCGCGCTGGGCGGGGCCATCGGAACGGGCCTCTTCTACGGCTCAGCCTCCTCCATCAGCTTGGCCGGTCCGGCTATCCTCTTCGTCTATCTCATCGGCGGATGCACGATCTACCTTGTTATGCGCGCCCTGGGTGAAATGAGCGTGCACGAACCGGTGCCCGGCGCTTTCTCCCATTACGCCTATACATACTGGAGCCCGCGCGCCGGCTTTATCTCGGGCTGGAATTACTGGTTTAACTACATTTTCGTGGCGATGTCGGAACTATCCGTCGTCGGCCTCTATATCAATTACTGGTTCCCGGCGGTCCCCACGTGGCTCACCGCCGCGTTCTGCCTGGTCTTCATCACGGCCGTCAACCTACTCGGGGTACGCGCCTTCGGTGAATTCGAATTCTGGTTCGCGCTCGTCAAGGTCATCGCAATTATCGGAATGATTGTGCTGGGCATTCTTGTGCTTGTCGTCGGGCTCCAAGAACCTCACCAGGTCCCGCCCGGAACCTCTTTCGCCGAGCTGGTTTTCCCCAACGGCCTCAAAGGCGCGACTTTCGCTTTCGTCGTCGTTATGTTCAGTTTCGGCGGCATCGAACTCATCGGCATCACCGCCGGTGAGGCAGACGACCCACGCCGATCCATCCCACGCGCCATCAACCTGGTGATTCAGCGCATCCTCATTTTCTACGTGCTGTCGCTCGCCATTATTATGGCGGTCATCCCGTGGCGCAGCATCGACGGGCACGCCAGCCCCTTCGTCCAGATTTTCGACTCGGTAGGGATCACCTTCGCGGCCCATATCCTCAATTTCGTGGTGCTCACCGCGGCGCTCTCCGTCTACAATTCCGGACTGTACTCCAACGGCCGCATGCTCTATTCGCTGGCGCAACAAGGTAACGCCCCGCGTATTTTCGCCACACTTTCACGAGCGGGCACGCCGTACGTGGGGATTCTGACCTCCTCGGCCGTCACCGTCGTGGCAGTGGTTGTGGTCTTCGCTTTCCCGAACTTCGCATTCGGGTATCTGCTTTCCATCGCCCTCATCGCCGGGATTATCAACTGGACAATGGTCATGATCACCCAGCTGAAATTCCGCGCCGCGCTCGGCCCGGAACGCGTGGCGAGCCTCGCCTACAAGCTCCCCGGCGGCCTAGCCTCCAGCATTTTTGTACTGGTGGCGCTGGCGGCCTGCGTGGTGCTCATGCTTTTCCAAGACGCCTACCGGGTGGCAGTTTTCGTGGGTCCGGCCTGGCTGCTACTCCTCACCATCGCGTACCAGGTGAAAGTTTCGCGTGAGAAGCGCCATGCGCGCGCATAGTTCTTAAAGAGTACGACGACGGCCGGGGCGGGATGCGGATGCATCCCGCCCCGGCGTATCTGGCCCGCGGGAGATTGGGCTATCCGCGGCCGCTCGGGGCCGCTCGGGGCCGCGGGAGTCAGGGATTAGAATTCACCGTCGATAGGCGAATTAGCCACCACCTTGATATTGACGAATTCGTGAATACCCAGGTCAATGAGCTCATGCCCATAGCCGGAGTTCTTCACGCCGCCGAAGGGGATATCCGCCGCGACCGCGGTGGGATGGTTGAGATAGACCATCCCGGTATCCAGCCGTGCAGCTACCTGCTTGCCGCGTTCCAGATCCTCGGTGAAGACCGAACCGCCCAAGCCGTACGGGGAATCATTGGCGAGGGTAATTGCCTCTTCTTCGTCCTTGACCCGGTAAATCTGGGAGACCGGCCCGAAGAATTCCGTATAGCGGCACCGGGCGCCCGCGGGGATCTCCGTGAGGATCGTGGGCTGGAAGAAGTTACCGTGCTCGGGTAGCTCAATTCCCGCTTCTTCAGCCTTCGCGCCTTCCGCAATAGCTTCTTCCAGCTGCTTGGCCAGATCACGCTTCGCTGCCGCCGAGGATAGCGGTGCCAAGGTGGTTTCCCGATCCATCGGGTCCCCGGCCTTGAGCTGCTTGACGCCTTCCCGGTACTTCGCCAGGAATTCGTCATACACAGCATCCACAACGATCATGCGCTTGGACGAGCAGCACACCTGCCCGGCATTCCAATGCCGGCCGGTAACCGCCCACGCAACCGTCTTATCAAGATCAGCATCCTCGAGCACGATAAAGGCATCAGCCCCGCCCAGTTCCAGCGTGGACTTCTTAATGTACTTGCCGGCAAGCTGCGCGATGGCCGCGCCTGCCACTTCCGAGCCGGTAAGCGCGACCCCGCGCACGCGCGGATCAGCCAGCACAATCTCCGACTGGTCATGGGAGAGGTAAAGATTCTGGAAACAACCTTCGGGTAGGCCCGCTTCGCGGAAGATCTCCACGAAGGTTGCCGCCGATTCCGGAACGATGGAGGCATGCTTGAGAATAAGGGTATTGCCGGCGAAAAGCTGCGGGGCAGCCACGCGGACAATCTGGTAGTAGGGGAAGTTCCACGGCTCCACCATGAAGAGCACCCCGAGGGGCTGGAAGAGCAGCTGCACGGAGTCCTTCCCGTATTTATCCGAGGGGAGCGTGCGAGTGGCAAGATACTTCTCACCATTGCGCACATAGTCCTCAAACATCGCGATACAGATATCGACTTCCGCTTCTGCCTCCCCGATCACCTTCCCCATTTCCTTGGTGATAATCGAGGCGTATTCGGTGCGGCGTTCGCGCAGCAGATCAGCGGCCTTCTGGAGCACCTGCGCGCGCTGCGCATACGGTGTTTCCCGCCACTCCAAAAAAGCTTCATGGGCAACGTCAACTGCCTTCTTGACTTCTTCATCCGTGGCAGTGGGATATTCCTTGAGTAGTTCACCGGTGTACGGACTCACTGTTTGGTACGCCATTGTTCAACCTCCGCGTATCGGTGCGAGCAGACCCGCGGCCCACCCGCGTAGTGGATAAATTCGATGGGCTTCCCGGCGCATCCCGCGCGCCTCATCCCCTGCGCGAAAGCGCATATACCGGGATGTAGGGCCGGGTAGGGAGGCGACGGCGCTTCGCTACCCGCGGGAAGAGAGCAGTTATATTGTTATGACGGGAACGCGGAATCTCCCGCGTTCCTACCTATTACTCTACCTATTTTTCAGCAGATGTGAGCGGTTTCATACCTCTGGGCGAAATGTGACAGCCCCGGGACCCTTGTCCCGAAGCTGCGTCGTCGTTCCTGCGCGCTAGGTGCCACAAGGTATCCGCCCGGCCCCGCCACGGGGATACGCCCCCTACACTAGGGACTATGAGTAACACTTTCCCCCAGGGGGCAGATATGCCCTCGGACCACTCCTTCAACGCGCCCGGCCCCGCCGGCACTCCCCTGCCCGGGGCTGCTGCAGGCACTCCCGCGGTACGCACCACTCCGCCGCTGGCGGCCCCGCTCGGCGTGCTGGCCGGTTCCATTATCGGTTTCATCGGCACGGCGCTGCACTTCTGGACCCTGCATATGAGTGCCGGCACCCAGTCGGAAGATTTCGGCGTCAAGCTATGGGAAGCCGATACGAAGTCGGTCGCTATTTTCATCACCATCGGCCTGGCCCTGGGTGCTATCGGCGCATTCGTAGGGCTGGTGCGGCAGGCGCCCGCCGCGGTGCGCAAGACGTGGTCCTCGGGCGGCATTGTCGGCGCGGTTATTGTGGCGATTTACCTGGTTATTAATATCAAGCCTTCGGATGCGGATACCATCATTGCCTACGGGCAGTCCCAGGGCGTGGATGTGGATATTGCTCCCGGCATTGGCTTCTATCTGCTCGCGGTGGCCGCCGTGCTCATGCTCGGTTTCGGTATCTGGCAAATCGCCAAAACTCCGGCCGCGGTAGCCAGTGCCCCGCAGCCCGGCCCGGTTCCCGGTGGCGAAGCGCCTTTTGCCGGCCAGGCCCCGCAGTTCCCACCGCAGAATTCACCACAATTCCCGCCGCAGAATTCCCAGAACCCAACGCAACCGCGCGACAAGGACGAGCAAGAACCGCAAAACTAGCGGCTCTTACGGTTAAAGGCCCAGCTCGAAGAGGTCGTTCGCTACCGTGATCACGCCTTCCTCCGCGTTGGAAGGCGCCACGTAGCGAGCGGCCTCCACCACATCGGGCTGGGCATTCGCCATAGCGAAGCTGAAGTGCGCGTGCTCGAACATGGGGATGTCATTATTGAAATCCCCGAAGCACAGGGTCTGCGCCGGGCTGATGCCCAGGCTTGCCTGGAGGCCGGCCAGGCCGGTGCCTTTCGTGGCTGCGGCGGGATTGACATCCGTCCACAGCTCGCCGCTGCGCACCACATCCACCCCCGGCCCGAGCGTTTCCAGCAGCGGGATGACGCGCCGGAGCGGGTCAGCGAAACTGAGCACCCCAATTTTGTAAATCCCCTCGGTATGGGGCATGAGGTCGGGAACAATCGCATTGGCGTGGTAATAGGCGAGGGTTTCGTCAAGAAACGCGGTGTCACTGCGTTCGGCGTAGGCTTTCTCCCCGCAGAGCACCGTGCCCACATCCTCCCCCGCCGCGCTGAGCTCACGCACGATCTCCACCACCCGTGCGCTGGTTTCCCGGGGCAGGGTGGTGATGGCCAGCGGTTCGCCGTCGCGGCGTACATTTGCCCCGTTCTCCGCAATAATTGGCATACCTTCCACGTGTGCGGAAAACATATCCGCCAGCGTCTGGTACTGGCGCCCGGAGGCCGGGCAGAAAATAATACCGCGTTCCCGCAGGCGCGCCACCAGCTCATTGCCACGTTCCGGAAAGATTTTCCCGGGCAGGAGGAACGTGCCATCCATATCAACGACGACGAGTTTCACGCTGGCGGCGGCCTCGCGCAGGAGGCTCAGGTCGGTAGGCGCGGGCTGCACGAAAAGCCTTTCTGCTAGTGCTACGTGGAGAGCGTTCTAGTTGTCGGAACCCGTGGCACCGGGAGTACCCGCGGCGCCCGTAGCACCCGCACCGGCGGCGCTGCCTGCGCCAACACCGGCCAGAGCCACCACGTCCGCACGGCTAGCCGTATAGCCTTGCGCACCCGAAGCCCCGGTAGCGATCGCACCGAGGGCGGTGCCCCAGCGGGCCGCGGTGGCCAGGGATTCACCCACGGCCAGGGCGGCCGCGAAAGCACCCACAAAGGCATCGCCCGCACCGGTGGTATCCACCACGTCCACGTGGTGAGCGGGCAGGGCGTCGGCCTTAACATCGGCATCGGGCAGGTAGGCGTCAATGTACTGGCAGCCGTGGCTGCCCAGGGTCACCACGATGGACCCGCCGTAGCGCAGGTGGAGCTGCTGAGCACGATCAGTCACCTTGGTTCCGAGGATGGTATCCGCTTCGGTTTCGTTAACGATAAGAACGTCCACGTTCTCCAGCAGGTGACCCACAGGAGCGGCCGGGGCGGCATTGAGCACCGTGGTAGCCCCGCGTTTCTTAGCTTCGCTCAGGGCTGCTGCCACCGCGGGTTCGGGAATTTCCAGCTGGCAGACCACAATATCCCCGCTCTGCACCGCGGCTAGGCGCTCCACCACATTCTCCGGAGTATTCGCGGCGTTCGCGCCGGCCACCACCACGATGGCATTTTCCCCATCGGCATCGGATTGGATCATGGCCTGCCCGGTAGGTTCACTCACCCGCAGCACCGCATCCATATCAAGATTTTCTTCCGCAGCGAGCTCAGCCGCAACGGCATCCCCCACAGCATCGCGCCCGAGAGCCGCCACCATAGTGACGGGGATTCCCATACGAGCCGCAGCAACCGCCTGGTTAAGCCCCTTCCCTCCCAGCGCGGTGTGGGAGCTGAGCGCAGAAATTGTTTCTCCCGGCTCCACAAAATTCTCCACCTTGAGGAAGGTATCGGAATTCATGCTTCCAACAACGAAAATGCGTGCCATGGATACACCCCGTTCTGTCTAGGCTCGTGCGCGGGCGACGGCGCCAATCGCGCGGCTCATTACCTCATATACTACCCGGAGCCGCTCCGTTTCCGGCGCGGATTTTATAGGTACGACGACGCGCGCGGCGCCTCGCGCCGCGCGGGGAACCCACCCGGCGGCCCGCTAAGCGCAATGCGTGGCGATATACTCGCGCACCGCTTCCGGATCGGCCGGGACCTCGGTGGAGCGCTGCGGGAGGGCCAGAAGCCCGGCAAGGCGTTCGTCCAGGTCAGCGGCCGCATCCCCCACCGCTTCGCGAACCGTATGGGCGAATTTCTCCGGGCGGGCGGTTTCCAAGGCGAGGACCGGGACCGTGCCGTCACTCAGGCGGCGCGCCACCGTGACCGCATCAGCGGTATGCGGGTCAATAAGAATCCCGCTGGTGCGGTAGGTCCACTCAATGGCAGCCAGGCGGTCCGCATGATGGGATGATGAGGCCGCGAAGCCGAATTTCTCCCCGAATTCCGGCAGATACGTGCGCATATCCAGAGTTCCGGTGGCGTTCAGCTGCTCCCAGGCAACCGGGAACTCCGCACCCAGCACCTGGTAGATGAAACGCTCCACATTGGACGCCTTGGAAATATCCATGGACGGGCTGGAGGTGGCGAATGTGTGCTCCCGCGAGCGCGGGGTGTAGCGCCCGGTGGTGAAGAATTCTTCCAGCACATTATTTTCGTTGGTGGCCAACAGCAGCCTGCGGATGGGCAGACCCATGCAGCGAGCCAGGTGACCGGCGTAAATATTGCCGAAATTACCGGAAGGCACACAGAAATCCACCTGGCTGGCCTCGGCTCCTTCCCCGCCGGCTCCACCGGGAGCGGGAGGTACGGCCGCGCCAGCGGCGGCGTCGTCGTTCCTATCCTGCGCGAAAGTGCCATCGGTATAACGCAACCACGCCCAGAAGTAGTAGACGATCTGCGCGGCGATCCGCCCGAAGTTGATGGAATTGACCGCTCCGATGCGGTAGCGGGTTTTGAAGTCGATATCCGAGCTGAGGGTTTTGACGATGTCTTGGCAGTCGTCGAAAACGCCATCGACGACGAGGTTGTGGATATTGGCGTCCTGGAGGGAATACATTTGGGCGCGTTGCACCGCGGACATCCGCCCGCGCGGGGAAAGCATGACCACCTGCACGCCCGGCTGGCCGCGGAAGGCGTATTCCGCCGAGGAACCCGTATCCCCCGAAGTAGCACCCAGGATAGTGAGGTCACGCCCGGTGGCAGCCAGCACGTAGGGAATGGCCTGGCCCAGGAACTGCATCGCGAGATCCTTGAAAGCCATGGTGGGGCCTTCCGAAAGGCCAACCAAGACCAGCGTGTCATCCACGCGGCGCAGCGGCACCCCGCCCGGGAAGTTCTGCGGGCTATAGGCGGCCGCGGTGAGACGCTCAAGATCCGCGGTGGGAATATCGGTAGCGTACAGGCCGATAATCGCCGCGGCTAGCTCCGGATAGCTCAGCCCGCGCCACGCTTCAAGCTGAGCGGCATCCACATGCGGGATGCTTTCGGGTACCACCAGGCCGCCGTCCGGGGCCAGACCGTCCAGCAGAATATCGGTGAAAGAAGCCGGTTCCATCCCGGAACGGGTGGAGATGAACTGCATGCTCGCCTTTCGCTGAGGGTGGGTGCGGGAAAAAGCGCCGCTCTCCCATCATAGTGGCTCCCCGCCGCTCGCAATACCGGTGGTCAAGCACAGCCAACCCGGCGCACACGGCTCGCGGCGCGCAGGGCTCGCGGCACGCAAGGCTTTTCATATCTCTTCACGAAGCCTCCAGGAAGTCTCCAGTAAGCTGAGAAATGCTAGTGCCTATCAGAAATTTTCCCGAAGACATGAAAGGTACCCGGTAGTGACCTTAGCTGGACGCGCGTGGCGTTACGTCACCCGAAAACATATCCGTACCCTCCTTCTTTTCGTCATCATCACGACCGTGGTAACCGTGCTGGTTTCGGCCGGGGCGGTGAAAACGGCATCGGCAGCGGCGGGCCGCGACGCGGAACGCACCCTGGGATCCGGTTTCGTGCTGGAGAACTCCCCCTATAATTCCGGTACCCCACGCGGGGGCGGGACGGTCAAACCCGCGGACGTGGAGCGCATCGCTGCCCTGCCCGGAGTGGATCGTTTCACCGCGCGCCAGGATGTGACCGCAGATCTGGTGGGCGCCAAGGTGGCCCGGCTGAACCGCCAGGAATACGATGCCAAGCGCGAGGCGCAACTCGGCAATGCCGTGAGCGTGCGCGGAGTAAGTGCCAGCGCGGATGAAACGAATATTCGCAGCGGCACCCTGGAGCTGGTGGCCGGACGGCACATCACCCGCGAAGATAAAAATAAGGCAATTATTCACGAGGATTTGGCGCGCCTCAACGGCCTGACCGTTGGCTCGAAACTCACCCTGCGCGGAAACCCTTATGATTACGACAATACGAAGAAATCAACCGCGGAAGTGACCGTGGAAATTGTGGGGCTGGTGCGCGGGGATAACCCGCAACCGGCCGCGCGCCGCCTCGAACTCTTCGCCAACGCGGTCTACACGGACCTCGCCACCACCCGCGCGCTCTACGCCTACACCCCGGAAACGGAGATTTATCAAGACACCACTTTCTTCGTGGCCGAGGGCGCCGATAGCGAAGCGGTGATGAATGAGGCGCGCGGCCTACCTATCGATTGGCGTAACTATCAGCTCACCCGCACCTCTCAACTGCTTACCGGTATCACCGGCGCGGTGGCCGGGGTGCAGAGCGTGATGACGGGCGCGATTATCACGACGACGATCCTCGCCCTCGCGCTCCTCAGCCTGGTGCTGGTGCTCTGGCTGCGCGAGCGCCGCCGCGAAACCGGGGTGCTGCTCGCTATCGGCACCTCGAAACTGAAGATTCTGGGCCAATACCTGGTGGAGCTGATCTTTATTAGTATCCCGGCGGCAGCAGCCGGGGTGGCCCTCAGTACCGTTGTTGCCCAGCGGGTGGGAACGAGCGTGCTCGCCTCGGTGAAGAAGTCGGGAATGGAGGAGCTCACCTCGCAGGCCCCGCTGGGTGGCGGGGTGGATGTCACCACGGCCACGCGAACCTTGGATGATCTTGCGGTCCAGTTGGGTGCGGGTACGACGACGCTCGCCCTGGCCCTCACCCTCGCCGTGCTCATCGGGGCAACCGTGCTGGCAGCTCTCCCGATGCTGCGCACTTCCCCGCGCAAACTGCTGGTGAGCGCGGCATGAGTGGGGTAACTCCCGGGAGTGGCCAGACAGGTGGTCACCCGCCACAGGGGTCCCAGCACCCCGTGCCCATGAGCGCGGGACGGCGTGCCGGGCTCGCGCTGCGGCGCCGCCCGGTCCGCAACGCCCTACTTTTCGTGGTCATCAGTTTGATTTTTACGGCGCTGGTGGCGCAGGCCGGGGTGCGCGGAGCGATGGGCCAGCTACGCACCGCTATTGATGCCCAGGTGGGAGCCGGTTTCGTTGCGAGTGCACCGGCCGGTTCGCCCAGTGATGCGGATGGCGCGTCTGCCGGAGTACCGGAGAGCGCGCCGGGCGATACGCCGGGCGATGCACCGGGCGATGCACTGAGCAATGCGGTCCCCAGCGATAGCCCCAACACCAACCCCGGCGATAATCCGCTGACACAAGCCGCGCCCACTCTGAGTCCGGACCAGGCCAGCCAGCTCGCGGCGCTGCCAGGGGTGACAAGCACTGCCACCGAGCAAGATATTTTGGCCACTCCGGTTGGAGCCCGAGCGGTGGCCACCGCGGGCGGGGTGCAATTGGATGCCGGCGTCGTGGGGGCGGTGACGGTGACCGCGAGCTCGGATCCGGCGCGGTTCCCCGCTTTCGCGGCCAAGCTCTACCGGCTCACGTCCGGAAAGATGAACAGCGGCGCGGAACCGGGCGCCCTCATCCACCGTGATTTCGCGGAAGCTAATGGCTTGCGGCTTGGCGATGATTTGCGGCTGCGCGGCCCGGCCGGCGAGGTCACCCGCACCGTCACCGGGATTTTCGACGGCACTACCCCGAATCCCTCCGGGTTGCCGGCAAGCGCAGCCGCGAATCGTATCCTCGTGGATAGCGCGGCGGGCGGCGAGCTCAGCGGGGATGCGGGCGCCACCCGAGTGCGGTGTTTCACCGCGAGCGCGAGCGAGTTACCCGCGAGCCTGGCCGCGGCCCGTGCCGCGCTTCCTGACCTTACTTATGAGCACAATGCCGCGAGTTTCAGTGGGGTGCTGCGCGCGGTGGATAGCGTGGAAGGACTGTTGAGTGCGCTGCTCAGCGGTGCCTGCGCGGCCGGAGTGGTGATTGCCGCAGCGGTGTTGGCTCTCTGGGTGCGCGGGCGTATGCGGGAAATTGGGGTCTTGCTTTCGCTCGGGCAGCGGCGCCGGGCGATTGCCGGCGGTTTCGCGCTTGAGTTGGGCGCGCTGGCACTGGCTGGCGGCGTCGTCGCTATTCTTGCGGGGCGCCAGCTCACCGCGCTGGTGGGGCGGGCCGTTGTGGACGGCGCGGCACCGGGCGCGCTGGCCGGGTTACCTCCGGTGGCGGTGAGCGGCGCGGATATTGCGTGGGCGCTGGGTATCGGCGCCGGGATTCTTGCCATGGCGCTGGCGATTGCGCTGTTTCCGATTTTGCGCCGGTCTCCCCGGCAGATTCTTTCGTCACTGAGTTAGGAAAAGATTATGAATGTTATGGAACTTGATCACGTGAGTTACAGCTACCCGGGTAGCGGCGCGAAGGTGCTGACCGATGTGTGCGCGGGTTTCGAGCCGGGTACGGTTACGGCGCTGCTGGGCGCTTCGGGTGCCGGGAAATCGACACTGTTGAGTTTGCTGGCGGGTTTGGATACGCCCACGAAGGGCGCGGTGCTTTTTGAGGGCGTGGATATTGCAACGACGGGCTACGCCCACCACCGCCGTGCCCATATTTCGCTGGTGTTCCAGAATTACAATCTCATAGATTATTTGACGCCGCTGGAGAATGTGCGGTTGGTGGATCGACGGGCGGATAGTTCCGTGCTGCTGGAGCTGGGGTTGAGTGAGGATGAGATTCGCCGTAATGTGCTGCGGCTTTCTGGTGGGCAGCAGCAGCGGGTGGCGATTGCACGGGCGCTGGCCTCCCCCGCGCCGGTGATTCTTGCGGACGAGCCGACGGGGAATCTTGATGAGGATACCGCGCGTGGCGTGGTCCAGATTTTGCACGACGCCGCCCATCTGCACGGCAAGTGCGTCATTCTTGTCACGCACTCGGCGGATATTGCCCGCGGCGCGGATCGCGTTCTCACGCTCTCCCACCGGCGCCTCACCGAGCGAGCCGGCGCGCGCTAAGCGGGCGGGATGTGGGCGGGGCTGATAACGTCTGCTATCAGCCCCGCGCAGTAGCCCTTAACGCACCTCAGGCATTCACATGCCTGTGCGCGATTTGTACATCACTCCGCCGGAGTAGATTCTCCTTTCGGTAGCAAACAACTTGTTAGCAACGCTGCCGCGAGAATAACCAAGCCGGTCACTACTCCAGCAGCGTAGCCGACGGCCGGTTCGCCGCGACCACTAAAGATTGTTTGGATCAACGGCAAAATAACGAAAGATAATCCCGCTCCGAGGTTGAAGGCTCCGGCGTTGAGCCCCGGGAGAATACCCGGGCTATCAGCCGGGGACAGAACAACACATAGGCCGTTGAGCATGATATTTGCCATGCCCGCGTAGAAGATGCCCACGAGGACAGAAACAATCACCAGGAGCCAGGTGGCATCACGCCCGATGAGCAGCAAGGCTAGGGACATTGATGCCACTGCGCCCACTAACCCGATCTGCAAGATACGCTTGTACCCATACTTCCCGGCCAAATACCCGGCTAAAGGCCCCATGGCTAGGCCCGCCAGCGCGTAGGGCGTGAGCGTCAAGAACGGTGCGACAGCAGCGCTTAGACCGGTACCTAAATCCACGTCCTGCGCTATGGCCGGAACAATCTGATTCATGACCGCAAAAACCCCGGTAAGAGTCAACAGGGTCGTCACCAGCACAACCCAACTTTCGCGTCTTTTGAGCGTTGCGATCGATACCAGAGGGTTCTCGATACGCGATTCGAGGCGGATAAAGAAACCGAAGGCCAGGGCGGAAACCACCAAGAGGCCACCGATAAGAACCCAACGAGCCTCGGACAGCGCCGCCAACTCATTAAAGGCGAGATAGAGCGCTCCCACCCCAAGCACCAGCAGACCCGTACCGCGCCAATCCATGCGCGGCGGGTTATCCACCCGCGATTCATTGGTGAAGAACCATAGCGCTAGCGCAGCGATGACGGCGGTAACCGCCATGACAGCGAAAATGGAGGCGAAACCGTAGTTCTGGGCAAGCCACCCGCCAGCTATCGCGTCCACTCCGGCAATTCCGCCATTCACCGCGGTAATCACTCCCATGAGAACCGCATAACGCTGGGGATTACGCACGTGAATACGTAGAACAATGAGGCACATGACCACCGTTGGCCCTGCAACACCTTGAATAATACGTCCCACAAAAAGCCAGGTGACATTTGGAGAAAGCGCACTGATAACGCAGCCAATCGCTGTCAGCGCCATCATCGTAACGAGAGTTTTTCTGCGCCCCTTGAGATCCGCAAGTCGCGGCAAGAAAAGCGAAAGGACCGCCGCCGATGTAAAGAACGCGGTTTGAGTCAACCCGATCTCAGCGGTTGTAGCATTCAACTCGCTTTCCATGAGTTTGAGTGCTGGCGATAACATTGATGCGTTGAGCTGGAAAGCGAAGCACGCCACCAGCAATGCAAACATGACCGCTCCGGTGCTTGTACGAGTACCAATTACTACCTCGTTACCCACTCGGTCTTCCCGCTGTGAGGCGGGGACCAGCTTTGCGGATGCGTTACTCATTGCCCGTCACGCTTTCCAAGTCGGTCAATCGCATCAATAACTAGGTTCCAGAACCGCTCAGCGTCCAGAGATGTGGCCGCTTGGGTATGGCAATCGGCGGGGATATGGGCCGGGCGTAGTTCCGTGACTGTCATACCCAGAGTATGTGTGCCTGTCAGTTCAACGTTGATAGGTGCTCGCACCGTTCCCACAATCGAGGGGTCAATAACTCGAGCTACCGCCACCGGGTCATGCACGGGCGGGAATTCAAAGCCTTGTTCATCGTGGTAGGCCTTCTGGAAGAAAGTGAAGAGTCCGAGCACAAACTCCGCGAGCGGAGTATTCAGCGCTTTGATGCGTGCCGAAACTTCATCCGTGGCAAGAGCCTGGTGGGTGACGTCCAAGCCCACCATGGTGACCTCCCACGGGGCATCGAAAACAATCGCGGCGGCTTCAGGATCAATTTTGATATTGAATTCGGCAACTGCAGACCAATTGCCCACATGGATCCCGCCGCCCATGAGCACCACTTCTTTGACTCGCTCAATAATGCGGGGCTCTTTACGCATCGCCATTGCAATATTGGTCAGTGGACCAGTGGGAACCAAGGTCACGCTCTTCGGTTCATTACTCATAATGGTGTCAATAATGAGATCAACGCCGTGCCGTCCATCAGGCGTAACCCGCGAGGGCGGTAGCACCACCCCATCCAAGCCCGATTCACCGTGCACATCGGCATCCTCCCCTTCACGCCACAGCGGCCGTGAGCATCCCGGAGCAAAGGGAACATCAAGGATTCCTGCCATGGTCATAACGCCCATGGCATTCTTCGTGGTTTTTTCCAGGACCGCATTGCCACCCACTGTTGTAACAGCAAGGAGGTCGATATCCGGGTTGCCATAAGCGAGGATAAGCGCAATTGCGTCGTCGTGCCCCGGATCGCAATCCAAAATGATTTTCTTAGCCATGAAATTTTTCTCCAATATACGGGTGACGCAGGTCCGAATCGAAGCGAGAAGTCGGACCACCGAGCAGGTTTCCCGCGCGAGAGAACCGTCGCGGCCGCGTCGTCTACAAGTTCCTAACGAGACGTCATCGTCATATGCGCAATCGTTTGCGCATCGCTTCGTGAGTTAGGCTAGTGGGGTGTGTTGAGATTGTCAAGAGCGCCCGCGAGTTGAAAGGAGCAACTCCCATGGCAGGAGTCCCACTAAGCGCCGTCGCCGCAGCCGCAGGGGTATCCACCGGAACTGCCTCACGTGCCTTGCGAGGACGCGGTCGAGTAGCTCCGGCAACCATTGCACGAGTGCAGAAAGCTGCGGAGGAACTTGGGTACTTTCCCAACGCCGTCGGGAAAGCCTTACGGGACGGGAAATCGCGCACGGTCGGCATGCTGGTTCCCCACCTGGAGAATCCGTTCTTTGTGCAGTTGCTTCGTGCAGCAGAAGAGGCACTACACCGTTACGGCTACGAATTGATCCTTGCGGATTCCCGAGCGGATGTTGAACTAGAACGGCGCCGCCTCGACCTGTTACTAGCACGCCAAGTCGATGGAATTATTGCCATCCCGGCGGTTTTTGAAGAGTCGGCTCCCGCCATTGCAGCAACTGCCGCTAGGGTTCCGCTCGTGCAGGTGGATCGTATGGCCGGGCCGAGCGTTGCTGATTTCGTCGGGCTTGACAATCACGCAAGTATTGACATCGTTTTACGGCATATTGCCGATGCTGGGGCAAAAGACGTGCTTTTTATCGGGGTCGACGATGCAACATCGACCGGCCGGGAACGTGACGATGCCATGCGCACCAGCGAGATAGGTAGTGAATTCGCTAATGTGGAGTTCTTCCGCCATCAATACACCTTTGAGACGGGTGTTACCGCAATCGCTGGGCTCACCAGCATTCCTGACGCGGTGATCTGTGCGGATGACCTTATTGCGGTTGGTGCTTTGGGGGAACTAACACGGCGTGGTATCAACGTTCCGCGCGAGGTACTGGTAACCGGCTTTGACGGTACTGTGCTGGCACAGGTGGTAGAACCTCAACTCACGACCCTCGCCCAACCCATTGAAGACATGATGGAAGCTGCGATCACGCAACTCTTTACCCGGGCTGATCTGCCGTCTGACGCACCCGTCACCGAGCAGCGCTTCACCGGGGAATTAGTTCTTGGGTCCTCAACCAAAACTTGGTAGCTTTGGTTTAGCTGCTTACAGGGTTATGAGGCGAAATGATTAAATGGCCACCGAGAATAATCGAAAGAGCACTAACCGTACTCCTAAGCGCCATTGTTACGCTATGCGGCTGTTCAGGCGGCGAAGGCGCATCACACTCGGAAAAAATAATAAACTGGACAGAGTACGAGGTTACAGATTCACACGAGCTGACTTTCACCGTTATCACGGGTGACCCCAAATGTTTCAAGTTGCGTACCGTCGCCAAGGAAACTGATGGACGCATTGAGGTGGCAGTTATCGAGGGAACACCGCCGAATGCTCCACAGCACTGCACGGCTGTCGGGAGGATTGAAAAGCTCATTGTTAAAACTGAAGCTCCAGCGCTAGATCTGGATGTCCACGCTTTACCAGCCGAAGAAGTCCAACTGAATCCCTGACTTCCGAAAAGCGGACTTCGGTGAATGAACAGAAATGTGGCGTGAGTATTTATCAGCCAGAATGGTGGAGCTAAGGGGATTCGAACCCCTGACCTTCTCATTGCGAACGAGACGCGCTACCAACTGCGCCATAGCCCCAAAGACCTGATTAGTTTAGCACCCGAACGGCCCGGAATAAAACTTCGGGGAGTGGTTCCTATTACACCACTCCCCGATCTTCTATTTTCAGTTAGTACCCGCGGCGCGGCAACTCAGCAGTCAGCCAGGACACCCAGCTGGCCAGAGCTACGCGCGGCGCTTGCGCAGCAACTCGTCCAAAGCCGCACCACCCGCGAGGCCATCATGCGCCGGTGCAGTCGCTTGTGCAGAAGGCACTGCAGCTTCGGACTTAGGTGCCGGCGCACTGCTCTGCGGCGTAGCTTGGCCTGCCGGCGCCGCGGCTGCGGCCACATCTTGCGCCGCCGCATCCACGAAGGTCACTCGCTCGCCGATCTCCTTCGGGCGGTAGGGCACCGGGGCAACGGGAGCTTCTGGAGCCTGGTAGGGCGCTACCGTGCGCTGTTGGATCTGCGGCTTGAGCGTATAGCTAGGCAGCTGGCGGCGCGGGACCGCCCCGGCCACGAAACGCTTGGGAAGTTTCTCCGCTTGTTCACGCCGCGAACCGGCGATAGGAGCGAAATCTTCCGCGGCAATAATCCCTTGCTCAAGGGTCACCGAAATGCCGGAACGGCGCTTAGGCGCCCGCGCCCCCGCGTTCCGGCTCCGTGCTTTTCCCGGGTTCACCCCGGTCTCCTGTTCCTCGGCGTTCGCAGCCTGCGTATCGCGAGCATCGCCAGCAGCTTCACCTTCACCAGCTGCATCTGCGCCACCGGTAGCCGCGGAGGCCGCCGTTGGCATGGTGGCCGCGCTCCCGCTCGCAACACTCCGACTGAGATCAGCACTCCGCCCCAGGTCAGCACTGCGGCTCGCATCAGCCGTCAGCGCCCCGAGGTCATCGCTTCCCAGCGCCGCGCTGGCCGCACTCAAAGCCGAATGTGCGGAAGCAGCCGAGACCGCCGAACGCCCGGGGCGCGGGCGGGCCGGGCGGCGCGAATGGCGCTGTGCCCCGCGGGTCTTCCGAATACCGAGTTCCTCGGTGAGCTCAGCAATATCCTCGCGGTCACGAGCCGTCGCCTTACCCATTTCGCTGAGCAAGTACCCAAAGCCGGCCCCGTACAGCACCCCGATGCCCACGGCAACGTAGAAAATCCAGCGTGGCATCGTCGTCGTAAAAGCAAGAGCGCCGAGCACCGCAATAAGCAAGCCTAAAGCGCCCGCAACCACGAAACCGCGCTGGCGGTTCGCCGCGCGTTGGGAAATACGTGCCTTACGGCGCGCGCGTTCCCGCGCCAGGGTGCGCACATTACGCCCCGCGCTGGGTGGAAGAATATCGCGTTCGTCGTTCTCTGCCATGATGACCTCCGGCTTCCGGAAAAAAATAGCCCCGGTTGGCCCACCAGTTTCCACGCCTACCGTTCCGTTTGGCAGCGCGAGGGTGCGTAGCTGGGGTGAATAGCGCTCGTCAATACGCACATCCGCGAGGATGACGCGCTGCCGATACACCCCAGGGATGACATAGACCATGAGCAGCACAACCACTGCCATCAACGCGTATCCCTGGAACCCCACACAGCCACTTTAACCAATCGTGGGGCGCGCGGGCAGGGACGCGCCGTTACTTTCGTAGAGAGAATAACAACGGTGTTATTCATGGGGCAGGTGGGACTACTGAGCTGGGCTATCCGTTGAGGATCATGCACTCCAGTTCATCACCGATGCCCACACTTTCTCGATCCGCGGGAACCACCGCGAGCCCATTCGATTTTGCAAAATTCGCCAGCGAAAGGAGCTCCACATCCCCCACGGGATCAAATTCGTAGCCGGCGCGCGGATCACCATAGACCTGCACTCGCACGTAATCCTGCACTCCTGGCCTGGACAGCAGCCCGCGCGCGGCCCGCGCCCGAATGGAGCGCGGGGTCACGTGCTTGTAGCCAGCCATTTTCCGCAGCGAGGGACGCACAAAAACTTCAAAGCACACGAGCGCGGCCACCGGGTTGCCCGGCAGGCAGAACATGAGCGCCGAATTTGCGCCGTCGGCTCCGATGGTGCCCACCCCGACGTGCCGGCCCGGATTCATAGCGACGGCGTCGAACCGCATCGACCCGAGCGGGGACAGGACCTCTTTGAGGGTATCTCCACCCCCGTAACTCAAACCGCCGGTGGTGAGGATAACGTCGGCGCGCAACAGCTGGTCCTCCAAAGACTCCCGCAAAATGTGGCGGTCATCCGAAACCGCCGGCACGCGATACGCAACCGCCCCGGCATTGCGCACCGCGGTGGCAAGCGCGTGCGAATTCGCGTCGTAAATCTTCCCGTTACCCAAGGCTTTTCCTGGCGCCACCAGTTCATCGCCCACGGACATCACGACGACGCGCGGCGCCGGCCGCACCCGCACCCGGTCCCGCCCGGCCGCCGCCAGCAGCGCAATATGGCGCGCCCCGATACGGGTGCCTTCCTCCAGAATCGTGGTGCCGGCCCGCAGGTCCTCACCCTGCGCACGCACATTTTCCCCGGGGGCCACACGCGCCGTAATGTCCACCTGCGCTTCCCCGTGATCCGTATCAATAAGGGGAACGACGGCGTCCGCGCCGGTAGGCATCCGCGCCCCGGAAGCAATGCGGGCCGCCGCACCAGGAGTGTGGGCGATGCGATCGGTGGTGACGGCGAAAATATCGTCCGTCACCGGGAAGTGCGCCGGGCGGGCGGGCTCCGCACCGAAAGTTTCGTCCGCGCGCACCGCGTACCCGTCCAGCGCCGCCAGGTCGGTGTGAGGAACGTCAACAGTGGCGACGACGTTTTCAGCAAGAATGCACCCCATCGCGTCGGCAAGCTCCACATCGAGAGCCTCCAAGGGCTGGGCGACCTTTAAGAATTCATCGAGTTGCTCGGCTACTGTTTTCACGCATTCCTCCTCGGTACACAGCACAGCGTACCGGGTTGAGGGCCTGCCAGCGCTAACGCCGCGCGCACGGGGCTGAGCAGGGCGGCACCCGGGACTGAGCGGGTGGCGGCGCTCGGCCGTACGGAGAGCGCATAAGGGCCTTGCGAGTGGCGCGTAAGGGCCTTACTCCTAGCGGGCGTCCAGCTGCTCGTGTCACACTGGTGCCATGACCTACCACACCCTATCTCTTCCTGATGTCTCCGCGATGGCGCTGCCGGAAGCCAAACAAGCCTTGCGCGCAACGGTGCGCGCGGCTCGGGCCAAGCGCACCCCCGCAGCCCGTGAGGAAGCCGAGGCCCGCTGGGTCACCACCGTGCTGGATTTCCTGGGCACCGCCACCACGGTTGCCGGTTATATTTCCGTCAATAACGAACCCGGTACTCGCGCGCTCTGCGATGCGATTGTGGCCAGCGGCCGCACCCTCCTTGTTCCCAAGCTCGGCCCCGGGCTCACCCGCCAATGGGCGCGCTATACCGGTGCCGATAATCTCACCGACCAGGCCCCCGGCCGGCCGCCCGCACCCCGGGGTGAAGCCCTCGATTCCACCGTATTACGCGAGGTCGACGCCGCTTTTATCCCCGCGCTACTCGTCAATCACGACGGCGTGCGCCTAGGTCAGGGCGGGGGCTGGTACGATCGCGTCCTCAAGCAGCTCGATAGCGCCACCCCGGTCGGCGCTTTGATATGGCCGGAGGAATACGTGCACACGCCCCTCCCCCACGATGAGATGGATGTGCCGGTGCGCTACGTCCTGCTCCCTGAAACCGCGGTGGACCTGGGCGGGCATACCCCGATGCACTAGGCGTTGCGGGATACTTCCCCGAGGGTACTTGTCACGCGCTAGAATAATGCGCCGTACGGCTTGTGCCGGCCGCACCTCGGCTCGGCCACCGGCCCGGAAAGGAAGAACGTGCCTACCTACAGTTACCGTTGCGATAATTGCGGTCACCATTTTGATGCGCACCAGTCGATGACAGCCGCAGCTCTGGTTACCTGCCCGGAGTGCGGAAAAGATTCCTTGCACAAGGTGATGGCAGGGATCAGCGCAATTGTTTTCAAAGGCTCGGGTTTCTACCACAATGACTCGCGTTCTTCGGGTGGGAGCTCCACGCAAAAGTAAGTACGACGGCGTAACCCGGTTTATCCCCAGCTCCGCGAAACGCTGCCGGTATCCACAGAAGGGCCTGGTTCTGATCCGCAGCTGAGCACTTCTCACTAGCCTCGAGCTATGACCGGACTCCTCACACGATTGTGGCGGGTGCGCCACCTGCTGCTGGCCGCGGTTGCCCTCGTGGCTTTTTTCTCCATTCTTCAGGCCATCGAACAGCGCCACCCGGCTACCGGGCACGTGCTGGTAGCGCGCCGTTCCCTACCGGCCGGGCACGTGCTGAGCGGGCGCGATGTAGAGGCGCGCACCATTGCCCGGGAACTCATTCCGGATCACGCCCTCACCGCGGCCTCTGAAGCTGACGGGCAGCGCCTGGCAGCTAGTATTCCGGCTGGATACCCCCTGGCTCGTGGGCTGCTGCTTTCCCAAGAATTTTTACGCGATCCACCTGCCGGGCACGTGGTGGTCGCGGTCCGGGTCGCATCCGATGGAACCGGAAACTTTATTGAGCCGGGTAATTTCATTGCGCTATATGGGCCCGCCCCGGAGCACAGCACAGAAGCTGGTGCAGTTCGGGTGGTAGACCGGGCTGCGGTGGTGGGGATCGGGGAAGAAGAAAAGAACGGTGGCATGCTCTCCGAAGGCGCCACATATCGAGTGCTGTACCTGGTTGTTCGCGAAAAAGACGCTAATCTTATCGTGGGCTATGCTGCCGCGGATTCTTTGCGGGCAGTGCTGGTAGCCCCTCCGTAGTTTCTGCCAGCGGGGTAGTCCCGATGGCTTTCCGCGCGAAAGGATGCAAGGTGCTCGCGGGTTTTAAGAAATTTGTTATGCAGGGCAATGTTATGGACCTCGCCGTCGGTGTTATCGTCGGTGCGGCTTTCTCCGCCGTGGTGAAATCCCTGACGGACCACATTCTCATGCCGCTTATCGCCGCGATTTTCGGGCAGCCGAATTTCGACGGTAATTTTGTGTGGCACCTGGGTGGAGGCGAAATTCAATTCGGTAGCTTCCTCACCGCGGTGGTCAACTTCTTCATCGTGGCTTTCGCACTGTACTTCTTCCTGGTGCTCCCCATGAATAAGCTGCGCGAACGCCACGCTAAGCCGGCCGCTGAGGCCCCGGAAGATCCCCAGCTCATCCTCCTCAAGGAGATCCGTGATGAGCTGCGGGCCAAGCGCGACTAATCGCGTGAGCCTGCGCGAATCTGCGCGAGTCTGAGCAGGTGCGAAGCTTCACTGTTTTTCCGGAGTTCGCTGCCGCTTAGAGCTTGCCGAAATGGGGCGGGCGTTCGTCAAGAATGCTCTGCTCGTGAGCTGTGCGCGCCACGATATCCCGCGTGCGAACCTCACGGGCGGATGCAACCGCGTCCCGGGGTGCCACGATGCTGGCCCCCGGGGCGCTACCTTCTTTTAACGCGGATTTCTTGGTGGGCGTATCCGGGTGCGGTAGATCCGCTCCCCCGTCACCGCGCGCGAGGCGCTGGAGAGCTTCGGCGGCATCCTTGAGTTCGCCGCTTTCTATCCGCCGGGCATCCACTTCAGACAGACGCACCACCGCCCGGTGGGTACGCCGGGAATGCGCGTTACTCGCCACCGCCGCTCACCTAATCCTGTGCCAGGCTGGAGCGGCGCACCACATTACCGAGCACCGCATCGGCCTGGGGCCCACGGCGGCGGATATCCAGTTCGCTCCGCAGTTCTTCCACCAGTTGCTCGGAAGTGCGGGCTACCCCATCGGAAGCTATCCAGGCCACCATGTCATCAAGCTGGTCGTCCGAGTAGGCGGCCAGCGGCAATCCCGGTCGCACCGCGGGTTTCTTTCCCCGGGCCCGGCGTGACGTTTCCGGATCCGGCGCCACAGCAGGGCCTGCCTCCTGGCTGCCACCCTCGGCCGGCCCGTGCGTACGTGCCGCGCCGGGCTCGCCTTGCTGGTCTTGCTGGTTTGCCACGCCGGCATCCTCCGGCCGTTCAGCACCCGCAGCGCCGGCATCACCCGCCGCATCCGGCGCTCCCGCTTCGGCAGAATCCGCTCCAGCAGAATTCACTTCCTCTACATCCGCACCAAAAGCGGGGGTATCTTCCGCCCGGTGGCGTGCGGCAGCCTCGTCACGGCGTACCACCCGTACGAGTGCTTCAATACGGTCCGCCTCGGCTTCCGGATCGAGGAAAATCGAAGAGGAGAAGGTTTGCACCACTTTCCAGCCCAAATCCTCGAGCATCTCGACCCGGTAGCGGTCACGTCGGCGCAGGGACGGTTCGGCAACGTAATCGGCGTCGTCGGTCAAAACAGCCACTCGCCAATCGCCTTCGTGTTCGGCAACAACAAGCGGGATGCGCAAACCGGCGTCGTACCCGTAGTAGAGCGCGGTGAAAAGCCCGCGTCCGCGCAGGCGCGCGGCCAGGTCGAAGAGCAGCGGGCTGGCCTTGGCCACATCCTCATCCGCCCCGATGAGTAATTCTTCCCGGGCGGCCGTCTCCAGCAGGGTGGCTAGAAGCCGGGGAGCCGCGCCGGAAAGATCATCCACCCCGATATCCCCCGGTCCCAGCGAAGAAATAACGCTCATATAGCGGCTGGGAACTAGCAGTGCCTCGCTCAGGTAACGGGCGCCGTCCGCTTCGGTGAGCGGGCCGAAGGTGTGAAGCACCCGGCCGTGTACCGTCTTCCCGAAGCCTACTGAGAAAATAACCCGGTCGCGCCGCAGCCCGCTCGCCCCGGTAATATCCACCACCGGTACCAGGCTGACGGCGGACTCGCCCGCCTCAACCAGCGCCGGGCTATTCGCGATTGTGCGTTCCACCGCAGCCCGCACGTGCACAGCATGCAAACGCGAAATTGTTATAACAGCCAGGGATTCTTCCGGGCGGGTGAGGAGATGATCCACAACGGCATCCACCACCGCATCCACTTCCGCGCTGGGAGCTTCTACCATTCCGGTATTCGGGGAAGGAACCCCGCGCCCGTCCACCACCTGCAGGCGGTTAGCCCGGCGCACCCGCCCCGCCGGAGCGGCGCGGTCGGCGTCGTCGTACCCGAGGGTGCGCAAGCAGGCGAGAGCAAGATCGTCGTGATGCGCCCGGAACGTGGGAAGTTCGCACACCGGAAGCGCATCGGCCAGGGCCGCGAGCGCGCTCTGCGCACCCGCCCGCGCCACGTCACCGAGAACCACGAGCTGCGAGCCACGCGCCATCAGAGCAACCACCGCGGCCAGTGGAACATCCTCGATACCGTCCAGGATCACCACATCCGCCCAGGGCAGGGTCGGAATAAGCTCGGGAACCAGGGCCGGCGGCACCACCCACACCGGGCGTGCCGCCTGGACCAGCGCGGTTGCCGAGGCGGCCACGTCGGCCAGCGCGCTTACGCCGGCGCGGGCCAGGTAGCGATCCACGGCCACAGTTTCTTCGCGCTGTTTGCGGGCCACCTCTTGCATATGGGTAATCGCGGCGCGCAGCACCGGCCCGGGCAGGCTCTCCACGTGTTCGCGGTCCAGATCCCGCACCGTGTGTACGAGCGCGGCGAGCTGATGGGGGCCGGCCTGGGCCAATACGGTATTACGAGCAATGAGCTGCTCAAACACAGAATTGGTGTAGGCCAGATCAAGTTCGGCAGCCACCGCGTCCCCGCTCACCTCGCGGCGGACCATATCACGAGCGAAATCACCCAGGCCGCTATCTTCCAGGTCGTGAAGGAGGTCAATGCGGCGCGGCTGCGAATCAAGCACCCGGCGCTGGGAAACCAGCGCGCGCGCAAGGGCCAGCACATTTTCGATGGGTTCGCGGCGCAGGCCGGCGCGGTGCGGGAGGAATTCCTCGAGTTCGCGCACCTGCCCGTCCACTTCCGCGGCCGTAGCCCGGATCATCGTCATGCCTTCGGGGAGAGTGGGCCAATCACTTTCCGCGCTGTAGCGGCGCCAAATATCGCGTTGGCGTGCCACTTCGCTCAGGGCCGCGTGCATATCCGCCACCCGGATTCCGGGCCGCACAAAATCGCGCGCCTGCTTAGTCAGGGCACGGCGCTGGGCACGTTTCATGCTTTCGCCATGCTCAGCACGCCATTCATCACTCGCGGTGGCGATCACCATATCGGCCACAGAACGTTCGTAAATAGCCGGTTTAAAGACCTCGAGGGTATCGGAGATCCCTTCGAGCATCTTGATTTGCTCCATCCACTGCGCCAGCGTCTTCGGGCGCGCCAGGCCGGTTTCCCCGGCCACTCGCTGGGATTGCTCCATGACCAGGGGAAGGGTTTCCGTGGCCATGCGGGTCACGGTGGAGAAGGCGCGAGCGGCGTCTTCCTCCGTACGTACCTGGGCGCGCAACCACTCCGAATTCCCGCCCCCGGTAAAGGCGCCGGCCCGACTTGCTTCCGCGAGCCGTTCGAGCACCGCCTCGCGATCCTCACGCACCCGCGCCGCGGCGGTGGCATCCAGGCGCACCTTCGTGGCCGGGCCGTGGGGCTGGGCGGCGAGCTCAGCTAAATGTTCGAGTACGTCATACACCGAGGTATTCCATACCGGGTCGACGGCGTGCAACGCGTTCACGTAGCCGCGCAGGCTGCGCCGGGCCGCTTTGAGATCACGACGCACGGCCAGGGTGCGTTCTTCATCAATCTGCGGGAACTTCTGGCGCAGGCCCTGGCGCAGCCGCAAGGGCGCGGCATTAATATCAGAGAGGTCGATGAACAAATCATCCACGCCGAGTTCGCCAGCCCGCGCGGTCACCGCGTTGCGCCGCGCCCGACTGCCAGGAATATAAAGAACGGAACGGTTGGATGCAGCTGCGTCCGCGGCAATCGCCACCAGGGTGGTCACGTCCGCGCTTCCCGGCGGGGTGTCGATCACGATGTCGCGGCCGGTTGCCACAGCCTCCACCGCGGCAAGTTCAGCCACATCCAAATCGCCCACCCCGCGTTCACCCTCGGGGGCCCGGTCGCGTTTCTCAGCCGGAGGAAGCGGGGCGCTGGTGAGCTGGTGGGTGCCCTGATCCCCGGCAATCGCCGCGAGCACCCCGGAACGAATCATGACCGGACGCAGCAGTTCCGCATCGGTAATGGCCCGCGCGGCCGGATCGGCAAACATCCCAAGAAGCACCTGGGGGCGGTAGGACGCCCCGGGCAGATAAAGATGGGACAGGCGCCGCACCCGAGTAATGAGTTCATCTTCGGTGGCGCGTTCCACCCGAGTGAGCTGGGCTAATTCTCGCACCGGGGCGCCGTGCTGGCGCAGTGCACCCACAATATCCGGATTGACGGACAGGGCCGGGGTGGTTTGGATGAGGGCATCGGTACCCACGTCTTCCACCCGTAGCAAGCGGTAAACAATCGGCACGCTCACTTCGCGTACCTGCCGGGTTTCTTCGCCGCTTTGCGTGGCGGGCACCGGGCCGGCTTCCGCCGCCTGCGCGTCGGCTACATTTGCTTCAGCCGGGCCGGGCTGCGCGGCGGCCTGCTCGAGTGACTCCTCGAAGCCGGCCTGCGCCTCCCCCGAGGTACCTTCCGCCGCGTGCGCGGCCTCCTCCGCACAGGCCCGCATCGCTTCCGGATCGAGCTTGAGTTCGCCGGTGTCCTCATAGCCGGGTTCCAGTTCATCACTGGGCCGGCGCGGCGGGAGCTCCGTCCACGTGAGATTGCCGCTCGCCAACTGAATTGGGGCGTACCCGTATTCTTCGGCGGCACGCGCTACCTGGTCACGCAGGGTTCGCCACGTGGCCAAGGCTTCTTGCTGGCTGCGTTCCTCCCGGATAAGGGAGGTGAGGCGGGTAGGCGCCCCGGAAGAAAACTGCGCGCCCCCGGTTGGATGCGGATGGGTGAGATCGATGCACACTCGCGCGGCCACATTTTCCGCCGCGCGCTCCGCCCGCGCACTCAACTCCTCCTGCCAACCGGCGTAGGCGCGGGAAACGAGCTCTTCACGCTGCGGGGCGGGAAGCGGGGCGGGATGCTCCTCCGCGGCACGGGCGTGGTTGGCACTTTCAGTTCCGTGCTGCGCTGCGACGCCCGGGGCATGATGCGGTGCGGCGTCGGTGCTGCCAACGGCGCCGGCCTGCGGCGCCTGTGCAGCCGGAGTGGTGGAATTGCCGGCAGCCTCAGCACTGGCAGCGGACGCGGCGGAGGCCGCGGAGGCTGCGACCGGTGAGGATACTACGGGCGTATCCTGCGCGGATTCTGCGGGGGTGCCCGCGGGCGCCGCGGCGGTCTCGGGAACCGCGGCGGTTTCACGAGAAAGAGATTCACGAGCCGGATGCCGGCGAGAAGAGCGTTTGAAGAGAGGAGTCACGACCTTAACGCTACTCAGGTCCGGCGTAAAAGTCCCTATGCGCGCCGTAATACGCCAAAAATTAGGGCGTTATTCCGCCACCGGCGTGGAAGGCAGCCCCGCCGCGGCAGCATGCGCGGAAGTTTGCGGAGTGGGGAACGACGACGCACTATCGGCCGGGCGCAATCCCGGCCAGAGAGGGAGCTCCTGGAGCTGGCCGCCCACATGCCGAATAAGCAGCTGCGGGGCAGGTTCAGAATCACGCGCGGCGCCCGCCCCCGCGGCACCCGGCCCCGGAGTTCCAATGACCGGCAGGCCGGCCAGCGCAGGATCAGCGCGATCAACCACGGTCAGCTGCGAGGCATAACAGCGCAGCGCCGCCACCACGGTGGCTTCATGCGCCCGGGCGCTGCGGTAGCACCATCCGGCTTGCCCGGGAGTGGAAGCCAACTCGAGCACCGGAATTCCCGTCACCCGGCCGAGGGCGCCAGCCAGGTCATGCACCCGCACGTGGTCGGGGTGGCCGTAGCTTGCTGCGGCGTCGTACCCAATGATGACGGTGGGCCGCACGTGCGCGACTAGTGCCCGCGCATCTGCTATTTCTGCACTTAGGTCCGCGCGTGAAAAAGCGCCCGGGCCGGCGCTGGGTGCGGGGCCGGCAACCCCGGGAGCGATCCAGGACATCCCGGAATCACGGTAGCGGCGCGGCGCAGCGCCGGGCGCGAGTGCTGGCGCGGTGCCGAGCCACCAACCATCCGCAACCCCGAGGATGGCGCGCGCTCGGGTGATTTCCGCTTCGCGCTGGGCAACGAGTTCTGCCTCCCCCGCCCCGGCGGGCAAGGTTCCGGGGACCGCTTCGCCTTCTTCTCCGCGCGTGCAGGTGAGGATGCTGACGCGGTGCCCGGCTGCGGTGAGGAGCGCGGTGAGCCCGCCGGCCTGGATCGCTTCGTCGTCCGGGTGGGCGTGGAGGAAGAGGGTGCGGGCGAAGAGCGACTCGCTGGGATCCCAACTCCACGGGCGCGCGGTCGCGTTGCTGCACGCGCGCGCATCGAACTCGCGAGGCGTGGTCATGCCTGCCTCCCGAGGCTACGGTAAGCCGCGACGTAATCACGCGCTACTGCGTCCCAGGTGCGCGACTCCGCGAAAGCGCGCCCCGCGGCACCGTGCCGGGCCCGCACGGCCGGATCGTCCAGGTAGGCCCGCACCGCACCGGCCCATTCGCGTGGCTCGCGGCTACGGCACAGGGTGCCTGTCACGCCGCCGTGCACCGATTCGGGAATCCCGGAAGAATCCCAGGCCACCACGGGTGTGCCGCAGGCGGCCGCTTCCACGTTGATAATCCCGAAAGTTTCCGAGAACGAAGGATTGAGGAGGAGCTGGGCATGGGCAAGGAAAGCCGCGAGGCCGGTGCGTGGAAGCGGGCCGATGAAGCGCACGTCGCTTTCCATTCCTGTTTCGGTTACGACGGCGCGTAGGTGGTCTTCGTAGCCGGCGAAGTCATCAGAGGCCGCCCCGGCAATAACGAGGAGCGGGCGGGTGCCGGCGGGCAGTTCCGCAAGCGCACGAATCGCTAAATCCGGGGCTTTCAGGGGTTGCAGGCGAGCGGCGAAGAAAACGTAATCCCGCCCTCCGGTCACCGCGGTGACGCAATCGGGGACGGAGGTCACCGAGCTAGCCGGGCGGAACATATCAATATCCACGCCCGGATGGACGATGGTGACCGGGCAGGGAGGGGTGCCGTAGCGTTGCGTAATCATCTCTTTTTCCGCCTGGGATACCGCAATAATGAGATCGGATTCGCGCACGCAACGCGCCTCGCCGGGCACACGGCCGGATGATTCCGCCGGTTCGCCGTCGGCAAGATTGTGGCCTTCCCGCGCCGCTACCGAATGGAAAGACTGCACGTGCGCGCGCCCGGTTTCTTGGGCGATAGGCAGGCAAGCCACACCGGCGAACCAGTGGTGGGAGTGAATAAGATCGATGCCGCTACCGCGCTCGGCCATCCACCGGCGAAATTCCACTGTGAAGGGGGTAATGAGGGCATCGGTGTGGCTTTTCGCAACGGGGTGGCGCGGGCCGGCGGGAAGGAAGAAAGCACGTACGCCCGGCATAACCTCATGCATATAGGGCTGGCCGGCTTCGCTGGCGCGGGTAACCAGATCGACGCGATGCCCGGCGCGGGCCAGGGCTTGTGCGGTATTGGTCACCACCACGTTGAGGCCGCCGGCATCGGCAGATCCGGGAGTGGCCAGGGGGGAGGTGTGCACCGAGGTCATAGCGATATGGAGCGGGGCGGGCGCGCCGTCGGCCCCGTGCGAATGCTGCTCGTGGTGAGTATCTCCCAAGGTCATTCCCCCAGCCTACCCGGATTCGAGAGTTTTCCGAATATTCTCCACGAGTACCTTCACAGGCATATCATCGGGCGTGAACTTCCGTATACCTTCATCCAAGCGAGGGACGAGCTTCGCTAAATATTCCTTTTCCTGCACGGAAAGCACCGGAGGAACCGCAACGATAATCGCGTGCGTGCGACGCCCGAGCTCACGCGCTTTCCTGGCTTCGGTCATTACCATCGCGGTATTGCGCCATGTTCCCTCAACCAGAGTGGAAAACGAATTTCTTGATGCCCACTCGATACACATCGCGATCCATTGGCCAGAAGCTTGGGCAGTTACGTGAGGCATCCGGAGAGGATCGTTCTGGCATAGCCAATCGTAGTCAGGATGAAAAGCTCGCAGATCGTCGCCAATAATGCGCGTAATATTTTCATCGAGATAGCGGGATACTACCGTTTTTTGTGTCTTGGTTTTACCGGCACCCGGCTGGCCGCCTAGAAAAATGGATACTGGTGATAGCGATATCCGAGATCTGGCGAATACTCTCGGTTTGACGCGACGGATCCACTCCACACGGATATCAAGATCACACATGAGAAAGAGTGGTGGGTAATTGCTCACGCAGTGCATGCCACGAACGAATACAACGAATCTGTTCCGCCCGATCATTTTCATCTACAGCATCGCGTTGCTCAACGAGCTCAAGGTATTTACCGTCATAAACCGCTCGACGCGCTTCGTCACCCGCAATATCTGCTTGCCTGGAGAGGGAAATATACCGCCCACAAAGCATCGTTCCCGCTTCATAGAACACGTCATATAGAACCGGGTCAGAATAGTCTTCGTAACCAAAAGGCTCTGTCATGGTGTCACCCTCCTTTCGCCCTTGTTCCATCCTAAGCAGTAGTCCCCACACGGGCTACGCCCGCGCACCGATCTTTTGTGCCCCCGAAAGGATTCGAACCTTCGACCTACCGCTTAGGAGGCGGTCGCTCTTCCCCTGAGCTACGAGGGCTGGCCTACCGCCGACCGTTCATCCGAACGACGGTAGGAACAAGATAACCGTTCCAGGTTACTCTGCGTGGCACCGTGGGCGCTACTTACCGCGACTCGCTCATGCCCGCGCACGCGACCACGAGATCACACAGGCGCCCCGCGCGGTAACGCTCACACTACCGCGCCGAAGGATCGGGAACATCCCAGGGCACGTTGGTATCCGGAACGTGGAGGTTCTTGGTGGCGTGGGTGGGTACCACGAGCACCGGCGATTGGGTTCCCAGGAGCAGCGTATGGCTGGTGGAGCCGAAGAGCAGCCCGGTAATGCCGCCGCGGCCGCGTGCTCCCACAACTACCAGGTCCACGGAGCTAGAGAACTCCGCCATGATTTCCGCTGCGGAGCCTTCCACCGCATAGCAGCGCACCTGCACGGTTTCATCCCCGCGTAGCACCTCGGCCACGGTTTCTTCCAGGCCCAGGCGGGTGTCATCGAGAATTTCGCGGGTCATATCCCCACCGGGAAGCAAGCCGCCCCCGGCGCGCGTAACCGAGACCGCGTTAATCGCGGAAACCTGCGCACCCCAGCGCCCGGCCATGCGCACCGCCAAATTGAGCGCGTATTTTGATTCCTGTGAACCGTCCACCCCCACAACGATGTGGCGGATAGGCAGGCGCCGCGAATGCTGGAGCGGCACCACGGCAACCGGACAGTACGCCTTGGAAACGATTGCGCCGGCCACTACACCGAGCTGGTCAATATCTGCGGTATCCGCACCGGAATACCCCACCACCAGCCGGGAAGCAGTTTTAGATTCAGCCAGGAGCAGCTCAACCGGGTCCCCGGGTAGCGCCACCGCGGTGGCTTCCAGCCCCGCCAAGCTCGCCACCGCTTCCTGGGCGAGTGCCTCCCGGGCAATGCTCATGGCGCTTTCATAGGAGCCGCGCGGATCGGGACCTTCCTGGTAGCAGGTGAGGGCCCGCAGGGTAGCATTGCGGCTCACGGCCACGTGCGCACCCCAGATAAGTGCCGCCCGTGATTCGGGGGAACCATCCACCCCAACGACCACGGAATTCTCATGCTGGTACATTGTTACCTCCGTTGCCCATTCTCCCACGGGCGCACCCCGGGGTGGAACCGTGCGTAAAATGCGAACGCCGCCGGGAGTTCCGACGGCGTTCGCACATAATTCTTCTCTAACCTCGCGAGAGACGCGCTTTAGGAAACGCGGATCACGATGGGAGTATCACCGCACCACGAATCCGGGCCCACGCGGGTACCCATACCCGGGTTCCACGCGGCCACATTCTGACCGTTGCCCAGCGAGATCGCCACGTGGCCGGGCCAGTACAGGATGTCACCGGGCCGGGCTTCCGCGTAGGAAACCTGGCGGCCAACCGAGAGCACCGAGGTGGTGCGCCCGCCGATAGCAACGCCGTGCTGGGCGTAGACCCAGCGCACGAAACCGATGCAATCCCAGCCGGACGGGGTGGTGCCAGCCCATACGTAGGGCGAACCCACACCGCTGAGAGCGGTATCAAGAACGGAAGAGCCGATGGCGCTAGGAGCGGCTTCCACTTCCACGCCAATGCCCGCGGCCGCGGGAGCAGCTTCAGCATCGGAAGAGGAGGTGGCGGCATCAGCCGCGGCGGTGGTGGCGCTGGCGGCGGGGGCAGCTACTTCAACAGCCGGAGCTGCGGATTGAATGTTGATCTGTTCGATCTTCCATTCCGAGGTGGCGCTCGTGGTGCCGGCGATACCAGCGGCAACGTCCTGCGCATGCGGGTTGGACAGCGCCGCCTTGGCGGGCGCGGCCGCGGTATCAGCCGCCGCATTCGGAACGATCAGTGCTGCTGCGCCACCCACAACGAGAGCTGCGGTGAGACCACGTACTGCGGGGTTCGCCAGGTTGTGAGCCTGGGACCGCGTATCAAGAGCGTGGCGTCCGGTCATGGGATGATCTCCTACAAAACTTTTCCTGCGCACCCCGAGGGGCACTTTCGGTACGTCCATTAGCGTAACGATTGGGCAACGAATTGTCACGTTTATGTAACAAGTGGCACAGCCGGGCCGTTATCATCCCAAAACGGCGACCTTCCGGCGTTTCCTCCACTTTTTTCGCGTGATACCAGCCTTTTCCCAGAGGGGATTTATAACGTTTTGATATACTTTTTTGCGGCTTAGGTTACGCTGCGGTGACGAATTGTGGTGGAGACCACGAGTTACGACAACGCCGCACTACCGCCCCGCCGCTCTGAACCCCGGCCGTCACCGCCACTCGAGGCGCGCCACACCCCTAGGAGCATGCCGCCAGCGCAACAGCACCCTCAGGCGTGCACCAGGAGGTGTTTGCGGATCCAGTCAGTAAGAGGAAATACCCCGCTGGCGCCGCGGGCGAGGATATCGCCGTCGTCCTCCACACTAATGGTCACCGTAGCATCGGGTTTAATGCCGGCCGCGGCCATAGCCTCGAGAACGTCGTCGTCGGTTTGGACCACTTCACCGATGCGCGCAATGGTGACTTTCCCGCCGCTCGGGTTGCGCTCCAGGTAATCCGCCACGGCGAGCAGACCGGTTCGCGCGGCTATATCCGCGCCGGGACCCAGGGAGTTTTCCGCGGGAATTGGGTTGCCGAAAGGATCGTGGCTGAGTTCATAGCCCTGCTCCCCCAGCACGTGCGCGATGCGTTCTTCTAGCTCGCGGGACATAACATGTTCCCAGCGGCAGGCCTCAGCGTGCACGTGCTCCCAGGGCATCTCCAGCACGTGAAGGAGGAAACATTCGGCCACCCGGTGCTTACGCATCACGCTGGTGGCGATGCGCCGGCCTTCCTCGGTGAGAACGATGGCGCGATCAGTATCCAGGTACATCATGCCGTCGCGCTCCAGGCGCGCCACGGTTTCCGAGACGGTGGGTTTGGATTGGCTCAGGCGTTCCACGAGCCGGGCGCGCAGCGGAACAATTCCTTCTTCTTCGAGTTCGTAGACCGCTTTGAGGTACATCTCGCGGGTATCAACAAGGTCATCACTCATCGCGGGTCTCCTTCGTCTCAGCGGCGGGGGCGGCACCGGGGCGCCCATCCACATCCGGCTCCTCATGCGTATCTTGCCATTCTAAGCCGCCCGCGCGCTGCGGGGAATGCCCGGTTTCAACGTCGTGCGCTTCATCTTCGGGTTCGAAAAGATCGGCCTCGACCTCGTCGTGGTCCTCCGCGGTGAAGCTTTGCCCGCTATCCGTTTGCCCGGTGCGATTGGCCCGTAGTTCTGCTTCGCGCTCCTCATTTTCATGTTCGAGCGGGCCGAGGATCTCCAGCTGGAAGGGATGACGCACCCGGTAGTGCACTTCCACATCCCATTTGCGCCGGCCCCACAAGTAGGCACCCACCGTGGCCACCAGGCAGCCAATCGCACCAATGCCCACGCCCCAGCGCGCCCCGGCCGCCCCGGAAATACCGCCCACCACCAGGGAACCGATCGGGGTCACGCCTTGATTGACCGTCTGGTAGAGGGACACCACGCGCCCGCGCATCTGCGGGGAGGTAGACATCTGCACCGCGGCATTGGCCGCCGTGAGCATGATGAGCATAAAGAAACCGACCGGCACGAGCGTCAGGGTGTAGACCAGCAGATTCGGGGCCAGCGCATTGGCGGTGACCGCGATGCCCATGGCCACACCCGCTCCCACCACGGAGCGCACCCGCGGCTGTTTCGTGCGCCGCGCCCCCACCACGGCCCCGGAAAGCGAACCCACCGCGACCATAGAAGAAACAATGCCGAATTGGGTGGAATCGGCGTGGAATTCCATGGTGGACATGGACACCGTGGTGAGCGGGGTGTTCATGGCCAGGCAGGAGACCACACCCACCACCGCGAAAATAACGAGGAGGTCGGAGCGGTTGCCCACGTAACGCAAACCGTCAATCGTTCCCTGAATCGCGGAAACTTTCTTTTCCGGGCGGGGTGCCGGGTGGAATTCTTCCGGGCGCATAAGGGCCAAGGCGATGAGGGTGGCACCGAACATGATGCCGTTAATAATGAAAACCCAGCCGGTGCCAATAAGGCCGATGAGCAAACCACCCAGCGCCGGCCCGATGAGGCGCGCAATATTAAAGGACATGGAATTCAGGCCCACCGCATTCGGGAGCCAGCGCGGGGGCACCAATTCGGAGATAAAAACGAGGCGCGGAGGATTATCGAAAGATTGAATCACCCCGATGGCCAGGGCGAAAAGGCAGACCACCAGCACATTCGCCCAGCCCAGTAGTACCAGTACCCCCAGGGCTACCGCGGTGAGCAGCATTCCGAATTGGGTGAGCACTACCATTTTGCGTTTATCGAGGCGATCAGCGAGCGCCCCGGCCAGCGGCATAATAAAAGGAATGGGGACGAATTGCAGCGCCGTAACAATACCGACGGCGAAAGCGTCATTATTGGTGAGGTCGCTCATGACGAGCCAGTTCTGGGCGGTGCGTTGCATCCACCCGCCGGTATTGGCGACCAACGAGGCAGCGAACCAAATAGCGTAGTTGCGGTACTTCAAACTGGCGAATGTACGCCCCACTAAATCCTGCCCCCTGCAGAAAAATCCGATATCCATAGCGGCCGGCGGGCGCGGCGAGCTCGCAGTTGCGCTATCTGCGGTGAGTTTATCACGCACGGCCACGTAAAGCTCACCTTTGTCTCACCGGCGAAAATGGTACGACGACGCACGCAGGGCCTACCCGTGCGGGTAGGCCCTGCGTGGTTGAGCTGGCAGCCAACGTGCTGCACAGAGCTTAGCTGCGCTTAGCCAATCAGGAGTTTCTGAATCGGATCAAGCAGGAAGTAGACCACGAAGGCAACGAAGGTACCCCACATGAGGGGGTGAACCCGGCGAGCCTTGCCGGCGGCCACCGACATGATGACGAAAGCAACGAAGCCCACCCCGATGCCGACCGTAATGGAGTAGGAGAAGGGCATGAGCGCGATGGTGAGGAAGGCCGGGATACCCACGCTCAGGTCTTCCCAATCAATCTCGGTCACCTGCTGCATCATGAGGAAGCCCACCGCGACCAGTGCGGGGGCGGCCGCTTCGGAAGGAACCAGAGTCACGAGCGGTGCGAAGAAGATGGAGAGCAGGAAGAGGGCGCCGGTGGTCACCGATGCGAGGCCGGTGCGCGCACCGTCCGCTACGCCCGTCGTCGATTCGACGAACGAGGTGTTGGAGGATACGCCGCCCATACCGCCGGCCAGCGCCGCGAGGGAATCGAGGAGCAGGATGCGGGAGGTGTGGTACGGCATGCCGTCCTCATCAAGGAGGTCGCCTTCAGAAGCCACCGCGACCATGGTGCCCATGGTGTCGAAGAAATCAGCGAGCATCACGGAGAAGGCCAGTACGACCACGGAGATCACGCCGATCTTCTGGAAGGGGCCCACCACGGAGAAGGCTCCGAGGGTGGAGAAGTCCGGAATCTGCACCGGGGAGCCGTTCAGTGCGGGTGCCCCGCCGTTCCAGCCGGCCACATCCCCACCGGCCACGCTTCCGGGCTTGGCAACAATATTGACGATAACGGCCGCGATGGTCGAGGACACGATGCCGATGAGGAGCGCGCCGGGAACGCCGCGCAGCAGGCAGATCGCGGTGAGGAAGAGTCCGAATACGAAAACGGCCAGCGGCCAGGAGGCGATGGAGCCGTTGATTCCGAAGGACATGATGGTACCTTCGCCGGGGCGAATGAGGCCGGCGTTGACCAGCCCAACGAGGGTGATGAACAGCCCCAAGCCCACAGAAATGGCGGTGCGCAGGAACTTCGGCACCGCCCGGAAAATAGCTTCACGCAGGCCCGTCACCACGAGCAGCGTGATGACGATACCTTCGATAACGATAATGCCCATACCGTCAGCCCAGGTCATGCCAGGCATCTGGACGATCACCACGCCGACGATGGTATTGAGCCCCAGCCCGGCCGCCATGGCGAGTGGGAAATTCGCGATAACGCCGGTGAGCAGCGTCATGAGGCCCGCAACGATGGCGGTACCCGCGGCGATGGCCGGGAGGTTCGGACCTTCGGTGCCGCCGCCCAGGTAGGCGCCGGTGGAATCCGGACCGGAAAGGATAATGGGGTTAAGAACCAAAATGTAGGCCATGGCCACGAAGGTGACCAGCCCGCCGCGCACTTCCCGGGCCACGGTGGTCCCGCGTTCGCGCAGCCGGAAAAAATCCCGCTTCGGCTCGGAGGTTGTGCTGTGGTTCGTCTCGACGTGCGTGGAAGTTACGCTCACGAAGATCTCCTCGGTAGTCGTGCGGTCCGCTGCACGCCAGGCGAGCGCGTGATCCGCAGATTTTCGGGCGGTCCTGACCGCCACCAGCACTCATTCTTGAACCCGGTCACCACCCACGCAAGACACGTCTCATTATTTGGATGTTTTTTCGCCCTTTTTGTCTCATATTTCGAGACACTGGCCGCCTGCTGGGTGAAAACGGCGCGCTGGCGCGGTTTTCTCCCGCCCCGCCACCCGCGTGAGTCCGGCCACGCGGCTGGGCGTACACGGCGTTTCACCACGCGCACGGCCCGGGTCGTTACGGAACAGATGCGACGACGACGTCGCCAAATCCTCGTACCGCCAGCTCCCCGTCACTGTGCGGAACAAAAATCGCCTGCCCCGAGTTGAGCGGTTCGCGCCGGCCTCCGGCAAAGACTTCCACCGCACCCTCCAGGCAGACCACCGTGCGCGGACCGCGCGAGCGCAGCTTTTCCGTGGAGGTAGCATCGCGCAGATGAACGACCGAGAGTTCAAAATCATCCACGGGAACATAGAAGGTGGATACCGCCTCGCTCATATGCTCGGGGGCGATGCGGATGGGCGGGACTGCGGCGTCGTCCATAATCCGCACCAATTCCTCCACATCCACATGTTTCGGGGTGAGGCCGGCGCGCAGCACATTATCCGAGGCCGCCATAATTTCCACCGCGGTTCCAGACAGGTAGGCGTGCACTGTCCCGGCGGGGATAAATAGTGCTTCGCCCGGGCGTAAACTCACGGGATTCATGAGGAGGGAAGCCACCACTCCCGGGTCGCCGGGATAGTACTGCGCCAGGGTTTCCACGATGCGATCCGCGCGCGGGGAAGGCGAGGCGCCCCGCTCCAGACGCGCGGCGCAGGCAGCCACCACCTGCGCAATCTGGGCGGGTTCCGGGCGGGTTCCCGCGGAAAGCAGCTCGGCGAAAACCGCCCCCACCCCGCGTTCTTCCACGAGAGCCGCAAGTCGATCCGTGAGCGGCAGCCCGAGCCCACCCAGCACTTCAGCGATGCGGCGCGGCGTGCGCAGCCCACAAATAGCCTCAAACGGCGTGAGAGCATAGGCCAGTTCCGGTTTATGGTTGCGATCCCGATAGGAACGATGGGGAGCGGTGCGGGCAATTCCGGCGGTTTCTTCCCGCTCGAACCCCGCGCGGGCCTGCTCAAGGGAGGGATGCACCTGGAGGGAGAGCGGCTGATGCGGGGCAATGAGTTTGAGCAAATACGGTAATTCACCCCCGTGCCGGCGCGCCACATCCGCACCGAGCATCTCCTCGGGTGCCCGGGCGATAAGATCGCGCAGACTCGGCCCACCGGCACCCAAGAACGTAGTGGATTCTTCGGCACGCTCCGAGTGCCCCGAACACCCCGGGAACTCCGAGCGATCCGGCGTGCGCATGCCTCGCGCCAGGCCAGTCCGGTGCCGCGCGCGCCACCGCCCGCGCGGGGTGCGCGCCACGGCGCTCCTGCGCCCGCCCACCTCATCTTCACGCCCGATCCGGTGTTCGCCAGCGGGTGCAGAGGGGTAGAGCTGGGCCAGGTCGAAGAGTGGAGCATCCGCAGCGCTGATCACCTGGGCCGAATCATCAGGGTGGGCACCGAGCCAAATTTCCGCCACCCGGGTTTCCGCCGGAGCGTAACCGAAGAGCGCGGGAAGCGCACTGGTGCCGCCCCACGCGTAATCTCTGGCCCGCCCTTGGATCCGCATCACCGCTGCTCCTGTTTTAGCTCAGGGCGCCGGTGGCCTGGTAGCGCCGCCCGCGCGATCCGCGCACCACGGTCCGCCCGCGCCCGCGGCGCACCACCGGGGCTGCCACTTCCACCGCAGGTACTTCTGCCGCTGCTGCGGTTTCTGTTTCCGCCCCGGCAGTTTCCGTTTCCACCTTGGCGGTTTCACTTTCCGCCACCGTGACCTTGCGCCGCACCCGGCGGCGCCGGCCGCTGCGCTCAGCCCGCTCGGCTTTGTCCGATGCGGCAGCCCGCACCGATTCCTGACGTTCCTTTTCCGAGGCGGCCCGCGCCTGCGCTTTCTCCGTTTCCAGCTTGGCCAGCCGTTCACTCCACGGCACCCAGCGCGGAGCCAGCAAAGCCCCCGCTCCGGGCAACATCTCAATTTCGTTAAACGTCACGGTGCGGGCCCGGCTCGCTCGGCTCACCGTAATACTCCAGTACCAGCCGTGATAACCCGGATGAGTACAGGTAAAGAGGTAGGAGACCACCCGGGTATCCTCAGCGAGGAATCCCGCGTACTCCCCCACGAAACGTTCGGCAATGGCCGCGAGCAGAGTTGCCCGCGCCTCATCAACAGCCCCCGCGAGAACTCGATCTTCGGGCAGGCCGGGGAGCGGTTCCACCCGTTTATCATCGGGTGCCACCGCTACATTTTCATCGACGCGATCCTCCGGGCGCGCCATATCCGCGCCCTCATCCGCGTGTCCTTCCACCCTCACATCGGGAAAGTGGACCGCGGCGGATTCTTCCCCCGCGCAGTTGGCATGTTCGGCATTCTTAGGCATCAAAATCATCGGCAACCGCACGCAAGGCGCGCGCGATCTGCCCTCCCCCTTCCGGGTAGCGGCCGCGCCGAAGCTGGGTGGAGGCCCCGTCCAGAAGCCGAATGAGATCTTCCACGATCACCACCGTTTCTTCCGGGGAACGCCGATTCTTCCGCGCGAGCGATTCAAGTTTGGTCATGGGTTCGACATTGAGTGCTTGCGGACCGCGACGCGTATCGGCAAGCCCGAAAGATACCCGCTGGCCCTTGCGCGGCGTCAGCCCTTCCGGGAGGGCCGAGGCGGGCAGGAATACCTGCGCACCGTCCTCATCGCTGACAATAAAGCCGAAGCCCTTAGCGGCGTCGAAAAACTTAACCTTTCCGGTTGGCACAACACTCTCATTTCTAGCAAAAACGCTTCGCACACGGTCGGGCGAAGCACCAGCGTCATTCTACCAGCGCCCCCGCGGGCACAGGCAACGCTACCGGCTGAACGCCCCCGGCCCCTTTTCCCATCCCCCTCCCAGCATGCTGTGGTTAAATTGTGCTGTCCACCACTTGAGGGCTAAGGCCGGTGATCGCCACCGGGCGCACGGAAGGTTGAAATTATGGGGATCGCACGCCGGATAGCTGGAACATTAGCGCTCGCGGGCGCCCTGCTACTCTCCGGCCCGCTGGCCGCCGCGGAAGAACCCCTCTCCAGCGTTGATCCGGTCACGGATCACGCCCAGGTGCTGTCCACCACGGAAGAAGAGCAGCTGCGCACCTCCCTCAACCGCCTCCAAGATGAGACGGATTACGCGGTGCGTTTCGTTTTTGTCGATAGGTTCGACGGCGCCAGCGCGGACCAGTGGCCCATCGACACGTTCAACCGCGCCGGGCTGTCCAGCGATGCCACCCTCATCGCCGTGGCCGTGGATAGCCGCCAGTTCAGCTACGCCTACGGCCGCTCCAGTTTCTCCGCCTCGGATCTGGACAACGCTTTTACCGGTGACGTGCGCGCCGCCTTCCGGGAAGGCCGCTGGCTGGAAGGTTCCCTCGCCTACACCCGGGAGCTGGCGCAAGGGGAAGAAACGAATTGGGCCGGTGTGGCGCTCGGGGGTGGCGTCGTCGTCGTTATTATCGGGGCCGTTGTTTTCGTGCGTTCGCGCAAACGCAAACAGTCGGAAAATAAAATTCGTGAAGATCTTGCTGCGCTCGGCAAACGTGCCGCAGCCGCGCTTTTAGCGACCGACGACGGCGTCCGCAGCGCCGCCGCGGAACTCAATTTCGCGCGGGCGCAATTCGGGGTGAACTCAGTGCGCGGCTTTGACCAGGCGCTCGCGCAGGCACAGCATTATCTCCAAGAAGCTTTCAACCAACGCCAGCTCTTAGACGACGATATCCCCGACACCCCGGAGCAAGTGCGTGCCTATAACACCGCGATTCTGGAACTGACCGACAAAGCGCAGCGGGCCATTACCGAACAGGAAGAAGAATTCTCCCGGCTGCGTGATTTGGCCGCGAATGTGGAAGAGGCCGCGGCGCGGGTGCGCGAAGGCGCGGCGGATATTCGCACTAATCTTCCCAGCGCTACCCGGCAATTGGACTCGCTGGCGGCAAGCTACGGGGAGGGCGCGGTGGCAACTTTCCGTACCTACCCCGCGGATATTGAGTCCTTGCTGGCCGGAGCGGAGGATGCGCTCGGGCAGGTTGATCGGCTCCTTAGCAGGGGCGAACGCAACCAGGCCGTGCCTTTTGTGCGTATCGCAGAACAGGCCCTGGATGAGGCTGCGGAACGCTACCGCGCGATTTCCAACGTCCAAGAATCTGTTAATCGTGCTTTCACCCAACTGGCCGAGCATATTTCCTCCATTTCCGCGGATATTGCGGATGCCCATCGCATCGGCGGGGATCATGCCCCGGTGGTGGCCGCGCGGGATCGGGCGGCGGCGCTGGTGGAAAAGTATCGCGGGGAGCGCGTGGATCCGCTGGCCGGAATTCGGGAGCTCACCGAGGCGGAACGTGCACTGGACGGCGCCCTCGCCCCGGCCCGGAACGCGGAGGAAAACTACCGGCGCCAGGCAGCCGGAGTGGAGCGGGATCGCCAGCGGGCCCAGGCCGCGGTGCAGCGAGCGGAAGCCATGGTGTCGCAGAACCGCTGGAGTACCGGTAACGAAGCACGCGCCCCGCTAGAAGCGGCCCGCACCGCCCTCCAAGCCGGGGATACCAGTGATGACCTGGCTAAACGCCGCGACTATTACGCGCGGGCCGAATCCTATGCCCAGCGCGCCACGGATGCGGTCCAGGCGGCGCTGTCCGCCCGCAGCTCCGGTGGTTTTGGTGGCAATAACGGCGGCGGGGACGTAGGTAGCCTGCTGCTCGGAATGTTCCTCGGTTCGCTCTCCGGGGGCGGATCCCGCCACAATTCGGGCTGGGGTTCCGGTTGGGGCTCCGGCTTCGGCGGCGGGCGTGCTGGCGGTTTCGGTGGTTTCGGTGGTTTCGGAGGTGGCTCCGGCGGATTTGGCGGCGGGGGCGCCGCGGGAGGAGGGAGCCGTTCGTTCTAAAACCGGTGGCCGCGTGCGTCCGTTGATCGCGCCCCGCCCGGATACTATTTATCCATTATTCATCACACCATTCCTACTCGACGACACAGAGAAAGGCTGATCATGGCTGAAAAACAAACAATCCTCGGACGCATTACCCAGCTGGCGAAGGCGAATATTAACGCGCTCCTCGACCGCGCCGAAGACCCGCAGAAGATGCTCGACCAGATGGTGCGGGATTACAAGAATTCCATTGCGGAAGCCGAAGATGCCGTGGCCCTGACCGTGGGCAATCTGCGCCTGGCACAATCCGATTACAACGAGGACATCAAAGCCGCCCGCGACTGGGGGCAGAAAGCCATCGCCTCCTCGCGCCGCGCCGATGAGATGCGCGCCAAGGGCGATGAAGCAGGTGCGAACCACTGGGATGACCTCGCGAAAGTGGCACTGAGCAAGCAGATTCAATACGAGCGCGAAGCCAAGGACGCCGAACCCATGCTCGCCTCCCAGGAAAAGGTTATGGAGCAGCTCAAGTCCGGGCTCACCCAGATGAAGGACAAGCTCACCGAACTCAAGAACAAGCGCGATACCCTCGTGGCGCGCCAGAAGTCCGCCCAGGCGCAAAGCCAGGTGCAGGATGCCATCTCCTCGATCAACGTGTTGGATCCCACCAGTGAGCTGGCCCGTTTCGAAGAGCGGGTCCGCCGCCAGGAAGCCCTGGCGCAGGGCAAGGCCGAAGTCGCCTCCCTGAGCTTGGCCGATCAATTCGCAGAATTGGAGGATCATTCCGACGACGCAGAAATCGAAGCGCGCCTCGCCGCCCTCAAGGGCGGGGAAGCCCCCGAGCAAATCGAAGGCCGGGACTTCACCAGCTACTAAAGTACCGGGCTCTCCAGCGCGGGGAATATCCCGCGCTGGGAATATCCCGCATCGGGAGCGGGCACAAGCCATATGCGCCTATGTGACCCAAGCTCCGCGTGGCTTCCCGGGCCGGGGTGGCGCTGCCACCCCGGCCCGGGGCGTCGTCGTTCCCCTCCCATCTCCCTCACCTCTTTCCTTTCGCTTCCCGCAAACTTCCAGGAAGCTTTCAGAAAGCTCGAGTTTCCTTAGTTTTATGACGCCTACCGAGCACACTCCCGAAGCGGCCATCCTCGTTGTTGATGATGAGCCCTCGATTCGCGAACTTCTTTCCGTTTCTCTCCGGTTCGCCGGATTCGATGTGTACACCGCCGCAGATGGCGCGGAAGCCCTCGCTCACCAGCAAAATCAGCACCTGGACCTGGCCGTCCTCGATATCATGATGCCGGGCATGGATGGCTTTGAGGTGCTGCGCCGGCTGCGCGAACGCGACCATGATCTCCCGGTGCTGTTCCTCACCGCCCGCGATGATGTGAAGGACAAAGTCCAAGGTCTGACGGTCGGCGGGGATGACTACATCACCAAGCCGTTCTCCCTGGAGGAAGTGGTGGCACGTATTCGCGCAGTGCTGCGGCGCACCAGCCCGGAGGAAACCGAATCGGCGGTGCTGCGCTACGCGGACCTGGAAATGAACGAAGATTCCTATGAGGTCACGCGCGCCGGCCGGCCGGTGGAACTCTCCCCCACAGAATTCAAGCTGTTGCGCTACCTCATTATTAATGCCGAACGAGTGGTTTCTAAATCACAGATCCTCGACCATGTATGGGATTACAACTGGCAGGGCGAGATTTCCATCGTGGAATCCTATATTTCCTATTTGCGGCGCAAAATTGATTCCCCGGAAGCCCTGGGGATCACCGATCCGGAAGAGGCCCGCAACCTCGTTCCTCTCATCCACACTCGCCGCGGCATCGGCTACGTTCTGCGTGCTTCCAAATAGCATTCGGTTATGACCCAACGTCACGATCCGCTTCCCCCGGAAAGCGCGGGGGCTCCGCCGTTGCCGAGCCGCCCCGCGCAGCCCGGCAACCCGGCAACCGAATCTCCCGCGCGCAACCACCGCGGCGGAGTTTTCCGGCGCGCGCTGCGGCCGGCCCGCACCCTTGCCGGCCGCCTCATTATCGCGTTCGTCATCCTGGTGGGCACCGCGGCAACCTTTTTGGGTTTCGCCTCGGTCACCCTTCTCAAGCAATACCTAGTCTCCACTATCGACCAGGATTTGACCACGAATGCGCGCTCGGTGGAGCGGATGTTCCTCCAGGAGCTGCCCGGTGCCAGCCAGTCCTCCCCCCTCAACCTCTCCGATTTCTTCGTGCGGGTCAATTGGGGTATTGCCGGGCAGCGCGAGGTAACCACCTACGAACTTCCCAATCCGGGGGCCGTAGAAGAATTCGGCTACCCGCGCGAACTTGACCGTATTGCCAGCCTGGGTTCCGAAGAGCCCGTAACGGTTCCTTCCACCCTGTACGGCTCGGATTGGCGGGTGCTGGTCCACCCCATTAGCCCGGCCTCCACCGGCGGCCTCATTACCGGGAACATCATTATCGCCCAGCCACTCGGGCCGATCGAGTTTACGATTGCGCGACTACGCCTTATTTTTGTGCTCGCCGGACTCGCGACCGTGCTGGCGGCCGGACTGGCCGTGACCGGTCTGGTGTCGCGTACCTTGCGGTCCCTGCGTGATATCGAAGCAGCTACGCACACCATTGCGGAAGGACACCTGGCCGAACGTGTTCCGCATGGTCAGGACGACGACGAAGTTGGGATGCTCGCTAAATCCATTAACGTTATGCTCGCCCAAATCGAGCACGCCTTCGCGGAAAAGGAACGCTCAGAAGCAAAAATGCGGCGCTTCGTTTCGGACGCCTCCCACGAATTACGCACCCCGCTAGCAACCGTCCGCGGGTATTCCGAACTGTATCGCCTGGGCGGAGTTCCCCCCGAGCGTGTCCCCGAAGCTATGGAGCGAGTGGAATCGGAAGCCAACCGAATGGCCGGGCTCGTGGAGGATCTGCTCCAGCTGGCCCGCCTCGACGAAAATCGCCCCCTTAACCTCGATTGTGTCAATCTTGCCAAGCTGGCCGATAACGCCATCCTTGATTTCCGGGTGCGTGCCCCGCAGCGCACCGCCACGGTGGTTGCTTTGGATGGGCGCACCCCACCGCCCGCGATGGTGGAGGTCCACGGGGATGCGGATCGCATCACCCAGGTGATCGCAAATCTGCTTTCTAATGTGCTCGCGCACGCCCCGGAAGCCAGCCCGGTGGAAGTGGCGGTAGGCACCGCGGAAGGCCAGCCCACTATTGAAGTGCGCGACCACGGCCCCGGTATTTCTGAAGCGGATTCCCAGCGCATCTTCGAGCGCTTCTACCGCCCGGATTATTCACGTTCGCGCGAATCGGGTGGTTCCGGACTCGGCTTGGCCATCGTTGCCGCTATTATGGCCGCGCATCACGGTACCGCTCGGGCGCTCACAACCCCCGGTGGTGGGCTCACGGTGCAGCTCACCTTCCCCGCTCCCACCGAGCCGTGCCAGAATCCGGCATCGCCCAGCTAAACGAGCTACTCAGGTTCCAAGCAGTTACTCGGTTTCCGGAAACTCGCCGGCCTCACCGGCCTCGCTCGGATCGCCCGCTTCGGGCGCCGCACCTGCAGTGGGAGCCTGACCGGCCTGCGCCGCGTCAAAAGGACTGGTGCCTTCCGGGGTGAGCGGATGCGCGCTTTTCTGCTCGAGCATCATCTGGATGGCGGTGAAAACTCGGCCCATAAAATCTGCCGAGTCTTCCTCCGCGAGGCCGTACATGGGCCGGCCGATAAACAAAAAGACTTCGCCGCGGAATTTCGGGAGCATCGCACCCACCGGCATAACTTCGTGCCCGCCGGACATGGCAATCGGGACGATGGGAACATTGAAACGCTGGGCGAGGGCCGCGGCACCCGCCTTCGGAGTACCGAGCTCCCCGGTACGTGAACGCGTACCTTCCGGGAAAATCAGAATCGGAACACCCGCTGCTAACAGGCGGCCTGTCATCCCTTTGGCACGGCCGGGCTGGTATTCCGAACCGGCTTTACCCGTGGGCTTTTTACCGCGCTCAATAGGATAGGTATTAAAGAATAACGAGGTGAGATTGGAGATGCCGCGGCGGCGATAGAAATAATCCGCGGCCGCCCCCGTGGCTAACCGCTCGGTGAGTTTATCGGGGAGCAGCGAGAAAATCATGGGAGCATCCAGGTGCGAAGAATGGTTCGGCACCAGGATAAATGCGCCGTCCAGGTTCTCGATATTTTCTTCTCCCAGCACGGTGGGCCGGAGGATCGTGGACATGACCGGTTTTGTGAGGGCACGGCGCACCCGATGCCGGCGGCGGGCTTTGGAGTCATCCAAATACGGATCGATCGGTTCGAGCTCGCTCACCCGCGGTCCGCCTTTCGCCCACTGCCGTTAATTTTCCTTGCCACCCAGTTTACCGCGCAGCGCGGGCCCTTTTCCGCGAGAAAACCAATAATCTTGTAGCGCACCGTGGGGGTGCAGCGGACTTTTCCGCGCGCGGCCGCCGCAAGCGCGGCCCGCGCCACCGTATCGGGTTCGAGCCAGAGCACATCGGGAACCCCGGAGCGTTTCCCACCCGAGTTGCGGTGGAAATCCGAACGCACCCATCCGGGCAGAACCGCGGTGACCGTCACTCCACTACCGTGCAATTCCACAGCCAAGGATTCGGACCATACTCGCACAAAGGATTTGAGGGCCGCGTAGGCACCCATGGGAACAAAACTCTGCACCGAGGCGATATTTATGAGAGCGCCCCGCCCGCGCCGCGCCATTGCCGCTGTGGCTGCCGCGCCGATCCGTACCGGCGCCCCCGCCATGAGGGCCGCCGCGGCTTCGATCCGGTCCATATCCCCATCCACGAGGCTCTCGTAAAGGCCCGCCCCGGCATTATTGACCACCACATCAACAGCATGGTCAGCTAGGTAGGTGCACAGGCGTGCGACGTCGTTGCCCGCACCCAGATCGCAACACATCGTTTCGCATTCCACGCCCCGCTCCCGGAATTGTTCGGCAACGGCGTTCAGGCGTGCTGCCCCGCGCGCCACCAGGACTAGCGCGTATCCGCGCGCGGCGAGCTGGCGGGCGAAAGCGAGCCCGATACCGGAACTTCCCCCGGTCACCAGCGCCCGGGGCCGGCCGGCGGTGGGCGAGGCGGAGAAGGCTGCGTCAGATATCACGTCTCTACGTTAGTGCACCGGCCGCGCCCGTGCACCTCGCCGGCCCGGTTATCGCGTTCAGCTGGGCGAAAAGTGGAGGGTCCGCGGCGTTACCCGCGCTCAAACAAGGTCCTCCCCGTCTGCCTCCACTGCGGTCCTGAGGTGCGAAAAGGCCCAAAGTGTCCCCACCCGGGCCGGGGCATGATTAGAATCAGTTGCGTTTGAGTGCGGAGGGCGACGTGCGTCGTCGTCCCCTGGCGAAAAGTTCGCCGCGGGTGCGCACCACGGTGGGAGGAAATATGTCCGTTCCTTCGTGGCTGCCGGTTTCTTTCGAGAAGGCAGTGACGGGGCTGGGGGCGACCGCGTCCAGCGCGGAGATTCAGGCGACGTGCGCGTCGGTGCTGGGGCGCTGGTCGGAACCTGATCGCATCTTCCACGATATTCACCACCTCACGGCCATGCTCGCCAACGTGGAAAAACTCATTAACGAAACGCATCACCCGGATACTGTGCGGCTTGCGGCCTGGTACCACGGGGTGGTTTTTTCGACGTCGCGCTACCGCGTCTACACGAAACGCGGGGGTGAAGATGAGCTGCTCTCGGCGCGCACGGCCGAAAATGAGCTGACGCAGCTGGGTATCGCCGCGGAAACTGCGCGCCGGGTGGCCGAATTGATTTGGGGTATGAAAGCTCCCGCGCTTACCGCTATGCCGGTCATGGGGCGCGCCCCGGCGACCAGCCTTGGGACCGCCGAACAGGATATTGACATTATGGTGCTGCGTGATGCACACCTGGCGATTTTGGCTTCGTCCCCGCAGAGCTACCGGCGCTATACCCAGGCGATTCGCGAGGAATACCCGCATATTCCCGATGAGAGTTTCTGGCGCGGGCGCGAAAAAATCGTGGCGAAGCTGCTGGAGCGCAAGCATTTGTTTTATACGCCCGAGGGCCAAAAATGGGAGGATGCGGCGCGTCAGAATTTGCAGGCGGAGGCCGCGAAGCTGCGCAAGCGCCTGGCGGAGCCCGAGCGCCCCGCGGAGGCGATGGTACCGGCCGATGGGCCGCACAGCGGGGAGACTACGCGGAGCGGAGAGGTAGCACGCACGGTTGAGGTAGCGCGCACGGCAGACGTTACGCGCCCGGGCGATACAGATTTAGGTACGACGGCGCTGCCACCTCTCACCGCGCCAGCCGCGCCCGTATCGCTGGCCACACCCGTAACGCCGGCCGGGGCGGAGCCCTACCGCGATGCTCGCACCGAAACCTCAACGTTGGAAGCGGTGGAAGCACGTATTCCGGAGGAGGATTCCGGCGAGGTCACGCGGGTGATCCCCACCGGGACGGTGACGGACGTGAGTGAGCCGCAGCTGAGCGCCGAGCAGCTCCGCAAGCGCCAGCGCGAAGAAGTTTCCCAGGCCATGCTCAATAAAATTAATGAGCGGCGGCGGGCAGCCGAAAAGGAACGCGATGAGGCACTAGCACTGGCGGAGAATATCGACTCCCCGCTCGCGGATCGTGCCCAGGCCGAGGTGTGGAAAGAGAAGGAACGCGAGGGCGCGCCCCGGCGTACCCCGCGTTACACGGATACTATTCCGCCGCTGATCGAAGATGATCCCGAGGGAGATATTGTGGCCCGGCCCGCCGATCCCTCCCCCACGCACGGTATCGAGCGCGAACCGGATATGTAAGCCCGGCCGGATATACGCGTGCGGCCGAAATCGATAGCATGCGACCTACGGACAGGGCCCGCGCTACGGACCGGACCTGCGCACTGCGGGCCGGATCCGCGCACTGCGGGCCGGGCCTGTCTGCACTTCCGTATATGCCAAGGGTGGCGCGCCCTCCACTCGGAAAGCGCGCCACCCTGACGGTTAGCACCTTAGCTTTGCGGTTTAGTACATACCGCCCATGCCGCCATCACCCTGCGCGGCCGGAGCCGGCGGTTCGGGCTTGTCCGCCACCACGGCTTCGGTGGTGAGGAAGAGGCCCGCGATGGACGCCGCGTTCTGCAGTGCCGAGCGAGTCACCTTGACCGGATCCATAACGCCCGCCTCCATGAGGTTGACGTATTCGCCGGTGGCCGCGTTGAGGCCCTCGCCCTTGGGGAGGTTGCGGACCTTCTCGGCCACCACGCCGCCCTCGAGGCCGGCGTTGCTGGCGATCTGCTTGAGCGGAGCTTCGATAGCGTAGCGCACGATGGCCGCGCCGGTTGCTTCGTCGCCCTCGAGCTTGAGGTCAGCGAAAGCTTCCTTACCGGCCTGGATAAGAGCCACGCCACCACCGGCGACGGTGCCTTCTTCCACGGCTGCCTTGGCGTTACGCACGGCATCCTCGATGCGGTGCTTGCGTTCCTTGAGTTCTACCTCGGTAGCCGCACCGGCCTTGATAATCGCCACGCCACCGGCAAGCTTGGCCAGGCGCTCCTGGAGCTTCTCGGTGTCGTATTCGGACGTGGAGTTCTCGATCTGGGTGCGGATCTGGGAAACGCGCCCGTCGATCTGCTCCTGGTCGCCAGCGCCGTCCACGATGGTGGTGTTTTCCTTGGTGACAACCACCTTGCGGGCACGGCCGAGGAGCGTGAGATCGGTGTTCTCAAGCTTGAGGCCAACCGATTCAGAGATGACCTGGCCGCCGGTGAGGATGGCCATATCCTGAAGCATTTCCTTGCGGCGATCACCGAAGCCCGGGGCCTTGACGGCCACGGAGCGGAAGGTGCCGCGAATCTTGTTGACCACGAGGGTGGCCAGCGCTTCGGATTCCACATCCTCAGCGATGATGAGGAGCGGGCGATCCGCCTGCATAACCTTTTCGAGAACCGGGAGGAGTTCCTTCTGGTTGGAGATCTTCGAATCCACGAAGAGGATGAAAGGATCTTCCAGAACAGCTTCCTGACGCTCGGCGTCGGTCACGAAGTAGGGGGAGAGGTAGCCCTTATCGAAGGACATACCTTCGGTGAGCTCAAGCTCCAGCTCCAGGCCGGAGGACTCTTCCACGGTGATAACGCCTTCCTTGCCGGCCTTATCCATGGCCTCGGCAATGACCTCACCAATTTCCTGGTCACCGGCCGAAATAGCGGCGGTGGAGGCGATTTCTTCGCGGGTATCAACTTCCTTCGCGTCCGCGAGGAGGCGCTCGGTCACGGCCTTAACCGCGGTATCGATGCCCTTCTTCAGCGCGATGGGGTTGGCGCCGGCGGCCACATTGCGCAGACCTTCCTGCACGAGAGCCTGCGCGAGAACCGTCGCGGTGGTGGTGCCGTCACCGGCGATGTCGTCAGTCTTCTTGGCAACTTCCTTGACGAGCTCAGCACCGATGCGCTCGTACGGATCTTCCAGCTCAATTTCCTTGGCGATGGACACGCCGTCATTCGTGATGGTGGGGGCGCCCCACTTCTTATCGAGAACGACGTTACGGCCCTTGGGTCCCAGCGTCACCTTGACGGTGTCCGCGAGGAGATTGAGGCCGCGCTCCATGGAGCGGCGTGCTTCCTCATCAAAAGCAATGGTCTTTGCCATGCGATATTCCTCCAGAATCACTGTGGCCGGTGCCCGCGACGGACGGCCTTCCGCGCGAAGCCTTTCTTCGCTCACGGTCAGCCTCACCAACCAGGTGGACTTATCACTCACATACTCGGAGTGCTAACAGAGATTCTGGCACTCTCACGGCTCGAGTGCAAGCTTTGGTTCAGGTACGACGACGCAGCAGCCACCCGCCAGAAAAGCGCGATATGCCCGCAATTCCGCGCGCCTCACCCCGGATTACCGCCCCGAACACTTGAGCGGAATACGCTCAACTTTTAGCGGCTGGCGAAGCCGGGAATCTTCGCGCGCGGTTCTTTAGCCGCGGGTATCTCCCACCAGCACAACGACGATGCTATCCCCGCTGGCACTGGCGTTTTCAACGAAATCGGTGATCCCCAGTTCCGCACCGATGGCCTCCACCGTGGGCAGATCGGCGGCCGCCGGATAGAAAATCTGGGAATGGGCCGGAGCGGCGTGCTGGTAGTTACCGATGGAGGTGGCGGTAAAGCCAGCCTCCGTGAGCTGGCTCTGGTGGGCCGCGGCATATCCGGAAATTCCGGAGGCGTTGAGGATGAGGGTAGAACGGCTGTGATCCACCTCAGCGGCCGGAGTGGGGGAAGCCGAAGGCGAGGCGGCTTCCGCGGGGTTCGGAGCCTGCGCCGCGGGCGCCTGGCTACTTTCCGCACCCGCGCCTTCGGTACCAGCTTCGGGCGCCGGCGTTGCGGACTGGGCCGGTGCGCTTACGCTCGGTTTCTGGGAGGGCGGCGCTACTGAAATCTGGTTCATTTTGACAATGCCGTACCCGAGAGCCGGGGCGAGAATGAGGATAGCGATAAGCGCGATCCACCACTTCACCGAGGATTCGCGCTTGCGGTGAGCCCCGCGGGTTGTGCGCTGGCGCGCCGCGATATCAAATTCGTCTACTGGGTACTTTCCTGCCACACGGCTAGCCTAGCTGTTTTCCGCCGCGACCGCCGCGTTCTTTATCGCGCAGATCCCGCAAGCGGGTAATAGCGCGCACCACATCCGGATACTCCACTTCAGCGCGCGGGTTATTGAGAATCCCGGAAAGGATCAGGTAGTAGCGGGTGGGAGTCATGCCGAGTGCCCGAATCGCCTCGGTTTTCGTGCGGTACGCGGCCCGCCAGCGCATCTCCGTGGTGAGGACGCGCAGCTCGTCGTCGTGCAATGCGGGCCCGGCACCGCGCAGGAAATCCTCCCAGGCGGCCTCGCGCTCGCGGCGCGCGGAATCCCCTTCCCCGCGCCCGCCTCCCGAGGGCGCTTCCGCAAAAGGAGGTTCTTCACTCCGGTACTCTGACACTATGCAGCCTCTTTCCGAGATCATCAGCCCCGATTGGGCGCGGGCTCTTGCCCCTGTTGAACCTATCATTCACGAGATGGGGACGTTCTTACGCGAGGAAAACGCGGCCGGGCGCGGCTATCTTCCCGCGGGCAAGAATGTGCTGCGTGCTTTCACGTATCCCCTCGATGCCGTCAAGGTGCTCATTGTGGGTCAGGACCCCTACCCCACTCCCGGGAATGCGGTGGGGCTCTCCTTTAGTGTGGCGCCGAATGTGGCCCCGCCGCGCTCGCTCGTCAATATTTTCCGAGAATTGCACGACGACGTTGGCGCCCCGCTTCCCAGCAGCGGTGACCTCACGCCGTGGTGCGAACAGGGCGTTATGCTCCTCAACAGGGTGCTGACCGTGACCCCGAATAACGCCAATTCCCATCGCGGGCGCGGCTGGGAAAAGGTCACCGATCACGCGATCCGCACTCTCGCGGCGCGCGGGAAGCCCCTGGTGGCGATTCTGTGGGGCCGTAACGCTCAGGAGCTACGCCCGCTACTGGGCGCTACCCCGGTGATTGCCAGCCCGCACCCGTCCCCGCTTTCAGCATCCCGCGGCTTCTTCGGCTCCAAGCCTTTCTCGCGGGCCAATGCACTTCTTGCCGAGCAGGGTGCCGCGCCGGTTGATTGGCGGCTACCCTAAAAACCCGCGCATATTAATTTACTAAGGCGTAGTATGAAACTAGGTGCGGACTATTTACCCGCATATCACGCCTTTCTCGATGCGGCGTCATTGCCGAAACCGCATCGGGAACATAATTTCCACGGGGGTACCCATGGCTAATCACGCATGTGTCTGGGGGCGTTTCGCCCTTGCCGCCGCGCTGGCCGGCGCCGGCATTTTCCTTCCCGCCACCGCGAAAGCCGGCGGGCCTGACCCGAGCCGCACCGTTATCGGAAACGTCGTGAATCCTACCGGCGGCGGGGTGAATTGCCGCGGCGGGGATACGTGCGTGGAGAAGGTGGGCGACGTCGCCCATGTGAGCTACACGATTCAGGTAGCCCGTCTGCTGGGTTCCTCGGATCATATCCAAAGCGCGCAGGGGGTGGCCGTTTTCGTCCCCACGGTGCTGGAGAACGTCACATTGACGGTCACCAGTGTTCCGGACCATGCCGCTCTCGAGGCCCGCCTGACGCAACCTGATTTCGATTGGGAGACGCGCTGGACGGTTCCCACCGTTCCGGTGAATCAGGAGTTGCCCATCTGGGAAGTACGCCGGGGTGAGGAAGGCGCGGTCATTGTCGATCCCGAGCTCAATCCCGGCCGGGACCCCGAAACTTTCCCCTGGTATCCCCATATCGGGCCGGATTTCGAGGATATGGATCTGGGTGTGTGGCATATGAAGGCCGATAGAGCCGTGTCCACAGATCCGCCGTCGTACCAGGCCTACGACGGCGTGGTCGGGAATATGGCCCTGTACGACGAATATTCTTTCGGGTTGCACGGTCCGGGTATCTACACGCTCCGGGTGGAAGGTGATGTGGCGGTGCAGTCGGAGGTGACTGTGCTTCCGGTGCGAGCCACGAATAAGCTGTGGAAATGTTCCCAGGAAGGTGGCGGTCCCGGATCGTATCTCGAGGGCTGCCAGAGCCTACAGGAATTCGAGTGGGGCCGCATGGGTGATCTACCCACGTATTCGCTCAGCGACCCGGCGGTCAATGCGGCTGCGCGCGAACGGGTGACGGATGCCGGATTGACCGGTTCGCCGCAGTGTGTCGCCACGAAGGAAAGCGGGCGCAGCGATCTTATCGGGACCGATATTGAGGGCGCGTTGGGTGCGGGCGATTGGTACGCCTACACCTATGCTCTCTACGCCAACCCCGCGGTCACGTATGACCTGAGCGGCATTGGGGAGGACGGTTGCGATCAAGCCGCCGCGGTGATCACGCTATGCGAGCAGCCGTCCCCGGAGCCTTCGCCAGAACCGTCATCTTCACCGGAACCGGAACCTAGCGACCGGAGCGTTCCCAGCCCGACGCCGCCCACGCCCGCGCCGCCGGCGCCTACACCCACCGCGCCGGCTATTATCAGCACTCCCACGGTCCCGAGCACTCCGAGCGTTCCCAGCTCACCGTCTTCGGTAAGCACGCCGCGCCCGCCGGTGAATATGCCCACGCCGCGCCCAACCTCGTTGCAACGCACCGGAGCGAGTTCTACTGCGGGCCTGGTACTCGCGGCATTGCTGGGCGGAGTCGGATTAGCACTCGCGGTGGGGCGGCGTCTCCAAGGCTAAAGCTGGCCCAAAATCCGTTTGCCGCTCCGGGCCCGCGCCCGGCTCCCTCCGATGCTGCTTCGTATTGCTACGAGCCCGCGCCGGTAATGGCGATGGTGCCAGGAGCAGCATCGAAATTACCGACAACCGCACCGATCTCGCATTGGGCCGGGTAGAGCGCGGAAACTGCGTGGCCGTCCGAACTGATGGTCACCGCCCCGGAACAGCGATCGGTGAAGCGCAGGTTCTTGGTATCCCCACCCGTGAGATCCGCGAGGATACTCGTCGGGGCACCGCTGGCGGGACTGGTGTAAAGCGGCGTCGTCACGTTCTCACCATTGGGCCACACCCCGATAATGCTGATGGGGATCGGCTGCCCCTGCTGGATCCGCGGAGGCACCGTGACTTTGACGGAGCGTAAGCGCTGGAGCGGATAGGCGGTAGACGTAGCTGTTTCGTCCCCGGCCGCCTTCGCAGTTGCCTCACTGACCTCCGTGAGCCACCGTGACAGTTCTTGTTCGTCTTCAGGAATGTAGTCGGAGCTCACCGTGGCGGTAATGGTCACCGGCTGCCCCACGGTAACGGTGGGAGCCGCGAGAGTCCAGGCGCAGCGGGCAGTGAGCGAGGTCGTCGCATTGGAATGCGGTTTGCCGGCCCGATCCCACACCACGTCGGCGCATTGCGGCGCCGCTGCCCCGCCTGTGCCCGGCGCGTTCTGCTTATCAGACTGATTCTTCGGGGCGTCCCCACCCTCGTCCTTGGGTTGCGGAGCGGGAAGTACCTCCAGCACATTGCCCGAAATCGGACTTTTCGCGGTTTTATATGTGACGGTGTAGTCGATAACCTGGCGTTGCGGATTCCACTTCGCCTCGCGCACAATCGACAGGCCGGAGGGAAGCGGATGGTCCTCCAGCCGCGCCTGGATCGGTTCGGTTGGGCCGGTATCGGCGCTTTCTGCCTGCGGCCACAGCATCCACACCACCCCGGCAATCGCTGCGATGAGCGTCACGGCGCCTAGAGTCACGAGCATCCAGTGCTCCCGTATAAAGCTCCCGATTTTTTCCCAGAAGCTCGGCTCATGTTCAACCACGGGCGCGGGCGCGTAGTTAAGGTCCAGTGCCGCGCCGGAACTAATAATGGTGGCCGACGGCGCAGCATCGAGCTCCGCTAAATTTTCATGGGAAAGGACGACGGCGGGGCGGGCCGGCGCTTCTTTCTCAGTATCGTTAGTCGAGCTCAGCGCAGCAGGGGTGAGCGCGGCGGCGCTGAAAGCACCGTCCAACATGGTGGCCGGATAAAAGGCCGGAGCAGAGGTGTTGATCTCCAGAGGGGCATGGCCGGCAGTTGCTTCCAGGCAGTCGGGTAGCCGTTCCAGCACTTCCGCGGCATTCGGCCGGGTATCCGGGTTCTTCCCGACCAGTTCATCAAGGAGCGCGGCGGTATTTTCTTCCAGGCCGGCCAATGGAGCAATTTTCTCCGTGAGGTGACGATGCGCAATGGTGAAAGGGTTGAGGCCCTCCCCTCCGAAGGGGGTGCGCCCGGTGAGCATCTCGTAGAGCATAATGCCCACCGCGTACATATCCACGCTCGGGGTGGCGCGCGCCTGCGCAATGAGTTCCGGGGCCATATAATCCGGGGTTCCCACGATGCTCGTGGTTTTTGAGCCGGTCCCGATAATCGCGGCAATACCGAAGTCTGTTACTTTGACGTTGAAACGGTCCTCCGCTTCGGTGCGCCCCCGCAGTTTTTTCCGCCCCGGAAGCACCCTATCTTTATCTTCGTGAGAGGCGGAGTCCGGCGTGTGCGCCGCGTCCGGTGCGAGCGCGGTCAAAATAATATTGTCCGGTTTAATATCGCGATGGACCACATCGCCCGCGTGTGCGCTCTGTAATGCTTCGACCACCTGGCGGGTGATAGCCAAGGCGTCCGCAGGTGCTAAGGGACCGCGTTCGGTAAGGTATTCACGCAGGTTGGGGCCCGGAGCGTACTCCATGACGATGCCGAGTTTCCCGCCGTCGGCCACCAGATCATGCACCCCGACAATATGGGGGTGGCTGAGCTGCGTGAGGACGGAACGTTCGGTAATGAAGCGCCGCAGAATTTCCGGGTCTCCCACGTATTCATCGCGCAGGAATTTAATGGCGACGCGAGTGCCATCGTCCTTACGTTCCCCCTCGTACACCACACCGGAGGCACCGCGACCGATGGGGCTGAGGGCGCGGTAGGATGCTCCGAAATCAAAAGCGGTACTCATGCGTCATCTCGCACGGTCACGGCTTGGATAAGGGTCGCGGTGCCGCCTTCGCAGGCATACCCGCGCCCTGCGGTCATTTTGACCGGGGAGCGGCGCGGGAGGCGCACGCCCAGGAGGTCGCCATCATAATCGCGGTTCGGATGGAGCAGAATACCCAATCGCGATTTACGCAACGTGGCCGTCCATTTACCGTAGGCGGAACGCAGGTCATCATTGCGGCCGGCCGCGATAATGAGGAGCTGCTGGTTGGCGGTGGCGAGGAGATCCTTGAGAGCGTCTTCCCCTTCTGTGATGTGGTGGGCGTCGTCGATCACAAGAATTGTGGGCGTGGTGCCCAGACCCGCCTCCGCCACCGCGGAGGGAACGTCCTCATGGTCATAAACAATATCGAAGACATCGCTACCGTGCAGCGGGGAGCGGCGCGAAGCCAGGCCGATAATCCGCAGGGGACTTCCGGCAGCCCGGGCATCGCCGGCAAGTTTTATGGCGATGCCCAGGAGCACGGAGCTTTTCCCGCTGCGGGCCGGGCCGGAAATGAGCATATGTTCCCCGGCGTAGGCTTCCAGGCAGTAATCGTGCAGGGTGGCTTCTTCCACTCCGACCGGGATAATCCAGGGCTCCCCCGTCAGCTGCGCGGTGGTGCTCAGATCGGATACTCGCAGGTCATCGCTCAGGCGCGCCACCACGGTGCTTTTCTCCACCGGCTGCCAGCGCGCTGCCACCGAGGCAATAGCCTGCTCGAGCGAGGCGGGAACGGTGGCCACATGCCCGTGGAGTTTCGTGACCGCGTCCACGTAGCGGCCCGGAACCTGGGCGGGGATGTTATCACGCGAGACCCCCACCAGGGAGTAGTCATAAGAATCAGCCAGGCGATAGAGCCATTTCTGGGTGGTGACTTCATCGACTGCCGCAGGAATTGCTTTGAGGCGCGAGGTAGCACCCGCCATGTGGATGCCTACGCCCGGCCCCTTACCCCACACCTGGTAGAGACCTTCGAGGAGTTCCATACCTTCCGCATCATCGTATTCTTCACGCAGGGTGGCAAAAGAATCGATAAAGACGTAAATATCGGAATATTCTCCCGGGTCCGTGGTGCGTTTATCGTATTCGGTGCGCAGGTAGCGCAGCAGGCGCTGCTGAAGTTCGCGATTGGCTTTGCCCGGCCCGGCGTAACCAATGGAATGGGGCAGTTCGTGGAGGGGTTCCAGGCCGCGCCCACCCAGGTCGAGGTAAAGAAAATCCGTGGTGGCCGGGTCGGATGTTGCCGCGATCACGAGGGCGAGGGATTGCAGCGTCGTCGTTGTTCCCGAACCGGGAATGCCGGCGAGCATAAGATTCCCCTCCGCGGGCCGCCAGCCAGCCGGGATTTGGCGCTGGTGGCTGGGATCATCAGCCAGGGCCACAGCAACGGTATCCCCACCCTCGGTTACGCGAATATTGGCCACCCCTGCGCGCGGGGTATCGGTATCGAGAAGCAGATCCACGCGTTCGCCCAGCGGTTCGGGCCACACGGGACGCGGGGTACCAAAGCCCGCGGCACGGTGGGCTTCTTGAATGGCGCGAATAAGAAGATCGACGTCGGATTCTTCGTCCCCGGCACGGGCCACGGTGTGATCGGGCAGCGGCCCGCCCAGCTCAATTTCGTCCACGTGAAGATCGGTGGATTGGGCGGCGTCGCTTATGCCGGTGACGAGCGCGGTTTGAATGGGGTGAATATCCTCTTCCCCAAGTTTGATATAGGCGCGCCCGCGCTGTTCGCGACCGATGCTGGAGGCGTGCGGCACCCCGATAACATTCGAGGAATCATCGCGTGATTGCACACGCAGAGCCACCCGCATATTGGTATTCGCGAGGATGTCATCATTGACAACGCCAGCCGGGCGCTGGGTAGCGAGCACCATATGTACACCGAGGGTACGCCCCACCGCGCCGATGGAAACCAGGGAGGAGAGCACGTCCGGGTACTCTTTCGCGAGCTGCGCGAATTCATCGACGACGACGAGAATGCGCGGCATGGGCTCGCTAGGGTTCGTTGCCAAGTAGTTATCGAGGTTGTCCACGCCTTCCCCGGCGGCCGCGAAGCACTGCTGGCGGTAGAGCATCTCAGCTTCTAGGGCACGCAGAGCGCGGTAAGCCAGGGAGGGCTCCAGGTTCGAGAGAGTGCCGATGGTGTGCGGGAGCTGGTCGAGAGTGGCGAAGGCAGCCCCGCCCTTGAAATCAACAAGGATGAAGGTGAGGTGCTGGGGGTCTACCCGGGCGGCGAGCCCGGCAACCATGGTGCGCAGCATTTCCGATTTACCTGAACCGGTGGTGCCACCCACGAGGCCGTGCGGCCCATCCCGAACCATATCCAGCCAGTACGTACCATCTTCGGATACGCCTAGCGGGAAGCGGAACCCCTTGTTGTTCTGCCACAGTTGGGTGATATCCGCACTGGTCATATCGCGGGAAAGCCCGAGCAAACCGAGAAGGTGAACGAGGGGAGGTAGGGCCGCGCCGGCGTCTCGCACTTCCGGATCGTCGAAGAGGGAGAGTGAACGCGCCCACTCTTCCAGGCGCGGCTCGGTGGACACCGCCCCGGCGATATGCTCGATGGTGATGTCCTCGGAGGGGATACTCAGAATCAGCTCTGCCCCGGGTTTTGCCTCGATCACACTATGGCAAGAAGCGGGGAGCTGTTCGGGGCGGGTAGCCAACACGATACCGCTTACTTCTTTGGCTTTCTGGGAACCGGTCACATCCTCCCCGCGGTACGCGAGAAGGTCACGGGCCGGGCAATCGCGGCCTTCCAGGAGCGCAACATCATCAATAACGAGGAAGAGGGATGCTGAAGGTAAGCCGTTGAGGCCATCGCGCAGGCCGCGCAGCATCGTTTGGGCCGGGGTGCGTTCGAAAGCGAGATGGCGGTTATTCGGGTTAGCTCCGCCCACGCGGGTATGGGGCAGCCAGGCGCACCAGCGCCAGTGTTCGGAACGAGCCCGGTCCGTGGCGACCGCGATTGTCACATCGGCCGGACCGGAGAGGGTGGCTAGTTGGGTCACCAGGGAACGCGCCAACGCCAGGGCTTCGTCACGCTCACCCCAGATCCCTACCGGGCCCTTGGTGAAATCCACCCGAACCGGGGCTGCGGGGATGCGGGCCAGGTCGAGCACCTCGCGCACCCGCGGCTCCGGTTTGGTGCTGGCATTTTCCAGCGGGACCTCGAAGGGAACCGGCCCGGTACCAATCTGGGCGCTGCCGAAATCGAAATGATCGGAGCGCACCTGCCACAGGCGCGGCCCGCCACGCCGGGCTTGTTCGGCCAGCTCATGCTGGTAGGGAGTTTGGGAGCGCATGCGGGAGCGTTCCACCAGGGCCGCTTTGCCAATATCCACGGTGAAATCCTGGAGCGCGGCCACGAACTTTTCTTCTTCTTCGATTTTGCTCTTCTTGGAGCGGCGTTTCTGTTCAATAAAAGAACCTATGGCGATAACCGGGGAGAAAAGCGCGATGAGGGCGAAGCGGAAGGAACCAAGAACCGCTACGAGCACCACGGCCATGAAAATCGGAGCCAGGATCGCAGCCCAGGAGAGCCGACCGGGCTTTTCCGGAGTTTTCTTTTCCGGTGCTTCGAGTTGTTTAGGGTGGGCGGGCAGGGCCCGGCGCGGGGGACGGTTAAAAGCGACCGTGGAGACGGCGGTGAGCACGCCGTTAGCCGCGTCGTCGTTCTGGTGAGAGCCCTCCTCATCACGCCGAACCGCTTCGAGGTAGAAGGCCCCGATGCCGATAATGTCGCCGGGGTGCAATTCGGTGGCGCCTTCTTCCCCCTTCAGGGCCGCACCGTCCAGGATGGTTCCGTTCGAGGAGTTATCGTCACTCATCCACAGGCCATCCTCGCGTACTTCCACGAGGCAATGCGACCACGAAACCGTGGGGGAATTAAGGTGGATATCGGCTTGCGGACTGCGGCCAATGCGCAGGGTGCGACCCGCGGGGAGGGAAATATAGCGCCCGGTATCCGGCCCCGCGGTGATGATGAAGCCCCATTCATCGGTGGGATGCTCCGGTTCGACGGCGGAGATGACGCTCCCCTCGTGCACCCCGGCGCGGGCCAGGGTGGTGGAGGGAGTGACCGCTACGCCATCCACCCACACGGTGGCCCATTCGCGCCGGTCGAGGTGGGCGCCGTCGAGAATATCCCCGACGCGCGTCTCCTCTGTCACGTTTGTCAGAGAAAACAACCGATCCGAGTGATCGCTCCTAATGACAATACGCATATCGTTATCCGCTGTGCCTTTACCTTCAGGGGCCACGCCTGGGGAATGCGGGCGGCCCGCTCCGCTTTTTCTTCGGGTTGCTCCTTAGCGCACGGCCTCAGAAGAAATCCATTCGATGCGCCCGTCCACGATGGCCGCTTGCACCGGGCACGGCCCGTCGGTCTGGCCGCCAGCCCCGTTGCCCTTGCCGCCGGCACCGCAGCGCGCCACCCGTTCGGTTCCCGCTACCGCGGCTTCGTGTGCTTCGGGGGTGGTGAGGGCCTGCGTGATCTTGGCCGGGTCGGTGGAGTCGGCTACCGCAGCGGCCGCCACGAAGCTGAGAACCGCATCGTGGCTGAGGCCGTCCGCGTACTGCCAGCGTGCGCTGAACTCGGTGTCATCTCGCAAGGAGGGAAGTGCGCCGTTGGTGCGCATCACTTCCACGGCCTGAAGGAAACCGCCGGCCGGTAGTCCGCTGGCATCCGGTGAGGTGAGGGATAGTCCGCCCGGGGTGGGGAATCCGTAGCTGTAGATACCGGCAATCGGGGTGTGCGCATCGGTAAGGCCCGTGCTCAGCACGCCATTAAAAGCTTCCGGCCCCACCAAAATCGGGCCATCGTATCGCGCCCCGCGCAAGCCGGTGATCTGCTGGGCGATCGTGGATGCCGGAGCGTCAATAACCACGCAGGGATTGGGCCGCCCCAGGGTTGCTTCAAGCACCTGGGCGCTCACGGTGGCCGGTTCGGCCAGGCCGATGTGGGCATCTACCCCGCGCACTCCCCGCACCCCGTTAGCAAGTTCTCCGCCCACCGAAACCACGGTGGAACACTGGAGGTCACCGAGCTGGTTGGTCAGCCCGGTGATCCAGCCACCCGCGGTGGGAAGCCGATAGTGTGCACCCTCGGGCACGTTGGCGGAGGGCTGAAGTTGGTAGGGGAAGATAATGGGAAGCCCGGCATCGGCAGCCGCGTTCGCGAGCGCCAGGGTGTGGCTACCGGTAGTCAGGGCGATGACCCCAGAAACATCACTATCGGATAATTCGGTGATGGCGGCGCGGGCGCCGTCGTCACTGCCCTGATCGGAAACGGTCACAAGCTCCACTGGGGTGCCGCCCTGCGCGAGGCGCCATTGCGCCACTCGCACGCCTTCACCGCTGAGGTCCCAGCCCGGTCCCTGGGTGAGATCTTCCGTATAGGATACGACGACGCCGAGCTTGAGCCCCTCGGGAGCATTCTCCACGGCGAGCTCCACGGATGCCGGCGGGAATGCCTCGAAATCGGGGTCTTCGGTCGTCCGCGCCTTTTCGGATTGGTACCGGAAGAACCAGACCAGGACCGCGAGAAGGGCGAGCAGCAGAAGAGTCGCGAGAATACCGAATGCGGTACGGCGCCGATCACGAATGGATTCGCTGCCCGCCGGGTAGGCCCCCGGGGATTGCGTATCGGCCTCGGTGTGCTTGGCGGATTCGCTCACTTTTCCTCCTCGGTAGGAATGACGTGGAAGGAGTACATTCCGATTTCCGCGTTACCGGTTGCCGGTAGCGTGGGCAACTGTTCAAGGCGGGCCAGGGAGGCGCGCAGCCGTGCGGCCCCGAAGGCATCCGCCCCGAGTGCCGAACGGTACCCGGATTGAATGGTTGTGGTGGTCGCGGTGGAATCGCTGAGCTTGGCATCGGCAATTCCAAGGTGCCCTTCGGAGGTTTTCATTGCTCCGAGCAGACCGCCCCCACCGGGGGTATTGGTCCCGATATCCGCGAGCACGTTCACGAGGTCCTGCATGATGAGGGCGGAAACGGCATCCGAATTGGTGACGGCGTTGCGGCTGGTTGCGCTCACGGTTGTACTGTTCTCATCCATGAGTTGGCTGGTTTCCGCATCGAGGGTCTTATTAGCATCCGTAATAAGACCGGTGGTGCTCCGCACCGCTCGGGATCCGGTATCGCGCAGGTTCCCGGAGAAGACCGTCAGCTGATTGGATACGCTATCGAAAATTGCGCTGGAGGAACGTTCTGTGCGGTCCCGCGCGGTAGAGACCCCGGTGTAGAGGCGGTCACGATTGGTAGTGCCCGTTTCGTCGGCACGGGTCTTTGATTTTCCAACGAAGCCGTCTAGCTCCGTGGCGAAGGCATCCAATTCTCCCACTACGTCACGGGCCAGCGGGGCCAGATCTGCGTAGATATTAACGGTTGTGGCGATGTTCTTATTGAGTTCATCGACCATCTGGGCGAGTTGTGCGGTGCGGTCCTTGCGCTGATCATCGAGGCGGGCACGTTCGGTATCCAGATCGGTGAGGATCTGCTGGGATTGCGTGAGGCCCTCGCGTAGCTGCGTGAGCCCGGCAATTGCCTCCGGCTGATTCGTTCCGCTCACCGATTGGGTGGCTTCCATAATTGAGGTGATGTGATCGCGGGTTTCCTGCCCGAGGAAACGTACAGATTCGCGATATTTGCCCGCCCGGTTGCCGATCATTCCCGCGGTATGCGGACATTCAGCGCCGGTGAGATCACGAACAACTCCCCGCACGGTCTTCTTATCGAGCTTGGGATTGGCGATAGGATCCTCGGCGCCAACCGCGCGGGTGAGGCCCGCGTCAATACACATGGATTCCGTGATCTCCGTGAGGCGCTTGTCCTGGGCTTGATTGCGTTCAAAAGCCTTTCCGGCTTCCGCATTCACCCGCGCAAATTCCTTATCCAGGGTATCCACGAGCTTGAGGGCAGCATCGAAACGCTTCTTGAGTTCGTCAATATAGGGCGTCATGGGTGCGCTGGAATCCACCGTTTCGGGCGGGATCACTTGGGGCGCAGCCGCGCTGGGTGCCGTGCTGGGTGCCGGCGAACTAGAAGGCGCGGGAGCCGCGCTTGGTTCCGACCCCGCACTCGGTTCCGACCCCGCACTCGGTTCCGACCCCGCACTCGGTTCCGACCCCGCACTCGGTTCCGACCCCGCGCTCGGTTCGGGCGAACCAGAAGGTTCGGTTCCCGGAAGCGCCGGGACGCTGGGGGCAAGCTCCGGCGTGGGTGCCGGCTGCGGCAGGCGGCCCTCATGCTGGTAGATCTGGAGATCTTTCGCGAGGGCATTCACGCTGCGCAGCGCGCCATCCAATTGCTCCACGGTATCCAGGTTTTTGTGCTGGGAGCCGCCCCGCAGCTGCGTCACAAGTTCCTCACCTTCGGCACGCACCTGGTTGCTCAGCTCATTCAGATCGTGGTGGGCGCTGAGAATCGTGCAGGTCAAGGTGGTGGCAACGGCCGGATTTGCGCAGTCTTCCGGGGAGGGATTTTGCGGTCCGAGGATGCTATCCAGATCGGAAAGAATATGTTCTTGGCAGCGGGTGGTGGTGGCGCTCAGTGCTTCCAAACGGGCTGAGAGACCGTTGATAACCCCGTATACCCCACCGGCCGGAATTACTTCTTCCGGGTTGGTGACGGTGGGCAGGTCATCGCCCGCGGCCGGACCACTGGGCTTGGGCGCCGGCGAAAGCGTGGCCATGGGGATGGAGCTTGCGGTTGGCCTGGGGCTGGGATCCCCGTTCGGGAGGGTAGGCCACGGCGAAGGCGCGGCACCCGTACCCGCAGAAGCGGAAGGCGAAGGGACCGGGGATGCCGAAGCGCTCGGCCCCTCCCCCGGGCTGGGAGCCGCCGGGCTCGGCGTAGCCGGCAGATCTTCTTCCAGACCGAAGTTGATTTCGCAGGTATCGGGGTTGATATCGATACGCGGCCGCGGAGCATCCGGGTTACCCAAAAGGGTACGCACGGTGGCGGTTGTTTCCGCCAGCGAGCTAGACATGGTGGAGCCCGTGCTGGCGAAGAGGCTGTTGAGGCGCGATTCCAGGCTCTCCAGCGTGGATGAGACGGATTGCGCCGAATTCTCAATGCGCCCGCGTGACATCTCCAAATCCCGGATAGTGCGCGAACCGATGGAACCACCGGCGTTGGCGAGCATGGCACGCGCATCCTCCAGGGCGGTTCCGGAATCCGCGAGGATATCCGCGGATTCTTGCAGGGTACGGATCGTTTGGGAAACGAGCAGTGTTTCCTCACGTTGCTTGCGCGAATCCGGGTTGATTCCGAAGCCTGGCTGCGTCGCAATATTAATAACGGGCGTGACGAAATCCTGCGCCTCAACAACCAACGTGAAATGCAGCAGAGAGGTGGTGGACCCTACTCCGGTAAGTCCAGCCCACTGCACCGTGGTGGTACCGCGGTCATTAACGGCGACGACGCCGTTGGTTGCTACGCCTTCACCGCCGGCCTGGGGAGTCCGAACGGCTTCGGGGGCGATCCCGGGCAATTCCACACCGGCAGCAACCGACATCGGGGTGGCCACCAGGACCTCGTGACTAACCGCGCGCCCGTCAACATCGGCATTCACCCGCTCCAATTTACCTGTGACATTTTGCACAGTCACATCGATGCGAACCGGGCCGGTAGCGCCTGCAACACTGCTGGCATCCGAGGTGGTGATCCCGTTAAAGGTGTAGGAGGTCACCACCCGGATGGGGAGCTCTCCACCGGCGGCTGCCGGATCAATACGATGGCCATCACCGCCGGCCATCGCCGTGATAGCTCCGTCGCCGCCCACCTGGATCGTAACAACTCCAGGATCGGCCTGAGCCGGGACGGCCACCGCTACCCCGGCCACGGCCAGAGCGGGAACCGCCAAGGCCAGAAGCGCTGGCCGGCATCGCTTCACAAAGTTGCGGACAGGAAACATTGGGCGCCTTTCGTAGTGTGGTGAGCGCATGACGGCCACACCCTATCACCATGCGATGACATATTTCCGCGGCTTAAACCGCGCCAGAAAGCCGTTTCCCGGGAGTTTGATTTTTATTAACCTTGGGGGCACATACTATGCGAATTTACCTTCACCGCGCGGTTCCACCCGGCCGGAAAGGCGCCGTCGTCGTTATATTCCACCGCAGAGCAGTAAAGCCCGCGAGAAGATTAACGCAAGCCCACCACCACCCACGAAAATGTTATCGATTTGTAACATTTCGCGTTACGGAGTATTTACCCAGGGTCAGTAGCGTCAAAAGCGTCGATGGCTAGACATGACAATGTCGCCCTGTCGGCACTGTCAGAACTCTTCTCTACCCAATAAAGGAGACCAATCATGGCTCGTGTTCTTACATCCAGTGAAGCCAAGCAGGCCATTCAGCAGATGCAGTCCATTATTAACGGTGGCCTGACCGATCAGATTTCGCAGCTCGATACCCAGGGTCAGACTCTCTCGGATGCGAATGTGTGGGACGGTCCGCTCGCTCAGCAGTTCCGCGGTGATGTGTGGCCGCAGACCAAGTCGGCTCTGGACAAGGCCAAGCAGGAGCTTGAAGATCTGCGTAACCAGCTCGACCAGATCTCGACCAATATCTTCACCGCCGGCGGCGGCGAGTAAGCACCACACCACCACCCAGTCCGATTTGCGCGCAATCCGGGCGGTTCACCGCATTTGCGTGTCACCACGCGGCGGACCGCCCGGATCGTGCGTTCCCCTTATGTCGTGTTTCTTCCCTATGGCTTCTTTCTCCTCTATGGCTTCTTCATCGCTCGCCCTGTCTCGCCTCGCCACCACAGCACACTGTCCCGTGCCCCGCGAGGTGCTCACACCGAGCGCGCGAAACACAGCTTGCCCAGCCCGGATGTCGATTTACAACGATAGGTAGTTCCCATGCCAAGACCCAACGTATATACCGGTTTCGAAATCGGTCTCGCGAGCAATTTAAAGAGCGCTATCAAGAACGCGATTGAGGCGCTAAACACCGCCCAAGCCACTCTTAACGGCGGTATCGCCTACGCGCAAATTGACTTCGCTGGGCGTTTCGCGGATGTGTACGCGCAGAATATGGATATCCAACGCGCGGATAAAGAGATGCTCGTCGCGTCCTTGACGGCTCTGGAATCGGGCGTTACCGATCTGGAAGAAGCGGCTGAGGCTGAGCAGAAGATGATCGATATCTTCAATGCTTGGGAAGATGACCACAACCGCTGGCTTGCGCGGCGGCCCATTAACCCGGAGCTCATACCGTTGTGGCTGGCTAACGAACCACTCCTCATCCCTCCGAGCGCGCGCTACCCGGGCACCCCGCCCGCACATTCCATCGATCAGCCTGCCTTACCCCAGCACGACACCCCCATGCCAGGCAGCGGCGGGGGCGGCTCAGGCGGGCGTTCTTCCTGCTACCCCGCGAACCTGTACGAATACGTACTAGCCACCCGTTCAGCGCATGACACTCTCGAAAGCCATCCGCGTGCCTTGCAGACTGCCGTCAGCGCCTTTGTGGGCGGTTGGAAGTTTGGGAGTCTTTCTGGTGGTGAGAGTATCGCGTGGGGTATTAACGATTACATTCGTAATAACGATAACGATGCGGACTGGATTGATGTGGTGCGTCAGGCTTTCAAGGAGGCTGGCGAGGGTGGTCCGGTGCTTACGTTGCTGGATTCGCATATTGATGCGGTGCTTGATAATGCTGGTTTGGATGCGGGGCGTAAGGCTATTCAGGTAGCGTGGCCGTGTCTGACTGGTCAGGTTGTTAATTCTGCTTTGGTGTCTGATCCGGTTAATAGTGCGACGGGTAATTTCCTTGAACCGGAGTTGGATATTAGTTTCCCGGAGGGTTGCCAGGTTGGTGGCCTGTCGCGGATGTATAACTCGATCCTGAGTCATATGCAGCATACGGGCGCGCAGGATGCTCCCGCGCGGGGTGTTTTTGGTATCGGGTGGGTGAGCGTGCTTGATCAGTGTCTGGTCGAGCGTGCTGATCACGTGGTGTGGATGCGTGCGGATGGCCAGCATGTGTATTTCCCGGTAGATGCTGAGCGGTTCGAACCAGGTTCGGGTGTGGTGCGTGCTGAGGGAGAAAACTTCTGGCTGCGTGCGGTTGCGGTGCCTGGCGATAGCGAGGGAGTGCCGTGCTGGGAGGTTTCGGATAATACTGGTCAGCGTTGGGTCTTCACCCGTGCTGGCGCGTGGATTGAGGTGTGTGGGCGTGTAGGTTTCGGGGTGCGAGCCGAGCGTGATCGTGATGGCCTGGTCAGTGCACTGGTAACCGAGCGTGGGCGGCGTATCGATATTGAGTATCGGGATGGCCGGGTGGTTGTGGCCCGTGGCTGGGATGGTACCCGTTTCGAATACCACTACGAGGGCGAGCATTTGGTGGGCGCGAGCGGCCCGCATGGTACCCGGCGTTACGAGATTGATGATGCTGGGTTGGTTGCGCGTGTGGTTGCGACAACTGGCGTGGTTGAGTGCGTGAATGTTTACGACGGCGAAGCTCGCGTGGTCAAGCAGACCTCTGAGCATGGTCGGGATACTCATTTTGCTTATCTACCGGGCCGGGTCACGGTGGTCAGTGATGGGGATGGTACTCGTTCGAATACCTGGGTGGCTGATAGTCGGGGGCGTACCATTGCTGCTGAGGATTCTGATGGTAACCGCCAGACCATGTCTTATGACCGGCACGGGAACTTGCTGCGTTCGCGTGATCGAGATAATAAAGTCACTACGCATTTTTATGATGAGCGTGGACACCTGGTTCGCACGGTTTCCCCGGCTGGCGGGGAACTGACTGCCTCCTATGATGAGCAGGACCGCCTGGTTGAGGCGGTAGGGCCTACTGGTTTGGTGGCCCGGTATGAGTATGAGGGTGATAGCCCTAATCCGAGCCGTTTCATTAACGCTGATGGTGCGGTGACCAGCCTGGAGTGGGTAAACGGGCTCCTTGTTAAGGCGACGGATCCAACCGGAGTGTTCCAGACTATTGGCTACAACGATGCCGGTGAGGTTATTTCTTTCGCTGACGCGTTGGGTAATACCTATCGGATGGAGCGTGATAGCGCGGGGCGCGTGGTTGAGATGGTCACGCCGCTCGGTTTCACGACTCGGCTTGTTTATAACGCCGATGGTACGTTAGCGCGCCGTATTGATCCTGATGGGGCTACGACCACGGTTGATTACGATGTTTATGGGCGCCCGGTTGTGGTCACTGATCCTGGCGGGGCGAAACTGACCTTGGTGTATAGCGAGGTTGATGGGCGGGTAGAGAAAATCATTGACCCGCTAGGCCATGCCCTGAGTAACGATGTGGATGACTTGGGTAATCTGCGTTCTATCACTATGCCGGACGGTGATGAGTTCACTTTCGTTTTTGATGCTCTCTCACGCCTGCGCCAGGTTGCTGACCCGGTGGGCCATGCCTGGAAGTTTGAGTATGACGCGGTGGGTGATCTCTCAACGGTGATTGACCCGGCTGGGGTTACTACCCGGACGGTGAGAGACTCTCAGGAACGGACCGCTACCTCGGTTGATAGCCAGGGTAATGGTGCGGTTATGCAGTTCGACCAGTTCGGGCGTCCGGTGGCTAGTTATGACACCGCGACAGACGCGGCCGTGGTTACTTACGATACGAACGGTAATGTCACGGAAATGTTGGATGCCCAGGGCGGGCTAACAACCCTGGATTATGATGCTGCCGGGCGTGTGGTTTCCATGACGAGTCCGGGTGGGAAAGTCACTGACTACACGTATGGGCCTTCCGGGCGTCTGGAAGCTCTCACCACCGCGGAAGGCGTGACAAGCTTCGAATACGATGCTGATAGCCGGGTGGTTGCCACGGTGAATACTGCTGGGGAGCGTTCGACTTTCGAGTATGACTCGTGTGGGAGGTTGTTGCGGGCCCGGGTGGCTGGGCGGGGTACCTCCGAGTTCCGGTATGACTCGTGTGGGAGGGTGACCTACTCGCGGGATATCCTCACCGGTATACGCTATTTCCGTTACGATGCGGCGGGGAATCTAGTCTCGGTGCGTAACGGCCTGGGCGGTATTACGCGTTATGAATACGATGTGCGTAATCGCTTGGTGCGGGTGGTTGACCCGGCTGGCGGGGTGACCAAGCGGGTCTATGACAGTGTGGATAACCTTGTCTCGGTCACTGACCCGCTCGGGCGTACCGTGTCGGTGGCGTATGACGAGCTTGGGAACCCGCTCTCCCGTACGGGTGCTGATGGAACCGTGACGAGTTTCGAGTATAAGGATGGCGCGGTTACCAAGGCTCGTATCGGGGATCAGGAAGTTGCCTGTTCGGACCTTAATTATGATGACCGTACCCTCACCCTCACCGATGCTTCACATAATCGGTATGTGTTCACCTATGACCGCCTGGGGCGTTTGATTTCCCAGAACACTACCGTGGCAGGCCAGGAGCGGTGTTCTACCTGGACGTACGGGAAGGATGGTGAGCGGACCTCCTATACTCCAGCTGGCGGGGCAACTTATCGTTATGGCTATGATGCGGTTGGTAATCTTGCCACGATCACGCATCCGGAGTTGGATACAGTCCGCTTTGGTTACGATCCGATGGGCCGAGTCACCCACATGGTTGCCGGTGAAGATACCCACCAGTGGGCCTATAAGGATGGTTTTGTTTCCCGCCATACTCACACAACAGCCGGTGTGGAGGAAACCACCCGTGTTGAGCATGATTCGTGGGGTCGTGTCACCTCGGTGACTACTGGTAGTGAGAAAGTCACTTATGAGTATGGTGGGGATGGCCAGCTTGTTGCTGCTGTTTCTACTAGCGGGGCTACGAAGGCGTGGGAGTATGACCAGGCTGCTCGTATTATCCGTTTCATCGACGGTGATACGGTCAGCGAGTACACCTATGACAGCGCGAGCCAGCTCGTTGAGCGTCGTCTTACTAGCCCGCAAGGCACGAGCCACACGGTCTTTGCCTATGACGCGGATGGTCATAGGGTCAGTGAGACCGTGGATGGTGAGCTTGCTAGGCGGTTGCGTTGGGACGCGAGTGGGAGCCTGGCGGGTATCACGGAAGTGACCGACGGCCGGGAACACGATTTGGCTATCACGTTGGATGCGTTGGGTAATCCTATCGGTTTCGATGGTAAAGCTGATATTGATTGGGATTATGCCTCTCCTATTCCCACGGTAGGGGCGATGAGTGGTACCTCGTTCATGTCTCTTCCTGGTGGTGTGATGCTCAGCCCTCAGGGTGTTGAGACTCTGGCTGGTTCTAGCTGGAGGGCGGGGCGGGGCACTGACCCGATGTCCCCGTTTGCTAGCCCGGGTGTGGTCTCGGGTTTGTCTGGGTATTTGCCTGAGGGTGTTGACATGCTCGGGACTGGGTCGTTGCGTGTTGGTGGTATGGAGTGGATGGGTGAGCGTTTGTATGACCCGGCTACCCAAGCGTTCTTGTCTCCGGACCCGCTTGCGGCACCGGCCGGGACTTCTTACCAAACTAATCCGTATAACTTCGCTGCGAATAACCCACTCGCGCTCATGGACCCGCTCGGACTCTCCCCCGCAACCGACACCTACTTCGGAAGCATGCTGAAGGGACTGCGTCCCATCATGGATCGCGTTACTCTGCTGCGTCACGCTGGTCGTATGGCTTTCCAGGAGAAAATCCTCAAACCGGTCGGCAACTTCCTTCAGAACGGGTGGAACTGGCTCAAGGGCACGTTCAACGCAACTGTCAATTGGGTTAAGGTGCACTGGGAAGATATCAAGCGCGGAGCACTCATTGTTGGTGGAATCGCGCTCGTTGCAGTCGGTATTTTTGCAGTGCCCGCGCTAGTTGGAACTGGGCTCGCAGCTGCGGTTCTAGCGGGAGCTGCGGTTGCTGGCGGCGCTAATATGACTACTCAAGCGATATTCAAACCAGCTAATCAATTTAGCTTCTCGGAATTCGCCCTTAGTACTGTGGTCGGGGGAGCAACCGGAGGGTTAGGAAAATGGGTCGGAGACCTCGGTATCGTTAAGAACTTCGCCGGGCGTTTTGGCGCAGCCGCTCCAGATAAAATCAATGGCGTGATTTCCGGAATGAACAAACTCGGACAACGTTTCCTTGGTAAAACACCTCTCGCTAAGAACACCATCTCAGAGCTTTCTAAGGGCGGACGAGAGTTTGTTACTAACGTAGCTATAAATGGAATGAAAAGCTTTGCTTCCGATGCCGCAAAAGAGACGACATCATGGGCCATAAACGGAACGTTCGAAAACTTTGTTGAGAACGGACAGTTTAAACCCAATTACGATGTCGGAAAACTTACGGGAAATCTCGTAAAATCGGGGCTCGGGGCCACTGGAAGCGGAATTGCCAAAACCAAGGGTCTGGACAAGATTGGCATTGACAAGCTTCCTCAGAACCCCAAGCTAAAGGATGTCGGCCAACGGGTGCTCAACAGTGGGGGACAATTCGCAGTAGAAATGACCTCGAAGGAGATCAAGAACCTCGGCGGATACGTCCAAGATAGATTCCTGGATGGGGATCCCACCCTCAATAAAAAGGAGTCACACGCCGAGAAACAGATCAAGGCAGTTGGTGACTCATTATCGAAAATTACACAGAAATAAGGTTTTCTGTGTAATCAATCAAATGCCGTCAGGTAAGAAAACGGTGGGTGGGATAACTTTCATGATCCCACCCACCACTGTGCTTTCTCAAACATCAATGTTCTTGAAAGGAACGACTGTGTCAGTTGCATTTGCTCCGTTCGCAGGCTTTGTTACCGGTGCCACACAATCCTCGCTGCAGCGTCGGATCCGGAAAATGAGCGACTATCCGCGGCAAGAGCGAGTTTTCTCGATAGCGAAGCGGACTGTGCCGATCGCCGGCGTTTTCCTCACAATCGGAATCCTCGGTCTTCTCGGTACCTTCATCGCATCATCAGGATCAGACCTGGGTGACTTCATGCCGGAACTCGCGGGATTTTACGTCAGTCTTATTCTAGGTTTGCTCCTTGTATGGGGAGGTCTAGCTCGCCAATACGGCGCCAATCAGACGAGCATGTGGTCCCGTCTGGCCCCGTTTTTCCATCACGACATCCAATACTCTCAGATCACCAATATCACCACTGCTGGCACCGACGGCTGGAAGGTTTATGGGAATGGCACCCATCTCACGCTCTCCAAAGATGTTTTCGATTACACTCTTGCCTACCTACGGATCCTTGAGGAACTCAAGTACCGTCGTTTCACCGCCAACAATGTTGAACCCCACGACCCGCGTTGGCCCGAAGCCGCACAAAACCTACGTTATGAACTAGCCGCGGAAGCTTATCGCAACCACCAGAAGTACTACAACAGCCGCCCGACTGAACTCCAAGCACTGATCGAGCTTGCCGAGGTGCGTTAGGAGCCCGCGGGGTAACGCCCTACCGCTAATGCGTTAAGTTCTTCTAATTCTGCCGGGTGAGAATCATAGTACTTGTGGTGGTTTCGATACGCTTCGGCCGCAAGCGCGTTACGCATTTCCTGCCACGCCTCCGGCCAGCGCGGATCATCCGGCTCAATCTTCCCAACCGTAAAACGCCGGATCCGCATCTCCTCAAGAATCCGCAAATAAGCAAGCGTGTAGTCAAAGCGATTGATACCCAAAACAAGAGGCTTCTTATTGTGCGCAAAGACTCCGAAAGATACCCCCGCGAAGGTCACCCGTGTTATCTCCGAGAAATAAATCTCCCGATAAAAGACCGGCGCAAAACTGGACCACACTTTTTGATCATCTACACCAAAACGCCGCTTGTACCCCATCCACAGAAACCATGAAAAAAGGGCCATCATGCCGGAGCAACAAATAATTCCGAGTGTGGCATCATCAGGACGATTCGCCTCATCAGCGGTTGCTAACGCAATAACAGTTATAGCCATAACAATTAAGCCCGGCCAACCAACAGTAATCCAAATCTTAGCTTGAGAAAACACCCGCGGCTCGCGCGGATATTTACTCATTTTTCGCAAAGCTCGCTGTATCGTGGGCGCCGCAGCACTAAAAGGAAGAAACATAAGACCTCCAAAGAAATAAAAATCAAGAGTGACACCTGCAGATACAGAAAACTCCACTGAGATCAGCTAACGGGAATCACCTCCAGCGAATACTCACCGATTCCCAGCGTACTTGAATACGGAACCAAACTCCGATAGCTCCTTTAAGTGATTCGCAAATTTTTTCTCCCATTCGCTCCGCCCATCATCAGCAAAGTTCTTGCCAACTTCTACGAGAATTCCCACTTCTCTCGGTGCGAGTCTCACGCTCTCCAAAGTTCTTTTCGATTACACCCTCGCCTACTTACGGATCTTTGAAGAGCTGAAGCACCGCAGGTTCACGGTGGGCGACGTCGCCCCGCACGACCCATGCTGGCCCGAAGCCGCATAGGAACTACCGGAAAAAACAAAACGGAAACGTGACGCGGGATATCACAAACTCTCCGAAGGGCACTAAGAGCCCACAGGGTAACGCCCTACCGCTAATGCGTTAAGCTCTTCTAATTCAGCCGGGTGGGAATCATAGTACTCTTGGTGGTTTCGATACGCTTCGGCCGCAAGCCGATTACGCATTTCCTGCCACGCCTCCGGCCAGCGCGGATCATCCGGCTCAATCTTCCCAACCGTAAAACGCCGCACCCGCATCTCCTCCAAAATCCGCAAATAAGCAAGCGTGTAGTCAAAACGATTGATACCCAAAGCAAGAGGCTTCTTATTGTGCGCAAAGATTCCAAAGGATATGCCGACGAAAGTCACGCGTGTTATCTCCGAGAAATAAATCTCCCGATAGAAAACAGCCCCAAACCTCGACCACACTTTTTGATCATCTACGCCGAAACGCCGCCAGAAACCATGCATCAAAAACAAAAGACCCAAAATAATTACTGTCGAAATCAAAACGAGAAACAGGATTTTATCGACGGGATCAGGAACCTCATCAGTAGTCAAAACAATAACCAAGCCCATAAGCGGAGGAAATGTACATATTGCCCCACTCAGAATAAAGAGCTTCGCTTGCGAGAACACCCGCGGCTCGCGCGGATACTTGCTCATTTTCCGCAAACGGCGTTGAATCGAGGGCGCCGCAGCAGTGAATGCGCCAACAGGAAGGGACATCAGAAACCTCCAATGAGATCAGCTAACGGGAATCACCTCCAGCAAATACTCATCGATTCCCAGCGTACTTGAATACGGAACCAAACTCCGATAGCGCCTTGTAAGCAACGGTCGAAAAGTAGCCCAACTTTCTAGTCTCGTCAGTATAACCGTCAGCCGTGCTGCACGGCCATGGACGGAAGAATACCCTATCGCTTACTTACGGATCCTTGAAGAGCTGAAGCACCGCCGTTTCACGGTGGGCGACGTCGCCCCGCACGACCCGCACTGACCCGAAGCCGCACAAAAGCTACGTTACGAACTAGCCGCGGAAACCTACCGCAACCACCGAAGCTACTACGAGAGTAACCCGGAAAAGCTCCAAACACTGATTGCACTCTCCGAAGGGCACTAAGAGCCCACAGAGTAACGCCCTACCGCTAATGCATTAAGTTCTTCTAATTCAGCCGGGTGAGAATCATAGTAGTTTTGGTGGTTCCGATACGCTTCGGCCGCAAGCGCGTTACGCATTTCCTGCCACGCCTCCGGCCAGCGCGGATCATCCGGCTCAATCTTCCCAACCGTAAAACGCCGCACCCGCATCTCCTCAAGAATCCGCAGATAGGCAAGAGTGTAGTCGAAGTGATTAATCCCAATACCAATGGAATTCTTTTTCTTTGCAAAGCGCTTATCTTTTTTATCTGTAAAAAGACTAAACGATATACCGGTATAAATAATTCGAGTTATATCAGTAAAATAGACCTCCCGATAAGGCAATGGCGAGAAGCTGTACCAAGTTTTTTCATTATCCACGCCAAGCCGGCGCTTGTATCCGACCCACAAGAACCAAGAACAGAAAACCATCATAATGGGGCACAAAATAATTCCAATCGTGGCATCATCGGGTCGGCTTGCTTCGTCAGAGAAAACTAAAGCAATGCCGGTAAAAGCAATCGTGAATTCACTTACCCATCCAAATGTGAGAAAAAGCTTTTTGTGTGAAAATACCCGCGGCTCGCGCGGGTATTTACTCATTTTCCGCAAAGCCCGCTGGAACGAGGGTGCGGCAGCTACCAAAGTACTGACAGGAACGGACATAAGGGACCTCCATACTCACGAGCCGCTGCGGCTAGAGTGCTTCACTAGAACGACCAAATGGACGCAGCTGCCAATACCACGCACCATCACCGCTAACGGTACGATGCGAAGCTCATCCTGCGCTACCAATAAACTGCTGGAATGCAAGCAGCCGTTTATCCGACTATGTCACGAGGGGTGGTGTCCATAAAAAATCTGTTGTAGTGGAGCCCCCGGCAGGACTCGAACCTGTGACCTGCTGTTTACAAGACAGCTGCTCTACCAACTGAGCTACGGAGGCAATTCTTGCCCGGCGCACCCGCCAAGCAAGGAACCAGAGTTTATCATGCCAGAATCCCCCCTCTGGAACAAATAGGGATCCCGGGAGCTAAGCGCTAGCGGGGCGGCGCGAAGCGACCGCCCCGCTGCGGCGTCGTCGTACCATCACGGCACGCGGCGCCGGGTAAAGCGCTACTTGAGGGCGTCCAGCGCGGCGGTGAGCTTACCGTCGGTCCAGTCTGCCACCTGTTTGCCGTTGAGAAGCACGGTGGGCGTGCCGGTGAAGCCGTCGGCGCTGAACTGTTGGAGCGACTGCCCCAGCAGCTCGGAGTACATGCCGGGCTTGCCTTCGCCAACGGCCACGTCCGCGATCATCTGCTCGGCTTCGGCATCGGTGAGGCCGGCCTTCTTACCGAGCTCGGCCAGCTGCGCGGTCTGCGGCACCGGCACCTTTTCCTTCGATTCGAAAAGCGGGGCCGTCATCGCGAAAATCTCATTGTGGTAGGCCGCGAAAACATCGGGGCGGTGCTCCGCGACCCACAGGGCCGAAGCGGAGGCAGTATGCGAGAATTCGTACTGGGATTCCACCACGAGCGGGTGGTAGACCAGCGTAATCTCGCCATTCTTCGCGCGCTGGGTGAGCTCCTCCGCATAGGAGGTTTCCAGGCGGTTGCACCACACGCACAGGTAGTCGAAGTAAATATCAACAACCGGCTTACCTTCGTTCACGGTGCCGGCCGCCAGCGAGCTCCCCACGCTCACCCCCACATCCGGGGTGGTGTTCTTGGGCAGTTCCGCGGTGACCTTCGGGGCGGGGCGTTCAGCCAGCGGCGTAGCCGGCGCGCTCGGGTACGCGGCCGCGGAGCTTTCCTGCGTGGCCGGTCCGCCCGCCTCATCCTTCTTATTCGAGAGGATGAACCACACGGCCGCAGCGATAAGCGCCACCACCACAACAGCTGCAACAACCGCGAGCGCGCGATTGCGCCGCGCCCGCTTCTTTTCCTGTTCCTGGAGCCGGGCCGCCGCCGCGCGCGCGGTTTCACGCCGCTGTGCCGCGGAGGTCTGCCGGTTATTCTTCTGAGTCTGTGCCATTCACTTTCCCTCGGTTACGACGACGCGCCTGCGGCCAGCCGGCCACTGCGCCTTTCACCCTGACTTTAACATGTCAATTATCGCCGCTTTCCCTGGGAAAAGTGAGGGCCAGCCGGGTGACATTGCCCGCGCGGGCCAATTAGTTGGCCACGCCGCCCATAATATCCCTGATCATCGCGACGAGCGGTTCGCCGTAATATCCGAAACTGAGCGGGGTATCCGCGGGCACGCCCAGCACCCCGCCAAGGGCCAGCAACGCGATCCCGGCCGCGCCGGCGGCCAGCACCACGGTCCAGAAAACTCGGTAGGAGCGCGTGGGGGCTAGGCGCCCAAAAACAACCGCGCTGCCGCGGCGTGCGGGCCGCCCGCTCGGGCTCAGCCAGGAGATTCCCACCCCCGCGAGCGCCGCCACCGCGCCGGCGCCCGGCCCGGAAAACCCGCCCAGGCGCGCCGCCACGTAGCCGAACGTCACCGCGAGAAGCCCGATCCCGTGCAGCGGAACTACACTGACGACGCTTTCCACAAAGGTGAGCGGGGCGCGCAAAATTTGCCCCAGGTGTTCCCCGCGGAACGGCCCGCCTTCTTCTTCACGACGCCGCAGCAGCCGCGCCGCGTTCCGCTTCGCGAAAACCAAGCCCACTGTGACGAGTGCATATCCCACGTATCCGGCTATCTGCCAGGCAGCAACCAGGGCGCACAGCAGCGCACCCGCCACGAAGGTGAGAATGGGAGTACGGCGCGGCGGGCGGGCCCACAGCGGGAGCGGCGTGGGTTCCGGCGGCGTGGGTTCCTGCGGTGCGAACTGCGAATAGGGTGCGGATTCCGACTGGGATTCGAAAGCTGCGGGGCTGAAGGTAGCTGGCGCGGTGGGACCCGGCGCAGCAGGCCCCGGTACGGCTGCCGGGTAGGGTGCGGTGGCGGACCCGGCGTAAATGGGCTGGGGCCAGGTCTCCGGGAAAGCACTGGGCACGCTATCCGCGGCGTTGTAGCTCGGCCCTGCGGCGGCTCCGGGAGCGGCGGCCGGCGTGACTGGCGCCACCTGGGTGGGCAGCAGGCGGGGGGCGGTAGCGGCGGCGTCGTACTCCCCGCTCTCCCCCGCATCTTCTGAACTTTCCGGGGAGGTGAGCGGCAGTGCCGCCGGCGCACAAAGTGGCGCGGTAGCGGGAAGTGGCGCGGGTGCAGGCCGCTGTGCGGGTGCAGGAGGCGGTGCGCTCACCGGAGGCTCCGCCCACGCGGCCGGATCCGCGAGCGCCGCGACCACCGCGTCAATCCCCCAGCGTTCCTCCACCGGCTCCGCGAGCGCGGCGCGCAAGGCGTGCGCGATGCGCGGGGGCACGCCGGTGACATCCACGTCCCCTTCGAGCACGCGGCGCATAATAACCGCCGGGTTCGCGCCGGGATACGGGTCGTGCCCGGTGGCGGCGAAAGCGATGACCGCGGCGAGGGCCCACAGGTCAGCGGCTTCGTCCGGGGCGTGACCGCGCAGCACCCGCGGATCGAGGTAACCGGGAGTGTGGGTGACCGCGCCGGATACGGTTAGGCGGGCATCGCCACCCGTTTGCGCGATTCCGAAATCGATGAGAACCGGGCCGCCCGCGCCGAGCATGACATTCGAAGGCTTGAGATCACGATGCAGTACCCCGAGGCGATGTACAGACGTGACCGCGGCGTGGAGCTGGCGGGCCAGGGTGACGAGTTCCGCCGGCGGGTAAGGGCCGTCCACGCGCACATCCTCCGCGAGGGTGGGGCCTTCCACCAGCTGAGTGACGATAAAGGCATCCTCGTCATCCGTTTCCGCGTCGAGAACTTCGGCAACGTAGGGCCCGCGCACCCGCTGCAACATCGCAACTTCGCGCCGGAGGCGTTCGCGCCCGGCCACCCCGTCCACGGCCGCCGGGTGGAGAAGTTTCAGGGCAACGCGGGTGCCGGCACCATCCACCGCCTCGTAGACCGTGGACATGCCGCCAAAGCCGATGCGCCGCACCAGCCGATAGCCACCGATTTCCTCCCGCATACCTCAAAAATACCGAAGTGTGCGGGCCGGCGCATTTTTCCCGCGGAGCACGCCCTCGTATTCGAGTTCCTGACGTGGCATAATAGTGGGTGAGCGTGTCAATGCCGACCGCTGTTACTGATGGAGAATTCCCATGGCTTCTGTGTCACTCGTCAACGCGACACTGTACTATCCCGATGCGCCCGCGCCGGCGGTTGACCACGTGAATCTCCATATCAACGACGGCGAATTTTTCGCGCTCACCGGCCCGGTTAGCTCCGGTAAATCCACGGTTTTACGCATGATTGCGGGGCTGGAGGATATCGACTACGGAGCTGTGCTGCTGGACGGAGAAGATGTGACCGCGCTACCGCCCTCCATGCGCAATGTAGTGATCGTATTTCAGAATTACGCCCTGTATCCGCATATGACGGTCGCGGATAATATGGGCTTCCACCTGAAAATAGCCGGGGCGGACCCGGAAGATATCGCCGCGCGGGTGGCGCAGGCGGCGGATATTTTGGAACTCACCGAGTTATTGGACGCGAAACCCGCGCAGCTGACCCGCGCGGAACGCCAGCGAGTCTCCATGGGGCGGGCGGTGGTGCGCCGGCCGCGTATTTTCCTCATGGACGAGCCGCTGAAAAATATGGATGTGGAAATTCGCGATGAGATTCGCGAACAGATTTCCGTACTTCAAGAACGCACCGGGATCACCACGGTGTACGTGACGAACGATCCGCGCGAAGCTTTCAGTTGCGCTCACCGCGTGGGTGTGATGGTGGACGGTGCGCTCCAGCAGGTCGGCACCCCCGCCGAAATCTTGGCGGATCTCACCCCGCCCGTACGGGCCTTCCTGGAAGAAGCCGGGATGGTGGAGGCGGGTGCGCTGGTTGATGGCACGCCGGGCTCGCGAGCTTTCGGCTACGATTAAGCCGCAGCTACTCCCGGAAAGGACACTCATGCGATCCTCGCTATCCATTATGGCGGCTAGCGTTGAACCTGACCTCCTCGATCTGCCGTGGAACGTGGCGCTCGAAGAGTGGCCGCGCGATCTCATCGCTGCGCTCCCCCGCGGTATTTCCCGCCACACGGTGCGTTTCGTGCGGCTCTCCGGGCGCATTATCGCCATCAAAGAGATTTCCGAACTCGTGGCGGTACGCGAATACGAACTCTTACGCACCTTGAAGCGCCTCGGGGCGCCCTCGGTGGAACCGGTAGCGGTGGTCTCCAAACGTACCGACGCGGAAGGCAATGCCCTCAACGCCTGCCTCATCACCGAGCATCTTCCCTTCTCACTCCCCTACCGCGCTATTTTCGGGCAGCAGCACCGGCGCGCCACCATCGCCCAGCTCATCGACGGGCTGGCCGTGCTCCTGGTACGACTCCACCTTCTCGGGTTTTTCTGGGGCGATGTGTCACTTTCGAATACCCTGTTCCGCCGCGATGCGGGAACTTTCGCGGCCTATTTGGTGGACGCGGAAACCGGGGAGCTCTACAGCCCCATCACCCAACGTAAACGCGAATACGATATTGACGTGGCCCGCACGAATATCATCGGTGAGCTCATGGATTTGCAAGCCGGCGGCGTCCTCCCCGAAGATTTCGACACCATCGGGGTGGGTGATACTTTCGCTGATCGCTACTTCGAGCTATGGGAAGAAATCACCGCGCAGGTGGCTATCGGCCCGGATGAAAAGTGGAAGGTCACCGAGCGGGTGCGGCGCCTCAACGACCTCGGCTTTGACGTGGACGAAATCGCTATCAATTCCGGCCCGGACGAAGACCGCCTCCTCATCCAGCCTAAGATCGTGGAGGCCGGGCATTATTCACGCAAGGTGTGGCGCCTGACCGGCCTAGATGTGGAAGAAAACCAGGCTCGGCGCATCCTCAACGATATTGACGAATACGCCGCCCTCCACAATAAGAGCGGCAAATCCGACATGATGATTGCCCACGATTGGCTCGCGGATGTCTATGAGCCGACCGTAGCCGCAATCCCGCCCGAACTCACCGCGAAACTGGAGCCGGCCGAGCTGTTCCACGAAATCCTCGAACACCGCTGGTTCATCTCCGAAGACCAGCAGCGCGATGTGCCGCAGGCCGAGGCTGTGGCCTCCTTCGTGGAGAAAGTGCTGCGCCACCGGCGTGACGAATCAACCTTCCTGGACGGAGAAACCGGGGAGATCCCCGCGGTCACCGCCACGCCGGAATAAAGCGCGGCACGGCGCCGGAGTAGTGTGCCGGAGCGCTGCAGGACTCAGGCCGCACCTGCCCCTAGGCCGCGCTTTTCTCCGTGAGCTCCTTGATAACCAGCTCAGCCAGCTGGATGGTATTGAGGGCCGCGCCTTTGCGCAGGTTATCGGCCACGCAGAAGAAGGCCAGCCCGCGCCCGCCCGGCACCGAGGGATCACGCCGGATGCGCCCCACGAAGCAGGCGTCCTTCCCGGCCGCATCCAGGGGATTGGGCAGATCAACTACCGCAACACCGGGGGCTGCTTCGAGCAGCTGGATAGCGGCTGCGACGTCGACCTCCCGCTCAAATTCCGCGTTGACGGACATCCCGTGCGCGGTATACACCGGCACGCGGACGCATGTTCCGGCCACCGCGAGGTCCGGGATACCTAGAATCTTGCGCGATTCGTTGCGTAGTTTCTGTTCTTCGTCCGTTTCACCGCTGCCATCCTCGGCAAGGTTCCCGGCGAAAGCGACCGCGTTGAAGGCAATGGGGGCCCGATAGACCTCGGGGGCGGGCAGCTCCACGGCGTGCCCGTCCAGGGCGAGGGCTTCCACGTCGCCGCCCAGGGCGCTGCGGATTCCGGTGGTCAGTTCGTGCACACCGCGCACCCCGGAACCGGACACCGCCTGGTAGGACGAAGCGATAAGGCGAGTGAGCCCGTACGCATCGTGCAGCGGTTTGAGGATCGGCATCGCGGCCATAGTGGTGCAATTCGGGTTGGCGATAATGCCCTTGGGGCGGCGCGCGATATCTTGCGGATTCACTTCGGAAACGACGAGCGGAACATCCGGGTCGCGGCGCCACGCGGAAGAATTATCGACGACGACGGCACCTGCCTCCACGAACTTCGGCGCGTAGGTGCGTGAGGCATCCCCGCCGGCGGAGAACACCGCGATATCAATACCGGCCAGGTCAGCGGTGGCAATATCTTCCACCACAATGTTCTCACCCCGGAAGGGAAGTTCGGTGCCGGCTGAGCGCGCCGTCGCAAAGAAACGCACTCGATCCACCGGAACCTGGCGTTCTTCCAGCAGGGCGCGCATAACTCGCCCGACCTGCCCGGTTGCTCCCACTACTGCCAAGGTGATGCTCATCGACCTGTCCCTCCGTATACGATTGCTTCTTCGCTGGCGTCCAGCCCGAAGGCGGTGTGGACGGCGCGGGCGGCCGCGTCCAGCACATCCGGGTCCACCACCACGGAAATCCGGATTTCCGAGGTGCCGATCATATCCACATTGACCCCGTTATCTCCCAGCGTCTTGAAGAGCTTGGAGGAAACGCCGCTATGGGAGCGCATACCCGCCCCCACGATGGAGAGGATCCCGATTTCGGAGGTGACGGCGATGTCCTCAAAACCGAATTCAGCCTGGTTGGCGCGCAGCGCGGCGACGGCGATATCCACCTGGTCGCGGGGAACCGTGAAGGAAATATTGCTCAGGCCCACGCGGGTAAGCGCGGTGTTCTGCACGATCATGTCAATATTGCAGTCCGCTTCGGCCACGCAGGAAAAGATTTTCGCGGCGGATCCGGGAAGGTTAGGGACACCGGTGACCGAAATTTTCCCCTGGTTGCGGTCGTGTGCCACTCCGACGACGACGGCGTCTTCGTATCCGCCCTGTTTCGCGGTTTCTTCCACTATCCACGTCCCTTCGTTCTCGGAGAATGATGATCGTACGTGCAAGGCCACATTGAATTTCCGGGCGAATTCCACCGCCCGCAAATGGAGCACTTTCGCTCCGTGTGCCGCTAATTCTAACGTTTCTTCGTAGCTGAGTTCGCGGCGTTGGCTGGCCGCGGGGACGATGCGGGGATCCGCGGAGAGCACCCCATCCACATCCGTGTAGATTTCGCATACGTCGGCGCCGAGGGCGGCGGCGAAAGCCACGGCGGTGGTATCGGATCCGCCCCGCCCGAGGGTGGTGACATCATTGGTGTCGTTCACGCCTTGGAATCCGGCAATAATGGCGACGGCACCGTCTTGCACGGTCCGGAAAATGCGTTCGGGAACGATCCCGGTAATAGAGGCATTGCCGTAGCGGGCATCGGTGTGGAGGCCGGCTTGCTGGCCGGTGAATGCGCGGGCGACGACGCCTTCGTCATTGACGGCCATGGCGAGCAGGGCCATGGAAATGCGTTCCCCCGCGGTCAGAAGAATATCGAGTTCCCGCGCGGGCGGGTTATCGGTAACGTTGTGGGCGAGGTCCAAGAGATTATCGGTGGTGTCTCCCATGGCGGAAACCACGACGACGACTTTGTTTCCGGCCTTGCTGGTCTGGGCAATTCGTTTCGCCACTCGTCTGAGCCCGGCAGGATCTGCGACCGAGGATCCCCCGAACTTCTGCACGATGAGTGCCACATTAACTCCTATTTTTCCGAGACGTACTAATGGTAACTGGAAGCGCGTAGCCGCCTGCGGAGCTTTCCGATATTTTCAGGTGAGATTGTTCTCCTGATCGGCTGCCTGATGTGATGCCGCATTCGGGCTGAGCGCTGGGCTTTATGGTGATCCCGGAGCTGAGCTGCTTAGTCGTGCTCGCCGTGCGTTTCCGCGACTGGTGCGGAAGGCGTGGTGCCCGGAACCACCGAGGGCATTCGTCCCGTATCTGTTGTGCCTGTGCCGGGTGTGTCCGTGGTGTTCGCGCCAGTGCCGGCGGTTTCCAGTGTGGTGCCGGTGGCACCCGTGGCGGTGTTCGCGGTTATGCCGCTGGTAATGCGGGTGCGGCCTTCGAAAGCACGCGAGAGTGTAATTTCGTCGGCGTATTCGAGGTCTCCGCCCACGGGGAGTCCGGAGGCGAGGCGGGAAAGCGCGATACCGATGGGAGTGAGGAGGCGAATGAGGTAGGCCGCGGTGGCATCGCCTTCAATATTGGGGTCAGTGGCGATAATGACTTCGGTGACACGGCCATCTTGGAGGCGGGTGAGCAGTTCGCGGATGCGCAGATCTTCCGGGCCGATACCCTGGATGGGGTTAATGGATCCGCCTAGAACATGGTAGCGCCCGCGGTATTCGCGGGTGCGTTCGATGACCATAATGTCTTTGGCTTCTTCAACAACGCAGATCACGGAATCACTGCGCCGGGTATCTGAGCATAGTGAACAGATATCGGTTTCGGTCACGTTGCCGCAGATCTGGCAGAAGTGGACGCGTTCCTTGACTCGGAGCATGGCTTCCGCGAGCGCCCGCACCTCGGGTTCTTCTTGTTCGAGGAGGTAGAAGGCAATGCGTTGGGCGCTCTTCGGGCCGATGCCCGGCAGACGCCCGAGCTCATCAATGAGCTCCTGCACGGCGCCATCATACACCCCCGCCACTACATTCCTCCTTGCGCGGTATCAATTTCTTCAACAATGGTTCCCGAGAGCATCTCAACCACAACGTGCAGCCCGACAACATTGCTCTGCTCGATTGTGGGATCGTCTAAGGAGACATCATCCTCTTCAGTAGAATACCCCACCCCCGGCTGCGAGGCGGCATGATGCTGGTTATTTGAACCATTCGCACTGTTCAGGCCGTTCGCACCGGCCACGCTACCCCCGCCGGTGTTGTTTGCGGGTGCGGCGCTAGCCGGCGCGGTGAGTCCGCCACCAAAAGATGCACTTCCTGCGGGCGCGTTACCGCCTGCACTGCCGTGGCGGAGCTGCCGCAGGTGCTCCCGCGCGTCATAGGTAGGGACATCCTGGGTACGCTGCGGCGGGCGCGGGATATGGAAATCTTGCGCATGTTCATGTGCAGCCAGCTGCCCGGACGTATCTCCCGGGCCGGCGAAGGGTTGCGGCATGGGCATGTTTTGAAGGTAGAAAGGAATCTCCCCGCCGGAACTAGCTACGCCGGCATTGCCTGCCCCAGGACGGCTCGTTTCCACACCAGCCCCGCCGGAGCTGACCGCGCCAGAACTAGCCGAACGGGGCGCAACACTGTGCCGGCTGGGCGGGTAATCTTCCGCGTCATCCGGATCGGAAAGTTCTTCGGGTTCGGGCCACTCATCATCCCTGCTATCCCTAGCTGCTCCACCAGCGCTGTTGGCAGTTCCCGGCCGCGCCGATGCAGCGCCAGCGCCTGCGGAAACGGGAGCGGCCGCCGCGGTGGCGGCATTAGCTTTTGGGTGGGCACCACCGCCGTCAGAAACACCCGGGTGAGGCCGAAGAGCTACCGCCGCGGACTGGGGATTCTCCGCAGCTGCCGCACCGCCCGGCTGCCCCGCGGCATCGGCCTGCTTTGCCGCCGCGGGAACGACCCGCACGGTAACAGGAACCGAGGTGAAATGTGACAGGTGCGCGCTCAGGCGCTCCACATTGCGCGGATCCTGCAAGGCTCCGAGGACTTTCTCCGAAGTGAATTCCAGGGCAACCTGGTTTCCCTGCGAACCGAGTACCCGGGTAGGCCCGGAGAAAATAGCTTGGGCGAAACGCCCGGAGGAGGTGACTTCCGCCCACGCGGCCGTGAGTTCCGCGGCATGATCCGGTCCCGATACTTCAGGAGTGGCAGCTTGCTCAGCGCTCCTATCGGGCTTCTGGACCGGCTGCGAAGCAGGTGCCTGCACGGGCTGCTGAGCCGAAGGCTCGCCCGGTTCTTGCACCGGCCGATCCGCGGCTGGCGGCGCGGGCGATTCCGTAGCTTGTTGAGGAGCGGGCTGGGCGGGGGCTGCGGCGTCGTTCTGCACCGAAACGGAAGCACCGGACTGTTGTGCGGACGCAGGCGGAACGCTAGGAGACCCTGGCGCCACCGGTGCCCCGCGCTGCGCTGCGGCCGCGGCTGCTGCCGCCCGCGCCTTTTCGCGCGCGATTTCCTGCGGTGATTTCCGCGCGGTCCCGCTAGCTGGGGCACCCGAGCGCACCCCGCTATTTTCCCGCCCCGCACTACCGGGAGCCGCCTCCGAAGGCGACGGAGCAGCACTGGCTGGAAGCAGAAGCCGAGCGCAGAGCAACTCCAGCTGCAAACGCGGCGACGTAGCGCCGACCATCGCGGAGAGGGCCTCGTTCGCACGCTCGGCGCTTTCGGTGGCACGCGCCGCCCCCAAGGCCTGCGCCTGGGCGCGCATGGTGGCAAGCTGATCCTGCGGCAATTCGCCCAAAGCATCCGCCGCAGCTTCCCCCGCCAAATCGATGACGATCACATCGCGCAGGCGCTGGAGCAGATCTTCCACGAAACGGCGCGGTTCATGCCCGGCACCGATAAGTTCTTCGACGACGCCGAAAAGCTGACTCCCAGAACTTTCCGCAATAGCGTTGACCGCGCGATCCAGCAGGCCACTATCCGTGTAGCCCAGCAACGCAACCGCCTGAGAATAAGACAGCGTGGATGTTTCCGAACCGCCCATGAGCTGATCCAGAACCGAGAGAGAATCCCGCACCGAGCCGCCGCCCGCCCGCACCACCAAGCCGAGCACCCCCGGTTCCGGGGTAATCCCTTCTTCTGCGCAGATCTGCGAGAGGTATTCCTCCATTCGCGCCGGTGACACCAGGCGGAAGGGATAGTGGTGGGTACGCGAGCGAATAGTGCCGATGACTTTTTCCGGCTCCGTGGTAGCGAAAATGAACTTGATATGAGCCGGGGGTTCTTCCACGAGCTTGAGCAGGGCATTGAAGCCCTGGGTGGTGACCATATGGGCTTCGTCAATAATGAAAATCTTGTAGCGATCCCGGCTGGGGGCAAAAGCCGCGCGTTCAACCAGGTCACGGGCATCATCCACCCCGCCGTGGCTGGCCGCGTCCATTTCCACCACGTCCAGGGAGCCGGGGCCATCCCCCGCGAGTTCCCGGCACGAGGCGCATTCTCCGCACGGCGTATCCGTGGGAGCCTGCGCGCAATTCAAGCAGCGGGCCAGGATGCGAGCCGAGGTGGTTTTACCGCACCCGCGCGGGCCGGAGAAGAGATAGGCATGCACGGTCCGCTCCCCGCGCAACGCAGCCATGAGGGGACGAGTTACCTGCTCCTGGCCGATAACATCTTGAAAACGTTCCGGGCGATACCGCCGATACAATGCCATGCTCACGAGTATCAGTCTACGGGGTACCTACGACACGAATCATCCGCGTGAAAAATCTGTGGATACAAGACGCCCCACGCACCCGCCAGAGCCCGCATACCCTTGCTGCCTTCCGGCCCTGGGGGAGTTTTGCAAGATGACGCCACGTGGGGAGTCAGGTGCCAGTCTAAACGAGTTCGCGAAGAATGCAAAACACGGGGAGATGGCCCGGCTTCGTTTTCACCATTTTTTGTGTCGGAGGCCCGCGGTACACTCTCTAGCGTGAGTGGGCGATCCCCGCGGTGGCGGGAGTATCGCCGTCGTCCACAACAACAGGGAGAATCAATGGCTTTCCTTACCGAAGATCTATTGGAAACACTGCGCTCGCGGGCGGCGGCGGTGGATGCCGCCAATGAATTCCCGCGTGAAGACTACGAAGATTTGAAGCAGGCTGGCTACTACGGCGCTTTTGTCCCCAAGGAATACGGCGGAGCCGGCTTGAGCCTGGTGGAGATCTGCGCGGAACAAACCCGTTTGGCGAAGTACGCCCCCGCCACCGCGCTGGGAATTAATATGCACCAGATCATTGTGGGGCTCGGCCGCCACCTGGTGCGCAACGGCGTTACGGCCGGGGAAAAGATCCTGCGTGAAGCCGCGGCCGGTAAGCTCTTCGCTTTCGGTATTTCTGAGCCGGGTAATGACCTGGTGCTTTTCGGTTCGCTCACCCGGGCCGAACGTGATGAGGCAGGGTACCGGCTGTACGGCACCAAAGTTTTCACGTCCCTCGCGCCGGCGTGGGATTACCTCATGACTTTCGGCGCGCTCAAGGATGATTCCGGAGTGCGTGACGTTTTCGGCCTGGTTGAACGGGGCGACGGCGGCTTCGCCATCAAGGATGATTGGAACACCCTCGGGATGCGGGCCACCCAATCCAATTCCACGGTTTTGGATGGCGCGCTACTTCGCGATGAAAACGTGTTGGGGATCGTGGCGCCGGGCCCGAATAAGGAACCGGTGGTCTACGGCATCTTCTCCAATTTTGAGATCCTCCTCGGGGCTACCTATCAGGGCATTGGCGAACGCGCCATTGAGGTTGCCGTTGAGCATGTCAAGAAGCGCCGCTCGGTTCTCCACAACGATGTTTACGCAAATGATCCTGATATTCGCTGGCGTATCGCGGAAGCCGCGCTCACAATGAACGCGGTGGGTCCGCAGCTGCGTGAACTGGCTGCACATATTGACAGCGGGGAGCTGGGCGGGGCGGATGAGTACCCGCGTTTCTCCGCGGCCAAGAATGTGGCGGCAGAAGCGTCGCTGCGCACCGTGGAAGAATGCATCCGCGCCTGCGGGGGAAGCTCGTACTACGCGGGCCATGAGCTTTCGCGGCTCTACCGCGATGTGCTGGCCGGGCTTTTCCAGCCTTCCGACCAGGAATCCCTGCACGGTTCGTGGGCAGGCCTGGTGCTCGGGCCCGTCACCCCGAAGGAGAACTAGCCCCAAAATCAAGGAGTATGTGCATGAGTGAATCCGTACCCGAAGTTTCCTACAGCACGAACGTGGATCGGGCGCTGCTCGGTGACCTTCCCTGGCAGCCGGCTCTGGAGAATCTGGATCTATTGGCCACGCCGGTGGCACAGGGATTGCAGGCTGTTGCGCAGCGCCATCCTGAGCTGGCAGCGCAGGCCCTGGTCACAGAGATTGACCCGGAGTTCGCGGATACCGAACCTATGACGGAGCATTACGGCCTGGATTTGGCGGTGTCGTGCAATTGCGTGCTGGTGGCTGGTAAGCGTGAAGGTGAGGAACGGGTGGCCGCCTGCGTGGTGCGGGCAACTACCCGCGCGGATGTGAATCACGTGGTGAAGAAGTTCCTCAACGTTCGTAAGGCTTCATTCTGGCCCACCGAACTAGCGGTGGAAGCTTCTGGTATGGAGTACGGCGGAATTTCCCCGGTTGGAGTTCCGCAGGCATGGAATCTCCTTATTGATGCGCGAGTGGCTGCGGGCACTGCCCTAATAGGCTCGGGACTGCGCCGCTCGAAGCTCGTGGTGCCGGGGGCGCTGCTCGCGCAGCTACCCGGCGCGCACGTGCTGAGCAACTTGGCAACAGAATAATCGGCAATCGAATAACGTGGGCATCACCTCATTGAGCTGAGTGGTGCTCACGGCCGAATCTACGCTAAGCTGTACAGGCAGTTTAAAACTGCCCTGGAGGATTCGCCTAGTGGCCTATGGCGCACGCTTGGAAAGCGTGTTGGGTGCAAGCCCTCGGGGGTTCGAATCCCCCATCCTCCGCGGATGTGAAGTGCCCGCTCCGATTTTTCGGAGCGGGTACTTACTTTTATCTATCACCCCAGCTAGGCGGCAAGCTGGCTCACACGCCCCGCAGTAATGCCGAGAGCCGACGCAATGTCCCGCGTAGAGTACCCTTCCTCCCGCAAAACATGTATGGAATGCAAAGTCGCTTCTTGCAGACGCGCCTGTTCAGCTCGGAGCTCAAGGCGCCTGTTCGCGATTGCGAACGCCACGTTGAGCTCCGGACTTAGGCCTTCCCCCGCTTCCAACTGGATATTAAATTTAGCTCCGCTGGGTAAATCTGCAGCAAGAACGATTGCGTCCACCATTCCTTTGCACAGTTTTTTGAGAGTGGGGGCAAAGTCTACCGCTTCGGGATATTCAGCACACTGCCCAAGCCAGTCGCTTTCTTCGCGGGTTACGGTAACGCGATAGGTTCTCATGTTGTGAGCCATCCTTTCCCAAGCATTGGAGCGAGTTGTTTTTCGATAGTTTTCAGGGTTCCGATACGAATGTCGTGACTTCCGTGGTGTGGAACGGTTGCGAAAACGGTTCATCCGTCGCGCGTGAGCTTGTAGCGGCGATGTGAGCCTTCTTGCCGGACACACTCGCCCCCTGCTCGCTCGATGCGTTTGTTGATTTCTCTTGCCTTCGCGCCCATGAATTTAGTAACTAAACACCAGTGTGTCAAGTCGCTAAACACTCCGGCCTACCCGGCCACCAGCGGGGCAAGGGTTGTTTTTCCGAGGTGTACTGCGCGTGTACGACAAATGCAGTACAGCTCTGACAACACATAGCACCCCCGCAAGGACGCGTGTGACTCGTGGGGAACTTGTGGGGTACGTCGAAATTGGGGAACTTGGGGCACGTCGAAAATAGCGGTTTTAGCCTCACTCTCAGACCAGCCGTCACAGCCGTCACGGCATAAGCACCGCGGGGTGGGAAACTTCTTCAGCTTCCCGCCCCGCGTGCATCCATTTATTTATTGAGGCCGACCCAGCTCCCACCCCGGCCCGTACCTTATGTGGCAAAGTCCAGGGCGCGTAGCTGCGCCGTCGTGCTACACCATGCTGCTACTAGTTGCTAGCGTGCGTACCGTCCGCGCCGTGCGAAGCGCCATGCGAAGCATCGCGCGAAACGTCCGTGCCGCGCGCGCTATCCGCAGCCTCCGGACCGCGGGCACCGCTCGTACCTTCCGCAAGCCCCGCAATTTCCACGAGATCCGCAAGCTCCGGTGCGCTCTGCACCCGCTGGCTCGCCGGCGTGCGCGCGAGCTTGCCATCAGGCTGCACATCCCAGGACCGCTCCAGGTGACCTTCCACAACTTCGGTACCTGCCGGGGCCGAGGCCGGCGTCGCCGGTTCGAGGGACGTACCGCGCAGGCGCGATACCGCGCGCATGCAGTGGTAGATGATAATGGCACCGAAGGAACCAAGCGCGATCCCCTCAAAGACCATATCCCCCACCGCCCAGGTGTAGTTCGCGATCGCAACCACCATCGCCACCGCGGCGGTATTGAGATTGACCGGGTCGGAGAAGTCCACGCGATTCTGCACCCAGATACGCACCCCGAGCATCCCGATCATGCCGTAAAGAATCGTGGCCGCCCCGCCGAGCACCCCGGGAGCAATCGTCGCAACAACCACACCGAACTTCGGGAACATGGACAGCAGCAGGGCAGTCACCGCCGCAACGATGTAGGCCGCGGTCGAGTAGACGCGGGTCGCGGCCATCACGCCGATGTTTTCCGCGTACGTTGTGGTACCCGATCCCCCGCCGGCACCGGCGAAAACGGTGGACAGGCCGTCAGCGAACAGGGCGCGGCCGGTCACGCCGTCCAGATTACGCCCGGTCATCGCGGACACCGATTTCACGTGGCCCACGTTCTCCGCAATAAGCACCAGCACCACCGGTACGAACAACCCGAGGGTGGACACGTCGAAAGCCGGGGCGTGGAAGGTGGGGATACCCACCCAGCTGGCATCGCCAATCGCGCTGAAGTCCACTTCGCCGCGGATGCAGGCGCACACATAGCCGATAATGACGCCGATAAGGATGGATAGGCGCCCGATAATGCCCTTGAAGAGCACCGTCACCGCGAGCACCGCCACGATAGTGACGACCGCCGTCACCGGCGCCGCCTTGACGTTATTCCAGGCCGCGGGCGCCAGGTTGAAGCCGATAAGCGCCACGATCGTACCGGTCACCACCGGGGGCATGAGCTTATCGATCCACCCCGCACCGAAAACCATGACGATGAGGCCGACCACCAGCAGGGCCGCGCCCGTCGAAATAATGCCACCCTGCGCGAGCGCCATCCCGTGCGAATCAATGGGGCCGCCGCCCTGGGTGTAGCCGGTCACCGCACCGATGGGCGCGATGAGGGCAAAAGAAGAGCCCAGGTAACTGGGCAATTTTCCGGCGGTAATAAGGATAAAAAGAAGGGTTCCGCATCCCGTGAAGAACAATGTCGTCGAAGGATCGAAACCCGTTAGTAGGGGAACGAGGAACGTTGCGCCAAACATTGCAACAACGTGCTGCATTCCAATGCCGATTGTGGCTGGCCACCCCAGCCGTTCGTCCGGTTGAACCACCTCACCCGGCGCGATGCGCACACCGTCGCCGTGAAGTTTCCATACTTGTGCCATGAATGCTCTCCTCGTTGCTCTTCGCGCGGGCTTACCCGCGCATCAGAAGGAATGGGTTCGCAATCTCGCAGTGGCGACCGGGGTACCGCGTGGCGACCGGCCCGTCCACACTCGTTTGAACCTGAATTAGTGTATGGCTTTTTGCGGGCACCGCAAGTCCCGCGCGGCTCGCTTCACAGGGGCGACGACGCCGCTACCGCTCAAAAACTAGGTAAACACTACGTAAACGAGGAGAGATGGGATGTGTCACAATGCCTGCATGAGCATACACCCGAGCAGCCAGCGCACCTGCACCACTTAGCCGCCGCGTGCCGGCACCTGCGCCACCACACTCACGCGCACGGCAATGCGGGCTATCTCCCAGCGCGCGCAGCTGCTTTTTTGGGGCCGGTGAACTAGCGTTAAACCCGTGACCCAGCAGCATCTTGGGCCCCGCGAGGCCTACCGTCGTAAGATCCAGCAGCGCCAGACCGTGGTGTTCAGCATCGTGTCCGGGGCGCTCGCGATTGTTTTTGCCCTTTGCCTGCTCATCTGGCTCGGCATTATCCCTTCCCCGCTCAATAAGGAATTCGCCGCCGATCCGGATCCCGATGAGGTCACCATCCCCTGCCTGAGCGCTCCCACCGCCCCGCTGGAGCTCTCGAAAATTAACGCGAATGTGTATAACTCCACGTCCTCGAGCGGACTTGCGGCGGAAGTTGCGCATAACCTCGCGGAAATGGGGGTCACCGTAGGAACGACGGCGAACTGGCCAGCCGGTGTAGATAAATACGGTGCTATTGTGCAGGCCGGCCCCGATGGCCTGGCTGCGGCCTATACCCTAGCCACGTACATTCCTGATTCGGTGGTGGGGTTCTCTAATGACACCACGGGCCAAACGGTCACGGTGATCCTGGGTGAGAAATTCGATGCGCTGCGCAGCCCGGAAGATGCGGCCGCCCAGCTCACCGACGGGCAACTCACCTCCCCGGAAAGCTGCGTGCCGGTCAGCGAAGCGCGGAAGTAGGCGGCACGCTTTTAGGTTCCCCGCATGGCTCCCGCACAGCTCCCGCAGGGCTCACGGCCGGCGTGTGCTTTGCGCGAGGCTAGTTTGCGCGCGCCGCGTTATTTTCCGGCCACCGCGCCCGGCCCGAGGTGATCATCGCGGTCCGAGTACAGCACGGTGAAGCGCTCCACCACCACATCACCCGCCGGATTGAATTCCAGCCCGATGGCTGCCGCTTCCGTTCGGAAAAACTCCGCGTGGGCAGCGCGCCAGCTCTCTAAGCTGCCATCTCCTTCCCCTTCGGCCAGCGCGATATCCGCGCCCACCTCCGCGAAGGGCATGACTTCCACGCTATCGGTGCGGATAAGGGCACGCGGGCGCTCCGCCCCATCCAGCACAATCGCTAAATCGCCTTTTTCGGGAAGCGGCACCTCTTCGGCGCGGTAGCTATCCGCCCAGCTCGACGTCGCAGTTTTCTTCCCCGCCACGATGAGCTCCGCGATCTCCGTGGCTTCCGCCGCGGTGAGCCCGAAGCTACAAGCTGGCGGCCGGAAAGCGGAAATCGATTCGCCGCCCGTGATGACTTCGAGCGGGTTGATTCTCCCGCGCGTCACAGCACGGACCCAAAAAGCTTCGAGGAAGCCTTCTACCTGGGTATTCTCACTCATGCGGATCCTCCTCGGACGGTTCGGGTGCTTGTGTGGCGAGGCCCGGGTTGAGACCTTCGGCCTCTAGGGCGGCGTTGAGCCACTGGGTGGTAAGAATGCGCACCAGGGCATTCGCGCCCAGTGCCCCGCCCGCGATGGTCAGCGCACGATACCCGCGTTTATTCCAGCGCCGCGCCCCGGCGATAACCATCGCCAAGCCCAGTCCGGCCTGCGCCGACGAAATAATCTCCAGCAGGCGCGGATGATCCAGGTAGAGACGCCGATATACTTTCCACATCCCGGCCGGGGCGGAACCGTAGCCGGATACCTCATACGCCAGGGATGCTTTCATGCGCTCCGGGAAAGCCTGCGGCGTGAAAACGGTAGCCACCGGAATATCCGCGACTTCCCGCTCCCCGCGCAGCACTTCGCCCACCGCTGCCGGCAGGCCCAGTACCTCGAGGAAACGCGGCACCGCTTCCGATACCGGAGCGGTAAGCGCCTCGGTCAGATCCCCAGCATCTACCTCGGGGAAATCATCGAGGATACGCCGCACCCGCGCACCCGCGCCGAGTTCTTCCCGGGAAAAAGCCGCGGCGGCGCTATTGGCCTCCACGTGCGGGAGATCCTGGAGGGTATCAAGCCATTTCCAGTAGGTAATCCCGGAGTTCTGCCGGATGACCAGAACAGGGTTGCGCCAGCTCGGCGCCGCCCCCGCGGTGGATAGCACGATGACGAAACCGGGCCGCCGCCCGATCTCCGCATCGCGGGCCAGGGGGACATCTGTCACCATCACATTGGCGTTCCCGTGTTCCAAAACCGCCACCGGCTTTTTGATCCGCGCCGCCAAGCCCGGCACTCGCGCGAAAGGCACATCGGAAATGGCGACCATGGGACCGTTGTGCATGGTGGGGATTTTGCCTTCGTCTCCGGGCAGCAGCGGGGAATCAGAGACCGGCGCATTCTCGCCGGTTTCCCCCGCGGCCGGATCCGCCGCGGCAGCGGCGGCGTCGTCGTTGTGAAGATGAGCATCCGCATAGGCGAGATCCGCTTCGGTCACATCCACCTCACCCAAATCAATATTCGGGTACACGACGTAACCATCCACTTCAATGTGGATTTTGCGCAGCTCATGATCCATTTTTTGAGCGAAATCCACGAGGTTGAGGCCGGGCACAATCCCGGGCTCCTCCGCCTCCGCGCCCGCCTCCGGTTCCTCCTGAGTGGGCGCGCTCTCCGCATCCTCCTCGCCCGCGGCACCCGCAAGCCCGGCTCCGGACTCCGCGGCGGCACCCGCCTCCAACACGCTCCGGATCGTGGCCACGCGGCGCCGTTTCCCGGTCACCGCGATCTCAAAACGGAAAATATCGCCGTCGTGATCCCCGCGGACCACCACACCTTCGCGCGCGAAGAAATCTTCCAGCTGGGCGGGGCTGGTCAGGCTCTGGTCGAGCCGCTGCACCTCACCGCGAACCGGCCTCCACTGATACATTGTCCCCTCCGTTCATCCGTGCCCGGATCCGATCGACCTGGTAGAGCGAAATTCCCGTGGCGACCGCAGCGTTGAGCGACTCCATACGCGCGGCGATAGGAATCGAGGCAATCACATCGCATTTATCGCGAATCAGCCGCGCCAGCCCGCGCCCCTCCGAGCCGGTCACCAGCACCAGCGGGGTATCGGCCAGGCTGAGGTTCTCCACCGTGGTGGAGCCGCCGCCGTCCAAACCGACCACGAAATATCCCATTTTCTTCAGTTCATCGAGCGTGGCCGCCAGATTCGTCACCCGCGCGGTCGGCACAATGGACACCGCCCCGGCGGAAACTTTCCACACCGTAGCATTCACGCCGGCCGCGCGCCGCTCCGGCACGATAACCGCGTCCGCATTGAAAGCCGCCGCGCTGCGCAGCACCGCCCCCAGATTATGCGGGTCGGTCACCGAATCAAGGGCCACGAAAAGCGGCAGTGGCCCGCCCGCTTCGTGGCGCTCCAGAGCCGCGCGTGCCTCTTCAATTGCATCCGCGTACTCGTAGGGCGGCACTTCAATGGCCACGCCCTGGTGCACGGCGTTCTCCGTCATCCGGTCGAGCTCGCCGTGGGAAACTTCCACGAGCGGCGCACCCAGCGCGGTTGCCTGCGCCACCAGCTCGGCCAGGCGTTCATCACCCACTGCGGAGGTCTGCATAAAGACCCTGGTCAGGGGCACGCCAGCCCGGACCGCTTCGCGCACCGGATTGCGCCCGCAAATCAGTTCGTGCCCGGGCGCGGTATGCAAATCGCGGCGCAGCTTCATGCTGGAACGCTCGCGTGCCTCCGCTTGCGCCTTGCGGGCATCACGCACCTGCTTTTCTTTATACGCCTTGTGGTAGACCCGTTCCTCCGCTTTCGGGGTGGGGCCCTTGCCCTCCAGGCGCCGGCGGTTATTCCCGCCCGAGCCGACCGTGGCGCGCTTCTTGCCCTTGGGGCGCCGGGTGCGTCCGTCTCCCATATTTCTCCTACTTTTCTTCCGCGCCGGTGGCGGATTCTTCTACGTTGGTGGCGGAATTTTCCGCGCCGGTGGCGGATTCTTGCGCGTTGTCCAAGTGCCAGTGGGCTCCGTCCACCGAATCTTCCACGGCGATGCCGGCCGCGTGCAACGCATCGCGCAGCGCATCGGCCCGGGCCCAGTCTTTCGCGGCGCGCGCGGCCGCGCGTTCCTTCAGCATAGTATCGACGACGGCGCCCAGCGCCCGCGCGGTTGCTTTATCCGCCCCGGTGGAATTACGCCAGGGGGCAGCCAGGGGATCAAGCCCGAGCACATCAAGCATGGCCCGCACCCGCACCTGGGCGGCGCGCACGCCGGAGCTATCCCGCTCCGCAAGCGCGGCGTTCCCGCGGCGTACCTCATCATGGATCGCGGCCAGCCCGCTCGAAACATTAAGATCGTCATCGAGGGCCCGTACGAATGCTTCGGGTAGATCCGCCGGACCCACCGCCGCGATTTCTTCCGCCGGTACTTCTTCAGTGGCGGCAACCGAGCGTTCCACGAATCCGGCCAGGCGTTCCCATACTGCCCCGGCTTCCGCCAGGTTTTGCGGCGAGTAGTCCACGGTGGAGCGGTAGTGGACCGTTCCCAGCGCGAAACGCACCACCGCCGGGGATACCTGCGCGGTAACATCCTCCAACGAGACGACATTCCCCAGCGACTTACTTATTTTTTCGCCATTAATGGTCACCCAGGCGTTATGCATCCAGTACCGCGCGAAATTCCGCCCCGCCGCGTGCGCCTGCGCCTGCTCATTTTCGTGGTGCGGGAAACGCAAATCGATGCCGCCACCGTGAATATCAAATTCCTTACCCAAGTAGTGGGTAGACATGGCGGTGCACTCCAGGTGCCACCCCGGCCGCCCGCGCCCCCACGGGGTATCCCAGGCGGCGCTTTCCGGTTCGCCCGGCTTAGGTGCCTTCCACAGCGCGAAATCATGAGGATTGCGCTTATCGGCTTCCCCACCTTCCTCATCCACCACCATATTTTCGAGCTTCTGGCGGGTGAGGGAACCGTAATCGGGCAGCGATGCGACGTCGAAATACACATTGCCGGGCTTGCCCACATAGGCGTGGCCCGCGTCAATAATTTCCTGGATAAGCGTGATCATCTGCGGAACATGCCCGGTAGCCCGCGGCTCATAGGTGGGATCGAGCACCCCGAGGGTACGGTAGGCGGCGCTGAATTCCTTTTCGAAACGGTAGGCCCAGGCCCACCACGGAGCACCGGCCTGCGCGGATTTATCGAGGATCTTATCGTCAATATCGGTGACGTTGCGCACCAGACGCACCTCATTGCCGCAGCGGCGCAACCACCGCACCAGCACATCGAAAGCCAGCGCGGAGCGAATATGCCCGATATGCGGGGACCCCTGCACCGTGGCGCCGCACAGGTACACGCTGACCTTCCCGGGTTCCAGGGGAACGAAATCCCGGACGGCACGGACGGACGAATCATAGATCTTGAAGCTCACGTGGCCAGTTTACCCGCTCCCCGCCCGCCGGGCAGTGCCGTTCAACGCCCCGTTACCCTCCTCGCCTACGATGAAGCCATGCATAACACTTCTGCCGCGCCGCCGAGCGCCAGCACGCCGCCGGCCGCCCCGCAGGCCGGTGCATCTGCCGCGCCGAGCGCTAGCACACCCGCGCGTTCCGTTCTTTTCAACCGCCGGGTTCTCCCCTGGGCGCTGTGGGACTGGGGTTCGGCCGCTTTCAACGCCGTCGTGACCACCTTCGTTTTCACCCCGTATCTTTCCAACGAAAAGTTCTTCGGGAACCAGGCCAATGCGCTCATCGGCTGGGGCTTGGCACTCGCCGGGCTGCTCGTGGCACTTATCGCCCCGGCGGTGGGGCAATGGGCGGACCGTTCGGGGAAGAAAAACTCCCTCCTCACCCTCACCACCCTCGTCACCATTGTGTGCATGGCGCTGCTGTTCTTTGTGGCGCCGTCGCCTTCCTACCTGTGGCTCGGGGTGGTGCTGCTGGCCGTCGGCAATATCGTTTTCGAAATTGGCTCGGTGGTCTACAACGCGATGGTCACCGATATTTCCACACCGGCCACCCTGGGGCGCATCTCCGGTTTCGGCTGGGGCATGGGATACGTGGGCGGCATCGTGCTCCTCCTCATCCTCTTTATTGGCTTCATCAGCCCGGATACCGGCTGGTTCGGAGTGACGAGCGCGAACGGCATGAATATTCGCGTCTGCATGATCGCCTGCGCGCTGTGGACGCTGATTTTTTCCGCCCCGCTCATGGTGCTCTCCCGCGATGAATCCCCGCGCGGGGAACAATCCCGCGGCATCATCGCCGCCTACCGAGCTATTTTCCGCTCCATCGCGCGGCTGTGGCGCGCGGATCGCTCCACGTTCTGGTTCCTGATTTCTTCCGCTATTTACCGCGACGGCCTGGCCGGTGTCTTCGCTTTCGGCGGGGTGCTCGCGGCCCGCGTTTTCGGTTTCACTCCTGGGGAAGTCATGATTTTCGGCATCGCGGCGAACGTGATCGCGGGGGTTGCGACCATCGCTTTCGGGTGGTTGGAAGATATTATCGGCGCGCGCCGCGTTATTTTCATGTCGCTCACTCTTATGATCGCGTGCGGCTGCGTATTGTTCTTGATGCACGACGCCGGCAAATCCCTCTTCTGGGTCTTTGGCTCCCTCCTGTGCATTTTCGTGGGGCCGGTCCAGAGTTCTTCGCGTACCTACCTGGCGCGCCGCGCCGGCCGCGAGAATAGCGGCGAGCTTTTCGGCCTCTATGCCACCACCGGCCGCGCGGTTTCTTTCCTCACCCCGGCGCTGTATTCAGCTGCGATTATGAGCTTCGGTGCGCTGGCCGGGGTAAGCGGAGATGCCGCGGCCCACTACGGCATCCTCGGGATTATCGCGGTGCTCGCGGTGGGGCTGGCTGCCTTCTACGGTTCGCTGCGCGCCGGCCGGCGGTGATGGACTGAGTCGCAGCTGGCCGAGGGTGGCGCGGCGTCGTACCACCATGAATGAAGCGGCCCGGGAAATTCCCGAGGCCGCTTCAATCACGTGTATCTGGGCACGAGGCCCCGCTCTTTAGTTGGATGAGGTGGATGCCGCGCCGCCTTCTTCCGAGCTGGGTTCCCGGCCTTCGTTACCTTCGGCCAGGATCTCATCAAGGAGCTCACCGGCTTCTTCTTCGCTCAATTCGCGGGCGAGGGCAATTTCCGAGCAGAGGATCTGGCGGGCGCGCTGGAGCATCCGCTTCTCCCCCGCCGAGAGGTGACGATCCGTATCCCGGCGCGTGAGGTCACGCACCACTTCGGCTACCTTATTAACATCTCCCGAGGTGAGCTTTTCGGTATTCGCCTTGAAACGCCGGCTCCAATTGGAAGGTTCTTCCACATCCTGTTCGCGCAGAACCCGGAACACCACTTCAAGCTGATCTTCGTTGGAGACATCGCGGACCCCAACTTCCTCGATGGATTCGGCCGGAACCTGAATGACCATATCGCCCTGCATGACGTTAAGCGTGAGGTAGGTGCGCTTTTCACCCCTGATAATCTTGTCCGAAATATCAGTAATTTCCGCTGCCCCGTGATGCGGGTAAATAACGGTTTCTCCGACCTTGAACGGCATTGAATCAGAACCCTTTCTCCGCTGCGCGTTCGCGCAATATGCGCATATCCGATAGACATTTTACCATTGACGGTGTAGTCTCTGATCTTTTTTGCGCTGCAAGCCACAAAGGGCTGCGGTGCGGGCCACAGCTTCGCTATTCAGAAACCAGCTTATAACCGAGCCCACGCACCGTAACCAGCGCGGTGGGCGCGGAAGGATCCACCTCAATCTTCGAGCGAATCCGCTTGACGTGCACATCCAGGGTCTTGGTATCACCCATATAATCCAAACCCCAGATACGGTCAAGAATCTGGGGGCGGGTAAGCACCCGATCCGGATTACGCAAGAAGAGTTCAAGCAGCTCGAATTCCCGCAGCGGCATGCTGATGAGTTCTCCGCCCACGTACACTTCGTGCTTATCGGTATCCATTTCTACCCGGCCCACGCGCAGCACGTCTTCGTCCACGTCGTCCGCGGCCCCGGTACTCGCCCGGCGCAGCACCGCCCGCACCCGCGCCACCAGTTCCCGGTAGGAATAAGGCTTGGTGACATAGTCATCCGCCCCTACCTCCAAACCGACCACCTTATCGATTTCGGAATCCTTGGCGGTGAGCATAATGATGGGCACATCCGAGGTGGCTCGAATCCGGCGGCACACTTCCTCGCCGGACATGCCCGGAAGCATGAGATCAAGAAGCACCACATCGGGGCGCGCCACCCGGAATTGTTCCAGGGCCGCGGTGCCATCCGCGGCGGTGACCACCTCGTAACCGTCCCGGCCCAGGTTGAATGCGAGGGTGTCACGGTAGGTAGGTTCGTCATCAACAACAAGAATCGTGGTCATGGTGTTTTGTTACTTCCTCTCCGAATGCTCAAGCGCATTAGTTTCAGGGGTGGGAGCCGCCTCGGGAATATAGGGTTCGGGTAGGCAGATGGTGAAGGTGGAGCCCTGGCCTACCTTGCTCCATAATTTGATGCGCCCGCCGTGGTCTTGCACCACATGTTTGACGATGGCGAGGCCGATCCCGGAGCCGCCGGAATTACGATCCCGGGCCGCATCCCCGCGGTAGAAACGCTCAAAAATACGTTCGCGTTGCGCCGCGTCAATTCCCTCTCCTTGGTCGACGACGGAAATAAGCACCTGCCCATCCGCCAGCGATGTTGCTACCGAGACCCGCCCGTGCGGCCGGGTATAGCGCACCGCATTATCCAGCAGATTGCGGATCGCGGTGGCGAGCATGCGCCTATCGCCGTAAACCGTGAGGCCCGGCTGCCCGCCGCTCACAATTTTCACCCCGCGATTAGCGGCTTCCACATCCATGCGGGCCACCGATTCGGCCACCACCGCATCCACATCAACAAGTTCCGTGGTGGTGAGGGCATTACCTTCTTGGAGGCGCGAAAGCTCGATAATATCCTGCACCAGGCCGCGCAAGCGCACCACTTCGGTATCTAGCTGGGCGGTGAAATGCCGGACCGCTTGCGGATCATCCGCCGCGCTTTCCAGGGTTTCCACCAGCAAAGAAATTGCCCCCACCGGGGTCTTTAATTCATGGGAAACATTCGCCACGAAATCGCGCCGGGTTTCTTCCAGTTTGAGCTTCTCGGTATTATCCTCGAAAAGCACGAGCACCCGCCCGCCGGACAGCGGCGCGGCGTAGACCATCAGGCGGGTATCGCTCTGATTTTTCAGCGTGGATCGTTTAATGGAGAGCGGGCGGGAGAGCACCTCCCCGGTATCGCGCACCCGCGCTACCAGTTGGATGAACTCCGGGCGCACCAGGCGATCATCGCGCACCAGCCCGAAACTATACGCTTGGGTAGAGGCCCGTTCCACCACGTCAAGGGCGGACACCAGCACAAAGAATTGCGGAATCGCCTCGAGGACTTTCACGGCATCCTCCACCGGCTCTACCGGCGCGGTCACCCGCAATGGGCGCAGCGAACGCTGCGAATAGGCGAAAGCCAGGGAGGCGATAATGCCCACGGCGATCCCCCCGCAGACCGCGGCAAGCACGGCGATTCCTTCAACCATGGTTCCAGACTAGCCTGTCCGAGCGCGGCCTGGCACGCCCGACGGCCCCGAAAACCCGCTATTTACCTACTGTTTACGGAATATGCCGCTAGTGTTAACCCCATACTGCTGAAATAAGACCTGTGGTGCGCCGCCGTGCGCTACAAACGCGCCCGCGGGCGCACAGAAATGAGGAGCTTTAATGCGTCAAGAATTCCGCAACGAAATGAAGACGCTCGAGGAAACGCTTGCCAAGCAGGCTCGCAGCGCCGCTCGGGCGATGGAACACGCCGCAGATTCGCTGCGGAACGCCAACCTAGCCCTGGCGGAATCGGTTATCGATGCCGATGCGAATATTGATGAGCTGCAGCGTCAGATTGAAGATATGGCTATTTCGCTGCTGGCGCGCCAGGCGCCGGTTGCCTCGGATTTGCGGACCGTGGTGACCGCCATGCGCATCGCCATTACCCTGGAGCGCATGGGTGATCTGGCCCGGCACGTTGCCTATATCGCGCGCGGGCGTTTCCCCGAACGCGTGGTGGGCGGCCCCGGCTATGACCTGCTCGTACGCATGGCCGATGAGGCCGTGCGAGTGGGCCGCCAGGTGGAAGAGCTCGTGCGCAAGCAGGATCTTGCCATCGCCGACGAGATTGACGAACGCGATGAAGTTCTTGACGATCTGCACCGCCAGTCCTTCCAGCTGGTTCTCGACGAAGATAACGGCATGAGCCACCAGGAAATCGTGGACGTGGTGCTGCTGGGCCGTTTCCTGGAACGCTACGGGGATCACGGGGTCACCGTGGCGCGCCGCATGCACTTCCTGGTCACCGGCTTGCGCGTGGATGTGGAATCCACCCCGGGCACCGAAGAAGAAATGCTCGGTGGCGATTTCCCCGCAGGTTTCTCCGCCGGGGATATGGAAGATTAATACAGTACTACCGCCGCTCCGGCCAGGATCGCGTGCCAGCTAGGCAGGCGGCCGGCTGGCCGCGGCGGCGTCGTACGGGCCTGTACTACGCGCGGTCGCTACCGCGTGCAGTGCGGGCCCGTACCAGTTTCCCGCGCACCGGAACACTCAACCACACGAGGGCGAAAAGCGCCGTCGTGACCAGCACGATAGCCGCGCCCGCCGGGATATCCGCCGCCCAGGAAAGCCACACCCCCACGAAAGCGCTGGCGCACCCGAGGAGCGGGGCGAGCAGCATCATCGTGCCCACCCGGTCGGTCAGCAGGCGGGCGGTGGCGGCCGGGGTGACGAGCAGCGCCAGCACCAGAATATTGCCGATGGACTGTACGGAAATGACCACCGCGAGCGCCACGGTGAGGTAGAGGCACACGTCCACGAGCAGGACGCGGGTGCCGGTGGCGCGCGCGAAATCGCGGTCTACGCTCACGGAGAGCAGCGCCGGGTGGAGCACGGCGAGGAAAAGAAGCACGGCCGCGGCCACGATGGCGGACGTGAGCACGTCGGAGCTATCCACGCCGGTGAGCGAACCGAAAAGGAAAGATTCGAGGGACCCGGTATAGCCGGGGATGCGCGCGATGAGCGCCACACCGAAAGCGAAAGCCGCGGCCATAAAGATGCCGATGATCGAGTCTTCGCGCAGGTTGCGGTTTTGCGAGGCGAGCGCGATAAGAAGGGCGACGACGCCGCCCGCGACCGCTCCGCCCACCAGAATGGAACCCTGGAGCGCGAAAGCGATGACGATACCGGGGAAAACGGCATGGGCGAGGGCATCTCCTAGGAAGGACATGCCGCGCAGGACCACGTGTACGCCCACCGCCCCGCACACGACCGCGGAGAGCATGGCAACGAGGAGCGCGCGCGGGAGGAAGCCGAGCACCGGATTGGATAAATCGGCTAGAAAATCGAAGAAACTCATGCTTTCACCATTCCGAGGACGCGCAGCAGCGGCGAGGAAGCCCGCACTTGGAAGGTTTCCATCCACAGGTCGGCGCGGAGGATATCGGCGGGCGGACCGGCCGCGATAATTGTGCGATTGAGGAGGGCCACCCGGGTGGAAATATCGACGGCCTGGGTGAGGTCGTGGGTGGACATAATAATTCCGGCCCCGCCGGCGCGCAGCGAGAGGAAAAGATCGGCCAGGGAATCTTGGGTGGGGTGGTCGAGTCCGGTGAAGGGCTCGTCCAGGAGGAGGATGGCCGGGTCGCGCACGAGGGCGCGCGCGATGAGGATACGCTGTTGCTGCCCGCCGGAAAGCTGCCCGATGGGCCGACGCCGCATCTCGAATAAATCGACCCTATCGAGCGCGGCATAGACCTTTTCCCACGCGTTCCGCCCGAGGCGGGTGCGGGCGAGCAGCCCGCGGCGTTCGAGGCCGGTGGCCACCAGTTCTTCCACGCTCATGGGGTAACCCCATTGGGTTGCGCGCGACTGCGGCACGTAGCCGATGGCACGGTGCGGGCGGCCGGGCCGGACCCGCTCCCCGCGCACCTCAATCGTGCCCGCTGCCGGCGTGAGCAGCCCCATAATGCTGCGCATGAGGGTGGTTTTCCCGGCGCCGTTCGGGCCGATGAGGCCAACGAGTTCACCGGCTGCCACCTCGAGATTGACATCGCGGAGCACCCGCACTCCCCCGAGGACAACCGCCAGGTCACGGACCGTTAATGCCGGCACGATTCCTCCCCTTCCGCGCTATCGCGGGTCTGGGTACGGGCCGCGAGCGCGGCGGCCTGGTGGCGGCGGCGTGAAGCACGCGCCCCGATAAAGCCGGCGGCAATGAGAATCACAGCACCGGCGCAGCCGATAACAACCCAGCGCAGCGGGATCTCCGCTTCGCCGCCAGCGGGGTTCTGGGCACCGTTCGCGCCCGCTTGCGCCGTACCGGATTGACCGCCGCCGGATTGCCCCGCCCGGGCGTTATCCGCGGCCGAGCCGGTGGCAGCTGCACCATCGCTGCCGCTGGGCCACTGGGCCGCGCGGGCGGCGTCGGCAGAAGTATTCGCCCCCACCGCGAAACGCAAGGTCACGGTTTTCTCCACCTGGGTACCGTCCGTGAGCTGTGCGGATACCGTCAGGCGCACCAGGTGTACGCCGGGCTGGGTGAAGACCCAATTGGCGTGGGTGTGGGTATTGAGGGAAACGTGGACCGGCTGCGAGGTGGCCACTTCGGAATTCCACAGCAGGGTGGGTCCGGAGAAGTTCCCCGAATCGACGAAAGCGGTGAACTGGCCTTCACCGGCGTGCCCGCCGTAGGTGAGGGCCACATCCCCGTTGACGCGGCTGACCACGCCGGGATCCTGGGTATTCCAGCCCAACCACACCACGTCAGCGAGCTGCTGCTGCGGAATCACGTAGGCGGGGCCGGAGGCATGAATAAAGGAGTAAGCATCGGTGGCGGGCACCTCCATGCGGGCCGCCTCCCCCACCCGGAAGACCACGTCATCCACGGAACGCCATACCGGCGCGGCACCCGAATCATCGCGCACCAGGAAATCCCAACCGGCATCCGTCAGGCGCGGGCCCATATCCACGTGACCGGAGCTGATCTCCACCGGGGTGCCGGCCGGGGCCAGCTGTTCATCCCCGCTCACCGTTTGGGTGAGGGCCGGGTCAACGGCCGTGCTGGAGCCGGGCGCGGTGGGTGCCGGGTCCGGATGGGCGAAAGCGCGCGCGGGCAGCGTCAGCACCAGGGCACAGCTGAGCGCAGCTACAACCAGCGCGGCGAGACTGCGCGCGCAAACAGAGCGGACGTTGGCAAATCGAGTCATGAGTTGTCCTTCGTGGTTTCGGTGGCAGGAAGCTGATCGGCAGCGGTTGCCAGGGGCAAACGCGGCACCTCGTAATCGGGAGGCCAGGCCGGCAGTGCGCCCGGGTCGAGGCAGTTTTTCAGGGCGCGGCCATTGGCAATCATCATGGCTTCGTAGGTGGTGGCAGCGCCGTCGAAAGAATCAGAATAGAGCTGGCAGACCGCCACGCCCGCCGCACTCGCCACCGCCCGCAGCTCTCCGGCGTGCGACGCCGTGGTCGGTTCCCCGAAAACAGCGGGAACACGCAGGTCCATGAGCGTGTGGGTGAGATTGGCGAGCTGGCGCGCGGAGGGTTCCAGCGCCGGATTCGGGGTGACGAAACCGACCGTGTCCAGGCCGTAAGCGCGGGCCAGATAGCCGAAGCCGTCGTGCGCGGTCACGAGCTTGCGCTGCCGCGCCGGGATCGAGGCGACGACGCCGCGCAGCCACTCATCCAGCCCCTGCAATCTGGCGATATAGGCTTGCGCATTCGCCGCGTACGTCGGGGCGCCGGCGGGATCCAGGGCGCTGAGCTCGGCGGCGATGGTTTCCACGTAAGCGACGGCATTGGAGGCATCCAGCCAGAGGTGCGGATCAACATCGCCGTGCACGTGTTCCCCCAGAACCGCCTGGGCCAATACCCAGCTGGTATCCCCGGCTCGCCCCAGGAAACGCCAGGCGGGATCACCGGGAATATGGGTGGCTACGGTGTGCGGGACCGCGATGACCGCGCTGTCCGGGGATACCTCGGTGGTGCGGGCCGATTCGATTTCCCCGCGCAGGGTAATGGCGCCGCTATCGGCCATGGTGATATCCACGTGGCCGGCGTCGATCACGCGGCTACGCCCGGTTGTGGCCGGGTCCACCCCGACCGCAAAGACCACTGTTCCTTCCCCGAGGCTGCGGCTCTGCCCGTTTTCCTGCACTTCGGCGCGCATGCGCAATTCGTAGACACCGGGGGCGGAAAAAGCCCAGGACATATGGGTATGGGCCTGGGCCGGAAGATCCACGTGCCCGAGTTCGTCACGCGAGGAATCGATATAGACCTTGGGCTGCCCGAACGTTCCGGTGGTGAAAGCGGCGAGGGTGCCCGGGCCGGTAACCGAGAGCGCGCGCAGCGAAACAATGGGAGCGGAGGTGGTGGGAGTGGACGGTGCGGCGTCGTTCCCCTCCTGCGACTGGGGCGCAACCGGTGCCCCGGCTCGGAAACCGAGCCACACGGTGCTGAGCGCCGCGTCCTCCACAAGTGCAATATGGCGCGCGCCGTATGCGACGGCCGCCTCACCCAAACCGACGTTCTTCACGCCGGGGCGCCTGGTAGCATCCATGGTGGCGAGCAGCGCTTGGTCCTCCAGCAGCAATTGGTTGGAGAAGACGATGTCCGCCCGGGCCAGTTCCCGCAATGACCGCAGTGACGGTTCAAAAGAATGCGGGTCCGCCCCGGGCGGCACAAGGGAGGTCACCTCACCCCGCTCGCCCAGAACGTTCTGGGCGAGGTCCGCGAGTATCGGAGTGGAGGCGACTACCCGTGGCGCATCGGAGTTCCGATCGCCAGTTTCGGCGCGGGTCCTCACTCCCGCGGCCGAAACACTACCCGCCAGCGCTTCCTGACTCCCACCGGAAGGGATACCGGCGGGGCAGACCATCGCGAGGATGGACGCGACGGCGGGTAGCAGCTTCATCATGCTCGGACACACACCTCCGGATACGTGAATCCAGGCCGCCGGCTGGCGGCGCTGCGCTCGGCATGTGACCGGGCGCTTCACAGGCAGCGGCCGAGCCGCCCATAAGCCGTAACGATAACCGTTATCATTACCAGCTCAATGGTAGGGGGTGGGGCGAGCTTGGACAAGTCCCGGCCGCGAAGCCGTGACTGAGTTCATAGCCGGGCCGTGCTGGCGGGCACCCGGAGCTTCCATGGCCCTGAGCAGTATGGCTAGGGCGCCCGCGGGCTTCCCCACAGCGTGCCCGCAACCCCGCCACACAGCGCGCCCGCAACCCCGCCACACAGCGCGCCCGTGGTTAACAAGCAGCAGGGCCCCGGTATAACCGGAGCCCTGCTTGACTCTTAGCCCTCTAACTTAGCGCTAGAGAATGCGAATTACTTGCCCTGGTTGGCAACTTCCGCGATCTTCTTCTGCGCTTCGGGATCGAGGTAGGTACCACCCTTCTTGACGGGCTTGAGGGTTTCCTCATCAAGCTCGTACACCAGCGGAATGCCGGTGGGGATGTTCACGCCCACGATGTCATCATCGGAGATGTCATCAAGGTACTTGACGATGCCGCGCAGCGAGTTGCCGTGCGCCGCGATCATGACCGTTTTGCCGGTCTTGATAGCGGGAACGATATCGGATTCCCAGTAGGGCAGCGCGCGCGCGAGCACATCCTTGAGGCATTCCGAGCGCGGGATCGGCTCACCGGCGTAGCGAGGATCCTGATCCTGCGACCATTCCGAACCGAGCTCAATGGCCGGCGGCGGAACATCATAGGAGCGGCGCCACTGCATGAACTGCTCTTCGCCGTATTCGTCGCGGATTTCCTTCTTGTTCTTGCCCTGCAGCGCGCCGTAGTGGCGTTCGTTCAGGTGCCAGGACCGCTGCACCGGGATCCAGTGGCGATCACATTCATCCAGGGCGATATTCGCCGTGGTGATCGCGCGCCGGAGCAGCGAGGTGAAGAGGAGGTCGGGGAGGATGTTGCTCTCCTTGAGGAGCTTGCCGCCGTGAGCGGCTTCCGCACGCCCCTTCTCCGAGAGCGGCACATCAACCCAACCGGTGAACAGGTTCTTTGCGTTCCAATCGCTCTCGCCGTGGCGGAGCAATACCAGTGTGTAGGTCATATCGTTATTCTTTCATGTCACGGCGCGGCTTACCACGCTCTTTGCCAGGAACTTAAAGGGGAACGACGGCGCCCGCGCCCGGCATCGCTGCCGGCCGCGCGCGGACCGGGCCACCAGCGGCTTGATAGCCGATTAGCAGCCCGGCGCGTTCGATTCCACCGAGCAGGATCCGGGACCCGAGGAGCTCGGATCGGAACTGGGGTTATCCGAAGGGGATGAGGAACATGAGGCCAGGGCTAGCGAGCACAGCAGCGCTCCCGCCACAGTCAGTAGTTTCTTCTTCACCTTACCCACTCTACCGATGGAAACCCGCCGGAGGCGAGCCTTGAGGCCCAGCGCGGCGGGCGCCGGACTGCGTGTCCCCGACGCCCGCCACCTGCCAGGCTGGCTTTGTCGGATTAGTTCGCCGCGCCCTCAGCTGCGCCGTCGTTCTTCTTCTCAGCCTTGGCGCCCTTCGCGGACGCCTTCGCGGAAGAGCCGCTCTCAAGCTGGGTATCAACGAGTTCTTCAACGGCGGGATCATCCTGATCGGCTTCGGCGTGCTCGAGGCTGGCCTTGGCCTTGTGATCGTAGATCTCTACCTGGGCGTTCGTGGCCGATTGCGAGGCAGAGGGCCGGCTGGACTCACCCTTGCGCACCTTCGCGGCCTTGCGACGGGCCGCCTCACCGGTGCCGAGGTCAGCGAGCACGTCCACACCGCGCGAGGCAGTGTAGCCGACTTCGCCTTCGAAGGCATCGATGATGAGGGTGCGCAGCTCGGAAACGAGCGGGGCCTTCGGGTTGGCCGGAGTGCACTGGTCCTCGAGGGCGCGGTCGGCCAGCCAGTCAAGCTTGGGCTCGAGAGCTTCCCAGGTCACCCCGTTCGCCTTGAGGCTCATCTCAATACCGAGATCCTCGGCGAGCTTGGTGACCTCGTCGATGAGGGACTGCACGCCCTCTTCGGTGGTCGAAGCCGGGAAGCCCATGTAGCTCGCGAATTCCGCGAGGTCTTCGTCGGCGCGGTAGTGCTCGTAGGCCGGGAAGATGGAGTGCTTGTACGGCTTGGTGGCGTTGTAGCGAATAACATGCGGCAGGAAGATCGCGTTGGTGCGACCGTGCGCAATATCGAATTCACCGCCAACCTTGTGCGACAGCGAGTGGACAATGCCCAGGAACGCATTGGCGAAGGCCATACCGGCCATAGCCGAAGCGTTGTGCACTTTTTCCTTGGCTTCCATATCGCCTTCCAGCACGGACTTGCGCAGGTTAGCGAAGATGAGCTGGGCGGCGCGGATGGACAGGCCGCGGGTGTAATCGCTGGCCATCGTGGAGACATAGGATTCGATGGCGTGCGTAAGCGCGTCCATACCCGAATCGGCCGCGGTGCGGGCGGGCACCGAGTCCACGTACTGCGCGTCCACAATCGCCACGTTCGGGGTAATCGCGTAATCGGCGAAGGGGTACTTGACGTGGGTTTCGGCGTCGGTAATAACCGCGAACGGCGTACATTCCGAACCGGTACCGGACGTGGTCGGGATGGCCACGAACTGCGCCTTGCGCCCCAGCTTCGGGAAGCGGTAGGTGCGCTTGCGGATATCCATGAACTTCTGCTTCATGCCGAAGTACGAGGATTCGGGGTGTTCGTAGAAGAGCCACATGGCCTTCGCGGCGTCCATGGGAGAACCGCCGCCCAGGGCGATAATGCAATCGGGCTGGAATTCTTCCATGAGTTTCGCCCCGCGGAACACCGTGGTCGAGGAGGGGTTGGGTTCCACGTCCTGGAAAATGTTCCAGGCGACGTCGTCCCGGCGGGCCTTGAGGTGATCGATAATAACATCCACGTAGCCGTTCATAACCATGCCCGGGTCGGTGACGATAAAGACACGCGAAATCGCGGGCATCTTCTGCAGGTACTGCGTGGAGTACCGCTCGAAGTACGTCTTCGGCGGAACCTTGAACCACTGCATATTGTTACGCCTTTCCGCGATTCGCTTGACATTAATGAGATCGGTAGCGCTGACGTTATGCGAAACGGAATTCCGCCCGTAAGAGCCACAGCCGAGCGTCATGGACGGGATGAGGCCGTTGTAGACGTCACCGATGCCACCCAGAGCGGAAGGAGCGTTAACGATAATGCGGCAGGCCTTCATGCGCAGGCCGTATTCGCGCGCCACGTCCTTATCTTCCGTGTGGATGACCGCGGTGTGGCCCAGACCGCCGAAGCGCAGCAGCTTTTCGGCCACGTCGAAGCCTTCGGCATCGCTTTCCACGGTGGTGTAGCCGAGCACCGGGCACAGCTTTTCGCGCGAGAAGGGTTCCTCGGGACCGAGACCCTCGAGCTCAACGAGGAGGATCTTCGTTCCGGTGGGAACGTCAATGCCGGCACCTTCCGCGATGCGGTCCGCGTTCATACCGACGACGTCGGCACTGATCGTGCCATCTTCCTTGACCATGAACTTGGCCAGGGCTTTCTTCTCTTCCGGCGTGACAATATGGCAACCCATGCGCTCAAATTCGGCCAGGAGCTCCTCGCGGATCGAGGCATCGATCACGAGGGACTGCTCGGAGGCGCAGATCATGCCGTTATCAAAAGTCTTCGAGAGGATGAGGTCGTTGACGGTGCGCTTGACCTTGGCGGTCTTGTGCACGTACACCGGGGCGTTACCCGGGCCCACGCCCAGGGCCGGCTTGCCGGTGGAGTAGGCGGAGGCCACCATGCCCGCACCCCCGGTGGCCAGGGCCAGGGAGATGGAATCGTGGTTGAGCAGGGTCTTCGTGGCTTCCAGGGAGGGAGTTTCGATCCACTGGATGCAGTGTTCGGGGGCGCCGGCGGCAATCGCGGCGTCCAGCATGACCTGCGCGGCGAGCGCCGAGGACTTTTGCGCGCTGGGGTGGAACGCAAAAATAATCGGGTTGCGGGTCATGATGGAGATAATGCACTTAAACATCGTGGTGGATGTCGGGTTGGTCACCGGCGTCACCCCGGCAATCACGCCCACGGGCTCAGCGATCTCGATAATGCCCTTCTGCTTATCCTGCCGGATAATGCCCACAGTGCGGTCATACTTGATGGAATTCCAAATATATTCCGTGGCGAAAAGATTCTTGACGCACTTATCTTCGTAGAGGCCGCGGCCTGTTTCCTCAATGGCGGCCTTGGCGAGCACCATGTGCTGATCAACCCCGGCAAGGGCCATCGCGTGCACAATCGCATTAATCTTTTCTTGATCGAAGGCATCGAATTCTTCGAGGGCGGATATTGCCTGCGATGCCAAGCGATCGATCATGTCACCAACGTTGGTGCGGTCACCAGTTTGCTGAGTGGTAGCCATAGTTCGCTTTCTCCCAATGGATCCGCGCCTGTGTCACCTTCGGCATATAGCGCGCCCCGCGCTGCGGGAGACCCGCGGTGCGGGAGCGACGCCGGCTCTTGACGAACCATGCGCGTTTCCGTACGAGCCGTGATGCCGGTTGCCGGCTCCATCGTCGCTCGCGCCTTTACTTTAGCGAATGAAAGATGCCTGCGTTGTAGCGCAGCTCGCACCGGGCGTGCCGCGAGACAAGCGGGAGCAGAGCCGGGACTTTCTGCCCGTTACCTGCGGTTTTACGCACGGAAAACACGCTGAAAAGCCCTGAAAATTCCTCAGAAAATCGCGGTTCGCGCGCGCGACCCAGCCCGAAAAGTAAAAGTCAGACAACTTCGCGGGACTCATGTCCCCTTCTTCGCCGTGCGCAAAGTTATTTTTTTCACGACGGCGCCAGCCTGGCAAAGGGCACTCAGGAAGGCGGCGTGGAGTTTCGGGGGCTCCCCCGCACCGCTGGCAGGAGACGTTGAGGCGAGCAGGGTGAAGTTTCGCTTTTCTCAAGAGCCATACCATTCCCAGAGAGGGCGGTATGTGTTTTCACACCTGTACTACGTATGTAATACGTGCGCAGTACAGCTCCCGCCCGAGGAAATTAAAGCTAGTGACGCCCGCGCACACGAGCGGAACGTGACACGCTCTGAGCTGATTCGAGAAGCCGTCTTAGCGTGACGATCTCTTTGCAGGGCTCAGCCAGGAAATACCTACAGCGCCGAGCCCGCTACTCCCGCGCGTTATTGGCCGGCTCGCTGACCCGGCGCAGCGCGGGTACGAGTGCCAGGACCGCGAGGAGGGAGAAGCCCAGCGCAGCCAGCAAGGCCAGCAGCAATACAGGCGAGAACGAGGCATCCAAGGTGGTCGAGCGCATCTCCATGAGCAGCCAGCCTGAGCCGAAACCGGCGGCCGTCGTCAGCGTGGCGATGACAGCCAGCGGGAGCACCGACTCCACCACGAGCATGGCGGCCAGCTGGCGCACCTGCATGCCGCTCAGGCGCAGGGTCAGCAAAGAGCGGCGTCGTTCTAATAACCCCGCGTACGTAGAAACCAGCAGCGATACAATCGCCACCGCAAACGTCAGCGCAATTCCGGCGTAGACGAGGTAGGTCATCGTTTCCACGGTCTTGTCCACCGCCACCGCGATACCCCTCCCACCGGCGAACACATAGATATCGCGCGGCTCGCCTAGCTGCGCATTCATGAGGATCGTGCGCACCGCTTCAATATCGCCCGGCTCGCGCAGGGACAGCAGCACCGCGCGGGCCTGCCCGGAAATATGCGCGCTGTACTCTTCTTGCACGGTTCCGGCCAATTGCGTGGCATCACGAGCTTCGACGACGGCGCCCGGCGCATCGGCCAAGTCCCAAAAATTCACGCCCACTACCCCACTGCCCTGGCACGTGAGTCCCACGTACCGCTCGGCACCGTCGCAGGGAAGCACCACCCAGGACCGCGCGAGATAGGGCACCGTAAGGGCTCGGGCGCCCGGGACATTCGCGGGAATCGCCCGGGCCGCGGCTTCGGCCTGCTCCGGGCTGAGGTTCGCCAGCACCGCGGTAGTGGCCGGCATCTTCTCCGCCACCGTAGGAACCTGCGCGCCCAGGAAATCCACCTCGGAAACCGTCGTAATAAAGAAGGTACCGGCGAAAAGCGCGAGGATCACCCCGGAAACCGAGCGGGCAATCCGCCCGGAATGCGCCCGCACGTATTTTTGGCCGATAATCATAGGAGCCCGCCGCGCCCACCGCGCGCTCAGGCCAGCCAGCGCGTAGATCAACCAGCGCGCTGCCACCACCAGGCCAAACATCATGATGACCACAGCCGCCAGGAAAAGCGTTTGTTCGGAGTTCGTGGCATTATCCGCTTCGCTGGTGACATACAGATAGCCGAAGATCGCGCAGGCCAGCGCGATACCGGCGAAACTGAGCGGAGAGGGGCGGGTGGGTGCGCGGCGGCGTCGTACCACCCCCAGGGGCGTGGCATCAATGCGCCGCAGCCCCCACAGATTCGCCCCCACCACCATCACAATAATCGCGAGCGCAACGAGCGCGTACGCCAGCGGCGTAACCGCGAGGGACTCCGCCCAATAGCGCCCCCGCGCCAGCGGAATCTCCGCGAGCAGCGGCCGCGCCACCACGAAAAGCGCCGCGCCCAGCACATACCCGACCGCCGCTCCCACCAGCGCCTCGAGGATGAGAATCCCGCGCACCTGCGCCGTGGTGGCCCCCACCAGGCGCAACGTGGCGTAACGCTGTTCGCGCTGGGCGCTGCCGAGCGCCGCCGAAATAGAAATAAGGAAAAGCACCGGGAAAAGCAGGACGACCAGGCCGATGAGGAGCAGGATGAAATTCGGGTCGCTGCCACTCGACCCGGCCGGCTCGAACGAGGCCACGCTGTGCGCAACACCCACCTCGCTCAGATCTGCACCCACCACGGCGAGGAGGTCGTCCGGACCGTTGGTGAATTCTTGCGGCAGCGTGCCCCGATCGGTGGTTCCGAAGCGGCCGGCCACCGCGGGATTCGCGCTGGTTTCCAGCAGGGTGCGGGTCCCGCGCGACAGCAGATATTCGCCGCGCCCCGGCCAGGTGATACCGTGCAGCTGCGCCGGATCGCTCACCCCGGCCGCGTCCACATACAGAACCTCCACCTGCGCCCCACCGATCACCGCAAGGTCATCGATACCGGGGCGATACATTTTTATATGCGACGACGCCGCAGCTGCGGGCACATCCTCAACATACGGTGCATCACCCACGGCCTGCTGCCACGATTCGGCGGTGCGGTCGAAAGTCGCGTGGGTGAAAGCGGCGAAAGCGAGCAAGAGGACGGTTCCGAAAGCAACCGCGCCGGTAATAAGAGCGAGGCGTCCCTTGGTTTGGGCGAGGGATTGACGTACCACGATCCAGGCCACGTGCATGGTTAGGCCTCCAGGATTCCGTCGCGGACGATGACCTCGCGGTCCGCGTAGGCGGCGATGGTTGGTTCGTGGGTGACGAGGACGACGGTCATGGTGTGTTCGCGGGCCAGGTGCACCAGGCCGCTCATCACGTATTCGGAATTGAGGGAATCGAGGGAGCCGGTGGGTTCGTCGGCAAAAAGGATGCTGGGACGGGGGCACAGCGCCCGGGCGATGGCGATGCGCTGGGCTTCCCCACCGGACATTTCGCCAGGCAGTGCCTTCGCGTGGTCCGCTAAACCGACGCGCTCGAGCCAGTGATACGCCGTGGCGTAGGCGGTGCGCTTAGCGGTACCGCCCAGCAGAAGCGGCACCGCGATATTATCCAGGGCGGTGAGCTCCGGGACGAGCTGGCTGAATTGGAAAACGAAGCCGAAATCCTCGCGGCGCAAGCGAGTGCGTTCATTATCGGACAGCGCGGTGAGTTCGCGCGGCAGACTTGCGGCACCCGCCAGGGCCCGGCCGAAGTAGGAGACCGTACCGCTATCGGGAAGTTCGATACCGGCCAGCGCGTGAAGCAGAGTTGATTTACCCGAACCGGAGGGCCCCATAATAGCCAGGATTTCCCCGCGCTGGATCTCCAGGCTCACGCCGCGCAGCGCGGCCGTTTTCCCGTAGCTTTTCCTGAGATCCCGGGCGGAAAGAATACTATCGCTCATAGCTCCTCCTCGAGCTGGTCGAGACGCGCGGAGGTCAGTTGGATCCAGCGCAGATCCGCCTCGATATGGAAAATGGCGCTATCGAGAAGAAGTTTTTCAGCCAGCGGGGCGCCCTGCTTACGGGTGGTGAGCTCACGCATGCGCTGCTGGTGGGTAGCTCGCTGTGCCTTGAGATAACGGGAGGCATCCCCGGTCACGAGGAGCGCGAGAATCGTTTTGAAATAGAGATCCTCCTGGAGCGCGAGCGCCGGGACTTCCGGGGTGGCCAGCCATTCGCGTAAGGAGCGCTCCCCGGTAGTGGTGAGTGCGTAGCGGGTGCGGCTCGGGCCGCCGGAGCTTTCATGGTCATCCACCTGCGTCACCTTGGCATCGCGGGCCAGCCGCGCGAGGGTGGCATATACCTGGCCGGCCAAAATCGGCTTATCCCCGGCGAAATAGCGGTCATAGAGCTTTTTTAACTCGTAGCCGTAACTCGGTTCGCGGGTAAGCAAACCGAGGAATGCGTACTGAACTTCCATCCCACCACCAACTACTCACTCAGTAACTAGTTCAGCTAGTCACCGAGTGTATAGCTATGGATGCGGGATGCGCAAGAGGTGCGGGAAGCGCGGGAATTGCGGTGATAGCCAGGCGCCCGCGCGGGGCGGCAGGCGCGGCGTCGTCGTATTACCGCAGCTCAACGCGGCAGAAAGCCGTGAACGGACTTTCCTCACCCGGTTTGCGTCTCACGCAGTTTGCCGTTATCCTTTCAACCATGGCTAATAACACCGTCACATTCGTATCCGCCTCCATGGCTATGGGTACCCGCATGTGCATGTGTATGCCTATGTGCATGTCCTGCTAATTTCAGCTAGCACATTCTCATCGCCCGCAGCGGGCACAATTCCCCCTTATTTTTCGGATAGCAATATCCGTAATTTCGCGTACCCAAAATGGATTAACTATGCCTCAACCCTATTCTTTTGCCACCCGAGTTGTTAACGACTACTCCGCCTCGCGCCCCGATGATCAATACCGCGCTGTCATACCTCCTATTTATCTGGCATCCACATTCGAGCAACCCACCGATGGCTCCGCGGGGCCGTACGGGTATCAGCGCAGCTCCAACCCGACCCGCGGCTCTGTTGAATCCGCGGTTGCGTACGTGGAAAACGCTAAGCACGCGCTGGCTTTTGCCACCGGGATGGCCGCCACCGCGACGGTCTTTTCCTCTCTGACAACAGGCGACCGCGTATTACTTACCTCGTCAGTTTACGGAGGCACTTTCCTACTGGTCGACGAATTTTTCACCCGCCGCGGGATAACCGCCGAGTTCGTAGACGACTTCAATGAGTTGACGGAGGTTCCCGCAGATACCGCGATAATATTCCTGGAATCGCCCACCAACCCCACCCTCCGGGTTACCGATATTTCCCATGTCGTATCTTTGGCTAAAAAAGTAAATGCCAAGGTCGTAGTTGATAACACCTTCTCAACCGCATACCTGCAACGGCCCTTGGAACTGGGCGCAGATGCCGTCGTTTACTCGGGCACGAAATATTTTGGCGGACATTCCGATGTCTTAGCCGGTTTTATACTGACCAATGACGACGAATGGTATTCCAGCCTGAAGATAGCCTCCAAGGCACTCGGCAATCCCCTCTCGCCTTTCGATTCTTATTCGATTCTGCGCGGGCTAAAGACGCTTGTTATCAGGCTCGAACGCCAGCAAGAAAATGCCACAATCCTCCGGAACTACCTCGAGAATCACCCGTCCGTGTCGCGGGTATTAGCACCCGGCTGGTATTCACCCAAAGAAAAGGAGATTCACACCCTCCAGTCGAAGGGCGACGGCGCACTTTTCGCCTTTGAACTTGCTGACGGCATCGACTTCCATACCTTCGCGAAGAATCTGAAGCTTATGCGCTTCGCGGTTTCTTTGGGCTCCGTGGAAACCCTGATCTGCCACCCGGCAACCATGATCCACGAAAATCTGAGCCCGGAAGAACGCGAAAAGGCGGGAATCTCTGACCGCCTGCTGCGCCTCTCTGTTGGCATCGAGGACGTCAACGATCTCAAAGCCGACCTAGAAAATGCCCTATCACATATCAACTAAGGGAACCGTCAAGTAACCGAACCATCAAATATCCGAACCATCAAGTACCCAAACCATCAATTAAGGGAACCGCAATGAAGAAAATATTTAAGGTGCTGGCTGCCGGACTTGCCGCTGTGACCGTCTTGAGCGGTTGCGGAGCCAAGAAAGACTCGCTGGCCCAGATCGAAGAAACCGGAAAACTCAAAGTAGGCATCGAGGGCACGTTCGTGCCCTACGGCTACCATGACAAATCAGGCAAGCTGGTGGGCTTTGAAGTGGAGATCGCCCAGCTCATCGCCCAAGACCTCGGCGTTGAACCCGAATTCGTTGAGACTAAATGGGATTCCCTCATTGCCGGCCTCGACACGGGCAAGTATGACATCGTCATCAATAACATCAACCCGACGGAGGAGCGCCGGAAGAAATATGATTTCACCGCTCCTTACGCTATTTCTCGTTCAGAGATCCTGGTTAAAAAGGGCTCCGGCATTACCAAGCTGGAAGATCTTAAAGGCAAGAAGTGCGCCCAGACTCCGTCTTCTGACTACGGCCAGACTGCCGCCGCAGCTGGCGCCGATATCGTGCCCAGCCAAGGTTTCTCTAAATCAACACAGCTAGTCATTAACGGCCAGGCAGACTGCACGGTTAACGACGTCGTGACGGTTTCTGACTTCCTGAAGAAAACCTCCGCGACCGATCTGGACGGCATCAAGGTGCCCGGCGCCGAGCCGGTGCAGATTTCGGTCATGCTGGCCAAGGGTTCTGAACCACTCAAGGAGAAACTCAACGAATCTATTGCCAAGGGCCTGAGCAACGGCTCCTACGCAAAGATCTTTGAGAAGTACATCGGCGAAGATATTTCGCCTAACTAAAAGGTACGTCATGAATACGATCACGCTGTGGCTCGAGTCTTTTCCGCAACTCTTAGCGGCCACGTTAAAAGTTACGATTCCGCTTTCCCTGATTTCTTTCGCAATAGCGCTCGTTTTGGGCATTATTACTGCCCAGCTGAGGCTATCTAAGAGTCGGATAGCTCGGGCCATAGCGTGGTTGTATGTGTGGATTTTCCGCGGAACCCCGCTTCTCGTGCAGCTCTTCATCGTCTTTTTCGGGCTGCCCAAGGTCGGCATCACGCTTTCGGCCTGGCTAGCCGCTATCATCACCTTTTCGCTGAACACCGGCGCGTATATCTCCGAGGGAATCCGCGGAGCGCAACTCTCTATCCCCTCGGGCCAATGGGAGGCCGCCGCTACGTTGCGTCTGACGCATTGGCAGACGCTTCGCCACGTCATTGGCCCGCAGATCTGGCGGATCGCGCTGCCCTCCATCAGTAACGAATTCGTGAACCTGGTGAAATCAACGTCCCTGGCCTCCGTCATCACCATTTCCGATGTGTTCCAGATCGGCCAGCAGATAACAGCGCGCGTCTATGAGCCCTTGATACTTTACGTTGAAGTCGCAGCTATTTACCTGGCCATCTGCACGCTGCTGGCGTGGCTGCAGGCATATCTGGAAAAGAAAACCTCTAAGTACGTGGTGAAAAATGATTGAGATAAAAGACCTAACTAAAACCTTCGGCAGGGATACCCACGCCTTAGCGGGCGTAACCGCGGCCTTTTCACCCGGCAAAACAACTGTGATCGTGGGCCCCTCCGGTTCCGGTAAATCCACGCTGCTGCGCACGCTCAACCTGCTCGAAGTTCCCGATTCCGGGCACATCAAAGTTGAGGATTTTTCCCTGACCTTCCCAGCACAAGTAACGAAGGCGGACAAAGAAGAAATCCGTTCGCACTCAGCCATGGTATTCCAGGGCTTTCATCTATTCCCGCACCTGACCGTGCGCGACAACGTTGAACTTGCCCCACGGCTGCACGGAAAAGACCAGAAAGCCGCGCGCATCGACAGCGAGTCATTGCTCGAGCGAGTTGGACTCAGCGCGAAGACGCACGCTTATCCCGCGGAGCTTTCTGGCGGCCAGGCCCAGCGGGCAGCAATCGCCAGGGCGCTAGCCATGCGTCCGAAATATCTTTTGTGCGACGAGCCAACCTCCGCGCTGGATCCCGAGCTCGCCGCTGAGGTTTCCAACGTTCTTTCCGAACTGGCCAGCCAGGGGCAGGGCCTCATCGTGGTGAGCCATGATATGAATTTCACGAGGCGCGTGGCAGACCAGGTGGTTTTCTTGGACGCGGGCCACATCCAGTACGAAGGCGCCCCGGAAGATTTCTTTACCTCGAAGAATGAGCGAATCGTGAAGTTCCTATCGGTGTACGACCCGGCAGAAAACTTGTAGAAACGCGCGAGGTGGGTTGCACAACCGGAGGGTTGCCGAACCGGAGGGTTGCGGTGATAGTCGGGCGGACCCGCCGGGTGGGAGGTGTGGCGTCGTCGTACCATCACAGCACGCCCCGTGCCTTTCTACGCGTTATCCGCTTCCCATTCACCGAAAGTGCGGCCGTCATCAGCGAGCCATTCGCGCCGGCCATTCGAGGAGCGGCCCAGGATCACCGCGGCCGCGGTGGAGGGCGAACCGAAAGCAATATCGCGCGTGAGAACCGCGGCGCCTTCGGAAATTTTTATGGAGCCATCATCGACGAGCTTTTTATGCAGCGCGGCGTAGGACGTGTAGGAACGCAAGGTCGATTCGGAGGCGCCACGCAGGTGCCATTCAGCGACGACGCGCGAACCTCTGAGAACGAAATACTCACCGTCAACCAGCTGCATCGTCGCATCGACACCTTTATTGGCTTGGCGCAGGTGGAAAAGCGCCGAGGCGGAAGCGGGCGTTTCCGGAGCGGGAGTCGCGGCGATTGTTGAGCGTGAGCGCAGCACATTCACGCCGAGAATCGGGAGAATAACCTTGACATTATCGAGGAAAGATTCCGCCGAAGCCTGCTGACCTTCTGAGAGTTTGCGCAGTCGCGGGACCTGCTTGTTATCGGGCATAGAGCAGCGTTCGGCGGCCTGAGCAATATCGACGAGGCGCGATTCCAGGTAGCCCCAATGCCCTTCGTTGAAGGATTTTTGCATGCTGCCGATGATGACAACTCGGTTCCACTGCGGTTTGCGCTGGTCGTGGGTGCGTAGCCGCTCGCCAGAATTCTCGGTTTTGCCGATGTAACACCAGGTGTTATCGATGGCGTCCGGATCCGCGCCGAGGAGGAGGTAGACGCCGTTACCGTGGGCGTCCTCGCGCCGCAGCAGCTCGGATAACTGGTCGCGGCGCGCAGAAACGACGACGCCCGTCCAGTCCGCGATGCTTGCCGTCATAATCCCGCCGGGCGTGCCATCCACCAAGAACAGCTCAATCGCTTTGCCCCGTGCCATATCACTAGCGCCTTCCCGTGGGTTCCCCGGTTCCGAATACCGTTCAAGTTCTCGATAACGTTACTGATGCAAAATTATAGACGCGCTAGCGGGTGGCTAGCGGGTCGGGTAGCTGGCTCCGGGAGTGAGCCACGGGAATCCGCCCGCTCCCGTCTCCCCTCCCTTTCTCGCCCCCGCGGTCCAACTTGCACAACAAAAACGGTCCAACTTGCACAACTGGCGTGTTAACAAAGGCAATTTGGAAACGGGATAGTCTCACTAACCTTCAGCTAATCGATTGAAGAATTCATCTTCGCTAACGACCTCAATTGACGAACCGCTTTCACGCAATTGCCTGGCTTTGTGCAACTTTCGCGAGGCCGAGGATCCTTCTGTCCAAGCCCCGGGATTTGGAATTCCAACAACAAGCAAAGTTGTTTTCTTGGTGAGGTTTTTATCGGCAGTACCTCCTACCGCCGAAACAAGTTGCTGCACGGCAGCGCGTTGCCCATGCCTCAACGTACCCGTGAACGCCACATGTTCACCTTCGAGGACCCGTGATTTTCCGTACCGTTCTAGCAAATCATCAAGGACGAGCTGATCAACGAGCACTCCAGCACGTCCATTCTTCCCGTTGCCACCGGTTGGAGGGCATAATTCTTCAAGTCTCTCGAAACCGAATTCTTGTTGCATCCTGGCGAAAATCATGCCCGCGGCTTGGGCGTCTGAACCAGCGTGATGATGATCAAAAGACTTATCCGGGAAGTAATAGCCGAAAACTTGATCAAGAGATTTTCGTTCTAACTTACCTGCCAGAATCTTTCCGGCAAGCCGCGCAGTACAAAATCGTCTATTCAAAATCGGCTTGGTACCATAGAGATCTACCAAATCGGAAAGAACGTACCCGTCAAAGGCCATATTGTGAGCAATAATTGGCCTATCACCGACGAAAGTCGCAACCTGATCCGACACTTGCGACCATTGAGGCGCGTCCAGTACATCAGCCTCGGTAATGCCATGAACCCATACATTTACCGGGTTAAAATAAGCAACTTCCGGGTGCGGTTTTAGCAGCTGATAGTAACTGTCTGCAGGATTCCCATCACTGTCAAAAAGTGTTAAACCCACGGCACATGCAGAACAACGCTGCTCGTTGGCCGTCTCGAAGTCTATCGCTACAAAATCTCGCATGAGCCCTCTCTACAACGGTCGGCGGGAAACCTTCAAGCAACGTAGCCACAAGCCCCTCCATGCCAAAAAGTCCGCCTGGGCTACTTTCCCGACTGCGAGCTAACACGAAGCAGGGAGATAAAATGTATCTTACATCCAGAGCCACCTGAGAGAATCGAACTCTCGACCTATTCATTACGAGTGAATCGCTCTGCCGACTGAGCTAAGGTGGCACGCTACCTGCGGCTAGCCACGCGCGCGGCCAGTTCACAAGGCAACAGATGCATACTACCCGGCCGGTGCGCTGGCACGCAAACCCGGACACCGTGAGCTAGCGAACGTTGAGAGCGGGGTGGGGCCGCCCTGCGGCAGGAGCGGCGTCGTCGCAAAAAGTAAAGGAACGGAAAGAAAAGTGTTGCTCCCCGGAGCGAGAGTCACATGAACTCGCCTCGGGGAGCAACATGGGGATTACAACATCCCCAGATGAGCACACCGACCACCACAACCGGCGGCTCAGGCCTATAAAGTTTTTCGACGATCAGCCCTGCTCGAAAGCCTATTCAAGCCCGGCCGCGTCAGCACATACAAGCATAACGCCCCGCTGCTAAGGGAGCAAAGAATTGCGTTCCCTATTTATGTGTACAACTTCACTACGGCACCGTAACATCGTGAAATATGCAGTAATTCCATGATGACCTGGGACGATAGGCCGATAATACGCACCTACCCCGGCTATCATCACCACGCTAGCGCGCCGGGCAATTCAGATTTTCCGGAACCGCCCCGGTGAGGTAAAACTGCCGAATCGGATCGTCAATACACCGCCCCGCGGTCCCGAAGGCGGTATGCCCATCACCTTCCCAGGTCACCAGCACGCCGGATTCCAAATCCTCAGCGAGCGACTTCGCCCACGCCTGCGGGGTAGCCGGATCGTACTTCGTGCCGATCACGATAATGGGCGCCGCGCCGGCTGCACGGAAGGGCCCCGGATTATCTTTCGCCTGGGTCGGCCACACCTGGCACAGATCCGAACCCGCGTAAGCATCCCCAAGCAACGGGCCGCCCTTAGTGGCCCGCGAAGCTTCCTCAAGCTCCGCATCCGTGGCGGGCCGATAATCCGCACAATTAATAGCCCAATTCGCCTCCGTGGAATTATCCAGGAAATGCCCGTCGCCCGGATCGCGGCTCTGCCCGGTTAGGGCGATGAGCTGGAGAACCGTGCCCTTATTCTGCTTATCAAACTCGGAAATACCCTCCATCAGCACCGGCCACAGCATCTTGCTGTAGAACGGAATGGTAAATGCTGACAGGGCCTGAGCTCCCGTGAGCGGCATACTCGGGTTCCCGGTGGGGATGGGAGTGGCGATTGCGGCGTCGATAATACTGCGCATATGCGCGATGCCTTCATCCACGCTCCCTTTCAACGGGCACCGTGAGCCTTGCTCCTGCTGGCACCATTCCACGAAACGGCGCGCGGATTCTTCGAAACCACGCGTTTGATCGGTGGCGAGGCGGGCCGTTCCCAGGGTGGTGTCGACGGCGCCGTCGAGCACCATGCGGCCTACCTGAGCAGGGAAAAGATCCGCATACTGCGCCCCGAGGAACGTGCCGTACGAGTAGCCCAGGTAGTTGAGCGAACGATCCCCTACCAGGTGGCGCAGCACATCCAAATCCCGCGCCGCCGAACGGGTATCGACATACTTGAGGTATTCACCGTTTTTCTCCTTGCAGCGCTGCGCCACCCGCTGCGCATCCGCGGCTTGCTTAGCATCCGCCTCCGGATCAGAATCCGGGTAGGTAGTATCCACGAGCTGCTGCAATTCCGCATCCGTGAAACAGGTAATCGGGGTGGACTCGCCCACCCCGCGCGGATCAAAACCAATGACATTATATTTTTCGACGACATCCGCACCCAGGGAAATCGAGGCCGTGGGCAATAAATCAAGACCCGAACCACCCGGGCCACCAGGATTAATAAAAATAGAGCCGACGGCGCTACCGCTCGCCTCTTGTTTACGCATCGATAATTCGATGGTCGCCCCCTCCGGATCCTCATAATTCATGGGAACCTGGACGCGAGCGCATTGATCTTTACCGCAGGAGCTCCATTCCACCCGCTGCTCATAGAACCGGGCGAGCTGCGCCGGGTACTCCGGCAGCGCACCGGTGGAAGTATCGGGGGTGCCGCCACGCACCAGGGCATTATTGGCACACCCGGAGACTAAAAGCAGCACGGCGCCGAGAGCAGCAAGAGTTCTTTTCACGTGTCTAGCGTACGGGAGCAAGCTGGTAATAGGCAGGAGGCCGCGGTAATTTCGCTAGCCGTGCAATTACTGCATATTCGCGTCCGAGGCATTGCGCGGGTGCACACACTCTGACACACTGAATGTGATGCTCACTACACGCCTTCGGAGTATCGCGGCCGTTTATCTTCAACGCCACTGAACGGTGTCCACTGGCGCCTCCGTGAAAGGCCGCGGATGCAAGGGGCGTGCCGGAACGTCCCGGCAGGTAGATGGGTATCACGTGCGCGCTATGCAAGCGTGCTCATACAAAGGAGGAAGAATGAAGGCTATTCGCTACTACGGCAAGGAAGATGTCCGGCTTGAGGATATTCCTGAACCTGAACTCCAGCCGGGAACCGTGAAGATTTCCCTGGCATACAACGGTATTTGCGGCTCTGATCTGCATCTGTATTTTGATGGAGTCATGCCACCGGCTCCCTCGGCCGATGAACCGCACCCCCTTTCCGGGGAAACCCTTCCGGTGGTTTTCGGTCACGAATTTTCCGGTGTGGTCGATGAAGTCGGCGCGGGTGTGACCAAGGTGAAGGCCGGGGATCGCGTTGCCGTGGAACCCTTTATGGTGTGCGGGGAATGCCCGGCCTGTAAGAAGGGCATGTACAACCTCTGCGAAAAGATGGGATTCATTGGAATTTCCGGGCGCGGCGGTGGCCTGGCTGAGAAGATCGTAGTGGAAGAACGCTGGGTTCATAACGTTGGTGATATTCCGCTGGACCAGGCCGCTCTTATTGAACCGCTCTCCGTTGGCCATCACGCGGTCGCGCACGCTGGCGCCGCTTTCGGGAAGGCTGCAGGCAAGGTCGCCGTGGTGGGCGGGGCCGGACCTATCGGGCTGCTCACCGCCGCGGTTCTCAAGGCCTACGGCGTGAAAACCATCGTTTCCGAGCCCTCCGAAATTCGCCGCGCGAAGCTCACGGAAGTGGGGGTTGCTGATCTTATCGTCAACCCGGCGGAAGAAGATCTGCTGGAGAAGGTGAAGGAATTTACCGACGGCGTACTCGCGGACTTCGCTTTCGATTGCGCCGGCATTGCCGCGGTGGCCGATCAGCTTCTCAGCGTGCTCACCACCGGCGGGCACCTCGAAGTGGTGGCGCTGCACGTCCATCCCTTCGAGCTGGATCTTATGGGCGCCATTATGATGCCCGAACGCTCCATCAGCGCGTGCATTGGTTACTGTGATGATCACGAACCGGCCATCAAGCTGGTGCAGGAAGGCAAGGTCAACCTGGAGCCGCTCATCACCTCGAAGATCACCGCTGATCGCATTGTCGAGGATGGCTACCAGCGCCTGCGGGGCAACCCGGGCGAGGTGAAAATCCTCGTCTCAATGAAGTAACCCGATGAAATAAGGGTAACGTCAAGCTGGCGGGCCGGTACAGAACCGCTCTCTCACGGGAAGATGAGGAAAGGTTGCTGCCGGCCCGCTAGTTTGTTTGAGATGGTTGCGCTAGCAACGGCGAAGCGAGCTCGATAAACATCGCTTCGAGGGCAAGCTGCGGGGCAACGTTCGCGGCCAAGCGCCGCCGCGCCCGCGCCACCGCGTCCATCCGCGCCACCGAGAGCTCCGGGGTGGAGGCAGCTGCAGCCGCGATGATCTGTGTTTCGAAATCGGCATTAATGAGGTCGACGCCGGCATCGACCTGCACCGCTAGCACATCACGATAGAGCGCCAGCACATCGAGCATGGCCCGGTCCAGATAGTCACGATCCTCCCGCACCGCCCGCTTTTTTCGCTGTTCCTCAAAAGCGCGGATCTGGGCACGTTGCGACGCCGAACCGCTATCCCGCTCCCCCAACCCAATACTCGCCCGGAATTCCGCGAGCTCGGTATCGGGTTCAGTTTCCGCCTTCGCCCCTTTTTTCGACGCGGTGCTAGAACCTGCGGATTTCGACGCTGCACCCACGCTGGCCGGGTAGTGCTCGAGGAGATGCTGAGCGGCGAGCACCGCATCTGATGTGCCACCCAAATCGAGAGTTTCCCGCAGCAACGCCACGCGTTCTGCCGCAACCTGCGGGTCCCGTAGTAAGGCACGCGCACGCCCAATATGGCATTGGGCAATGCGTGCGGTTGCGCGAGCCGTGCGTTCATCAACGCCGAATTCTCCGGCCAGGAGCTGGGCAACCGCCTCCACGCTGGGAACCTGGAGGGCCACGTGGCGGCACCGGGAGCGAATCGTGGGAAGCATATCCTCGGGCGAGGCGGTAATAAGAATCCACACGGTATCGCGCGGGGGTTCCTCAATTGCTTTGAGAAGCACATTCGTAGTGCGCTCCAGCATACGGTCCGCGTCTTCAATAATGATGATGCGCCGCCGGCCCACCGAGGGGAACGTATAGGAAGAGGCCACCAGTGACCGGGTTTCTTCCACCGAGATCGTCACCGAGCGCGGATCCATTCGAATCACATCAGGATGGGTACCGCCCAGCGTGGTAGTACAGGCGTGGCAGTGCCCGCACCCGGGCACCGCACCCGTGCATTGCACGGCAGCCGCGAACGCCAGCGCCGCAACCGACCGCCCCGATCCGGGCGGTCCGGTAACCAACCACGCCTGGGCCATCGCCGCGCTGCTGATATCCGCCGTCGTACTAACATCCGGTGCCGTAGTTAAACCCGCAGCCGTATCCACATCCACCGCGCTCGTCGCATCGGTAGCGCCGCTCGCATCGGTAGCGCCGCTCGCATCGGTAGCGCCGCTCGCATCGGTAGCGCCGCTCGCATCGGTAGCAGCGGTCGCATCGGCTGCGCCGCTCGCATCGGCCGCGGCGACTACCGGACCGGGCAGCTGCGGGTCACCGATCCGCGAGGCCCAGGCCGCCCGCTGCAAGAGCTCGGCAACCGGACGCTGGCCAATAAGCGCATCGAAAACGCTCATAAGGATTCTCCCGCGGCCGGCTGACACGCACCGCAATCAGCCAGATGCTCCCGATCTTCCAGACCTGCCAGCAGAGTTTCCACCCGCGCAATAATCTGCGCGGCAAGATCAGCAACAGTCTCGCGCGCATTGAGCACCAGATAGCGCTCCGGATTAGCCGCCGCGAGCGCGAGGAAATTCTCACGAACCGCTCGGTGGAACTCGCGGCCTTCCGCCTCGATGCGGTCATATTGGCCGTCGTCCGCCCGCGTTAAACCTTCGTTTTCCGGGATATCGAGGAGCACGGTGAGGTCCGGCCAGAGTTCTTCGGTAGCCCACTCGGACATCGCCCGAATGCCCGCGCCGAGCTCGCGCGCCCCACCCTGGTAGGCCAGGGAGGAATCAATATAGCGATCCGAGAGCACCACCGCCCCAGCCTCCAGGCCTGGGCGAATAACAGATGCGACGTGCTGGGCGCGATCCGCGGCGTAAAGAAGGGCCTCGGCGCGCGGGCTGACCGCGCCCCCGTGCAGGAGCAGCTCCCGAATCTGGGTGCCGAGCATGGTTCCCCCCGGCTCCCGGGTTTGCACAACGGTATACCCTCGCTTGGAGAGCGCCGCGGCAAGCAGCTGCAGCTGGGTTGTTTTCCCAGCTCCATCCCCACCTTCAAAGGTAATGAACACCCCGCGCATTTATGCCTTCTCGGTGGTCGATCCGGAAGCGGAATTTTTCGAGCTGGACTTTTTCGCCGTGCTCTTCTTCGCCGTCGTTTTCTTCGCGGCGGTGGTCTTCGCCGTCCTCTTCTTCGCCGTTGTACGCCGTTTCACCGGGCCCTTCGCACGCCGATCTGCGAGCAGCTCGTAGGCACGCTCGGGAGTAATGTTCTCTACATCATCGCCCTTGCGCAGAGAAGCATTCGTTTTCCCATCGGTCACGTAGGGCCCGAAGCGCCCCTCCTTGAGCACCACCGGAGCTTCGCTCACCGGATCGGTTCCCAGTTCCTTAAGCGGGGGCTTAGCCGCTGCTTGCCCGCGGCGCCGCTTGGGCTGGGCCAGCAAAGCCTGCGCTTCCTCCAGGGTAATCGTGAAAATCTGCTCCTCGGTTTCCAGCGAGCGGGTATCTTTCCCGTGGGTGATATACGGACCGTACCGCCCGTTCGTTGCGGTGATATCCACCCCGTCTTCGCCCTGCCCAATCACGCGCGGCAGATGCAGCAAACGCAGAGCATCTTCGAGCGTAACAGTTTCCGGTTGCATAGATTTCAAAAGCGACGCCGTACGCGGCTTAGGTGCTTTTTTGGAGATTTTCCCGGTGGGGGTAAGCGCGACTTCACCCTCGCGAATAATTTCAGTCACGTACGGCCCGAAACGCCCGGATTTTACGACGACGCGGCGCCCGGTTTCGGGATCCTCGCCCAGTTCACGCCCATCGGATGATGCCTTCTCCAGGATGTCGCGGGCGGCCTCCACCGTCATTTCATCGGGTGCCATGCCTGCCGGCACCGAAGCACGCTTATCGGAGCCTTCCACTTCCAGATAAGGCCCGTATTTCCCATTGCGCAGGGTGATTCCCTCCCCGATGGGGGTGGAGTTAATAGCACGCGCATCAATATCTCCGAGGGATTCCACCCGGCCCTCCAGGCCCGGCTTATCGCCATCTCCGCGCCAGAATTTCGACAGGTAGGTCACCCGATCCCCGCTGCCCTCCGCAATCCGGTCGAGGTCGGTTTCCATCTGGGCGGTGAAATCGTAATCCACCAGGTCGGGGAGATTTTCTTCCAGGAGACGCACCACGGAGAAAGCCGTCCAGGTAGGAACAAGCGCCTGACCGCGATGCTCCACGTACCCGCGATCAGTAATGGTGGAAATCGTAGAAGCGTAGGTTGAGGGACGCCCGATACCCAGTTCTTCCATCTTCTTCACCAGCGATGCTTCGGTGTACCGCGGCGGAGGGAGGGTTTCGTGGCCGGTGGCCTGCGGGGCGCTCACCGGCAGTTCCTCCCCTTCTTTCACGTCCGGGAGCCGGGCCGCATCCGTGGCTTCGTAGCGATTGGCATCCCGGCCTTCTTCGTACGCGGCAAGGAACCCCGGGAACGTAATCACCGTGCCAGATGCGGAGAAAGTGGCGGTGTGCGCTCCGGCCGCACCGCCGACCGGCACATCAATTTTCAGAGAGACCGTCTGCCCGCGCGCGTCTTCCATCTGGGACGCAACGGTACGTTTCCAAATAAGTTCATAAAGTCGGAAATCCGCCCCCGAGAGTTCACCGGCCACCATCTGCGGAGTGCGGAAATGATCGCCGGCCGGGCGGATAGCTTCGTGTGCTTCTTGCGCGCCCTTCGCCTTCTTACCGTAGAAACGCGGCTTTTCCGGCAAGCTGGCCTGCCCGTACAATTCCTTGATTTGGCTACGGGCCGCGCTGATTGCCTGCGCGGACAGGTTCGTGGAATCGGTACGCATATAGGTGATATAGCCCGATTCGTAGAGCGACTGGGCGATACGCATTGTTTGACGCGAAGATAGGCGTAGTTTACGCCCGGCTTCCTGCTGCAAAGTCGAGGTGGTGAAAGGTGCGGCAGGGCGACGGCGATACGGCTTTTCCTCGCGGGTGCGTACCGTACCCCTCGCGCCTTCGAGTGTTTCTGCCAGCTGGCCAGCCAGCTCGGCGTTGAGGGCCCGTACACCTTCCTTAGTCGCCTTGGCGGATAGTGCGCCGTCGTCGCCAAAATCTTTACCGGACGCGATACGCGCACCGTCAAGGGAATGGAGGGCTGCCTCGAATTGTTCGGCGGAACCAAAGGTGGCGGTCACATCCCAATACGATGCGGAAACGAAAGCCATGCGTTCGCGTTCGCGTTGCACAACAAGGCGAGTGGTGGCCGATTGGACGCGACCGGCGGAAAGCCCCGCGGCGACCTTGCGCCACAGCAGGGGCGAGACTTCGTAACCGACCAGGCGGTCAAGGATACGGCGCGATTCCTGGGCGTCTACCAACTGGGTATCGAGCGCGCGGGGTGTTTCCAGGGCACGGGAGATCGCTTCGGGAGTAATTTCATGGAAGACCATGCGCGAGGTGGGAACTTTCGGCTTGAGCACCTCGTAGAGATGCCAGGCGATCGCTTCTCCCTCGCGGTCCTCATCGGTTGCCAGGAAGAGTTCATCGGCGTTCTTCAAAGCTTTCTTCAGCTCGGCAACCGTTTTATTCTTCCCGGCAGAAATAACGTAGTAGGGCGAGAAATCACCGTCCACATCAACAGCGAAGCGCCCGTAGGGGCCCTTCTTCATATTGTCGGGTAATTCCGAGGGCTGCGGCAGGTCTCGAATGTGCCCTACGGACGCCAGCACCTCGAAATCTTCACCCAGGTACCTGCCGATCGTGCGCGCCTTGGCGGGAGACTCCACGATAACCAGCTTCGTCACAACTGCATCCCTCACTACTCACGGCGTGACCAGACCACGCCTCCGACACATATTTTGTGCCCTGTTGTCACACGGTAGCACGCCCGCGCCGAAAACCGATGCTCGTCACGGGAGCTCTCAACCTATCTCCTAGATCTCGGTTCCCGTTCCCTCGGTCAATAGCCCGGTGGCGATCAGCTCGCGCACCGTCTCAAGGAGACGGGCTTGGACCGACGCGCTTTCCTCTCCGTAAATACGCGCAATCGCCTGGCACAGGGCACCCACGCTCAACTCGCCATCGCAGGCACCCACGAAGGCCGCAACTTGGGAATCGGCCGGGAGGGTCTGCTGGAATCCACCCGTGTGGGCGAGAACAATGCGCAGCGGATCTGCAGCCCCCGGATCGTAAAAACGGTGTTCGATCACCTCGGTTCGAGTCAGGGTGCGCTGTGCTAAGTCCTCATCGGAGGCGGCCACCAGGTGCCGGTTCTTCCAGACCCGCTGAATATGCTGGCGGATATCGCCCTGGGGGCGGCCCGGTATTTCCTCGGTGCGGATCATGGGTTCGCGAGCGGCAGCCGGGCGTGCCAAGATCCCGTAACCCAGGCTGATCGCGCGTATCCCCCGCGCGGCAAAATCATCGAGCCAGGTGCGGTAGGCATCCTCGTATCCGGTATCGCGCGGGCGCAGGCCACCATCGCGAAGCCACATCTCTACATAGTGGGCTGGATCGACTTCATCGCGCGCAATGAACCAGGCGTCGAGGCCCGCCACCCGGGCCCACACCTGCGGGTGAGTATCCCAGGAACAGCCATCTTCCACTTCCCAATTCCCCAAGATATAGGCAGTGCCAGTATCTGTGAGGTGGGCGGGAAGTGCGGAGATGAGTTCGGACAGGAGTGTATCCCCACCGAATCCACCGTCGCGGTACTCGAAATCGACTTTCTGCCGGACGGCAGCGGGGGTGATAACAAAAGGCGGATTGGACACGATGGTGTCGAAACGCCCCTCCACCGGATCGAAAAGGGAACCCTGGAGCAACTCGACCCGCACGGCCGCGAGCGCGATATTTAGGGCGGCGAATTGCAAAGCTCGCGCAGAAATATCGGTGGCGACCACCTCGCAGCCTTGCAGCGCGGCGCTAATGGCATGGATTCCGCATCCGGTTCCCACATCTAGCACCCGGCCCCCGGTATAGGTGACGATATTTGCGAGAGTGCGGGTGGCCCCACCCACCGGCATAACGTGGTGGGCTCCGGGGACCCGGCCGGCTAGTTCCCCAAAGTCGGAGGCGATGAGCACCTCGGTGCGGGTGATTCGGCGGGTGCCCTTCCGAGTAATGTCTAGCGGAACGGGAACCACTTGGAAACGGGCCCGATATCCCGCGTTGCTGACCGCGAGCAGCGCATCGCGCGTTACCCGGTCACCGAAAGTGGCGGGAAAGGCACCCTCGAGTTCCTCCGCGCTCAAGGTATCCCCGAGAATAAGGAGGCGGACTTGGCAGGCCAGGATTTCCGCTTCGGTATGCGGCGTAGCACCCTGGTGACACACTTTTTCACATGCGAGAAGTGCACACATGCGCTGTTCACGGCGCATGGCGGCGGTAGCCTCGGGGCCGAGCAGGGTAGAGATATGCGCGGTGGTATAACCTGTGAGATCTTGACGTAACGTGGTGGCGAGGCGCTCGGGGGCGCCCGGGACAAAGAGCTCCATGCCATAACAGTAAACTGCCCGGCCGCGTTGAGGAAAGCCCCGGGTAGGGAAACGGGAACTCGCGCGGTTTTCTTTGGTCCTTAGATCTCTGGCCCTCAGCTCCGTGGATCTCAGTTCTTTGGCCTTCAATTCTTTGGTCTTGGGTGCTTCATCGGGCACACTACACATATGCGCCTCCTTTCCGTTCTTGAAGAATCCGCCACCGCGGGACAGTTGGTGGCGCTGCGCAAACAAGATGCTCGCCCCGCGCGGGTAGCCGGGTGGCCCGCGTGGGTCAGCCCGCAGGTGATGAGTGCCTGCGCTAACCACGGCGTGCCACACCTGTGGGAACACCAGGTCCGCGCTGCGAATCTCATTCACGCGGGTACCCACACGGTGGTGGCGACCGGAACCGGTTCGGGGAAATCTTTGGCGGCGTGGGTGCCTGCACTCACCGAGATGCTGGTCCCGCGTAACTCGACGAGTTTGGCGCGGGTGAGCGCTCCTCCCACCGTGCTTTACCTTTCCCCAACCAAGGCTTTGGCCGCGGACCAATACACCTCGCTGCGGGCCCTGGCGCGAGATGTCGATTCCCGGATCACGGTGGCGACCGCGGACGGGGATGCCGACGCGGAAGAAAAAACCTTCGCGCGCGACCATGCCGATATTGTGCTGACCAACCCTGATTTCGTGCATCACGCGATGCTTCCCCAGAAAGACCGCTGGCAGCGGATCTGGCGCCGGCTGCGGATGATCGTCGTCGATGAATTTCATTCGTATAAGGGATTGTTCGGGGCGCACGTCGGCCATGTGGTGCGCCGGATTTTGCGTATCGCGGCGCTGTACGGCGCCCGGCCCACCGTTGTTTTCCTGTCGGCAACCGCAGGCGAGCCCCAGGAAACCGCCACCAGATTCATCGGAACAGCCTTTGGCCCTATCGAAGCGGTAACAGATGACGCCTCTCCGCGCGGCGAATGTACCGTGGCCCTGTGGCAATGCTCTCCTGTGGCCGACGACGAAACCGGCCATGTTCTTTCCGGGGAAGTACAGGGAAGTGAGAGAGATATCGTGCGCCGCTCGGCCACTGTGGAGGCGGCCGCTCTCACCGCTCGTTTCGTGGCGGAAGGGGCGCGCGTTCTCACCTTCGTGCGTTCGCGGCCCGGAACCGAACGGGTAGCCGAACTGACCCAAGATTTTTTGCGCGAGGAACACAATCCCCTGGCTCAGGCGGTGGCGGCTTACCGCGGCGGGTATCTTCCTGAGGAACGCCGTGATGTGGAGCAACGACTGCGGTCCGGAGCGTTGCGAGCCGTAGCAACAACCAATGCCCTGGAATTGGGTATCGATATTTCCGGGCTGGACGCGGTTATTATCACCGGGTGGCCTGGAACCACGGCTTCTTTTAACCAGCAGGCGGGGCGCGCCGGACGGGCGGGAAGTTCGGGGCTGGCTGTTTTTATCGGAACCTCGAATCCTTTGGATCAGTATCTTCTGGCCCATCCGGATACGGTACTGAGCGCGGGCGCGGAGGCCAGCGTTTTCGATCCGCTCAATCCGAATGTTTTGACCGGGCAGGTGTGCGCGGCCGCCGCTGAGCATCCTCTTAGCGAAGCAGATGCCGCAATTTTTGGGCTCCCCGATACGTCGCTTTTCGACGAATTGAGCGAACAGGGGCTCTTGCGCCGCCGTCCCGGCGGGTGGTTCTGGGGGCATGCGGGGCTGAGCGCCCACGACCTGGTGGATCTGCGCGGCGAGGCAAGCACCGTGTCCATTGTTGACGAGGAAGACGGAAACATTCTGGGGACCGTGGATGCCGCACGGGCAGATACCACCGTGTACCCGGGGGCTATCTATATACATCAAGGTGTTCCTTTCGATGTGCAAACATGTGACGGCGAGGTGGCTCTCGTGCGGCATCGCCCCCGGGATGATCTGCGGACTTTTGCCTCCGAAGAGACAACCGTGAAGATCCTCCATTCGCGTTCCAGTACCGCAACCCGGTTTGGGACCTGGGCGTGGGGCGATGTGGAGGTATTCAATCGGGTTGTCGGATACCACCTGCGCCGGGCCCGTGATGGCATGTATCTCGGGTTTCACCCCATTACTCCGCGCGAGCGCAGTATGGAGACGTGCGGGACATGGTGGACGATGTCATCCCAGGACCTGGAGGCGCTCGGTATCCCTCCCGCGGATGTTCCCGGTGCTCTGCATGCTGCTGAGCATGCCGCAATTGGAATACTTCCCCTCTTCGCGATCTGCGACCGATGGGATGTGGGAGGACTATCCACCGCGTACCACCCGGATACCGGAGCTGCCACCGTGATTGTCCACGATGCTGCGGCCGGCGGTTCGGGCTGTGCCGAACGGGGATATCGGGCCGGCCGGGAGTGGATCCGCGCCACACGCGATGCCGTGGCCGGTTGCCCGTGCCAGAGCGGATGCCCGCGCTGCGTCCAGTCCCCGAAATGCGGTAATAACAATGATCCCCTGTGGAAAGAGGGCGCGGTGCTGGTGCTCAGCGCCCTGAGTTGCGCACTCGATGAGCTGGAGGGCACGACGCCGGAACCGTGACCCCGATCAATGGGGCCTGCGCGCGATGTCACCCGGACCGCGACCGGCACCGCGCGAGCGCGGGTGCGAACCCGAATCGAAAATATTTCTTCGGATTCGCTGCATTCTTCGATAACCGCGCCGTTGCGCTGCGCACTGCGTTCGCTCTTGGTGCAGGCTTCGGCTAACGACCAGCCCTGGTTGATCACCCGCTCGGCTGTTTGCAGGGCAATAACGTCCGCCGTGGCACGGGCATCCATTCGTGCAATGACCACGGTGAAAACGGTGAGCACTACCCCGGTCAAGGCAAGCACAAGAGCCATCGCCCCGACCGCGAGTACCGTTCCCGCTCCCCGCTCAGAGGCCCGGGGCGGATCCCGGTGCCGGGCGCGGCTTTCCCTCCGGCACATCAGATAAAGCCGGTGCCATTCCCGCCAACTATCCCGCCAGGAGACTCTCATGTTCCCAGTACTCCGGGTTCCACATCCACCGAGGTACGTGCTTCCATGGTGATACCCAGGGCCCGTAGCGGACCGGCTGCCTGGGCCCGCACCACCACGTTCACGTGGTCTTCCGCGCGTTGCACGTGCAGCATGGCCCGGGGTGGGAGTTCGCGAGCGCGCAATGCCTCTTCACTTTCTCCGCGTGCGGCAAGGACTGCAATATCGTGGGAGGCACCGCGCAGAGAGAGGTATTGGGCTCCGGCACTCAGCGCCCCGAGCGCGAGCAGCACGATAATAAGCGTGCTGACAATCCCGAGGGCGACTTCTACCGTGACCATGCCAGCTTCCCGGTTCTCAGCCCCGTAAGGCCGACGCAAGATGCGGGAGAGTTTGCGGGAACGAATCTCCCGACGGCGGCAAGCACAGGGAATCGCTATATGCCCGCGTGCCTCGATGACCTCATGGCATTGCGCACACAAACGCCGGCGTTCCCGCGACCGGTGGGACCGGAGGGCCCGGTGGGGCCGCTGGGTGGGCTGGTTGGCGATAAGAGCACCCTCACCTGCCCCGCTCCGCGGGAAAGAAGGTAACTCCTGGCATTGCTCGGGGAATTGCTTCGATATCATGACGGATCTTTCTCTTTTCGGTGGAGCCGCGGGCCTCCCACCGGCACCGGTGGATACCCGGGACTTTGGTTTAGGCGATATTGAGTCCGCGCCGGAAAATCCCCGCGATAAGCTCACGCATCCAGTCCTGCTGGGAGAGCCAGTAGAGGATGCCGGCAATAGCGCAGGCGCCGAGCGTTCCGACGGCGTATTCGGTGGTGGTCATCCCCGCTTCCGGATGGGATTTTCCCTCGCGGAAAATGCTGCCCGGGTGGGTGGAGAGAGCTGGTCTGAGGGTGCTGACTGCCGTGGTCATAATGGTGCCTTTCTTTATTTGCGACGAACTACGCCGTGGTTATGGCTAGGTGGTGCCGGACCTCGCCGCCCGCCGCCCGGGGGTGGGTTGCGGGCTGCTCGGAACGTGCTAGGTCCGGCGCTGTCAGTCTCCCGCGCTGCGCTCCCTCCCGCATCCAGCGCCCGCGTACCTGTGGATAATTGCCCCGTCTGAGCGTCCTGGGGATACAGGGGATGAAGCAGGAACGAGCCTGGCGCCCCACCACGCCCAGCTTCGTCCATATGGCTTTCTTTAGCCGGCTTCGTTCGCCCTGTTTTTATTGGAAGAGACCGATGGCTGCGCCAGCCACTGCCGGAACAATTCCCACGAGGATAAATGCCGGTAGGAAACACACACCTAAAGGCACCACGAGGCTATTTCCAAGTTCGGCCGCCGCGCGGCGCGCTTCTCTAGAACGACGACGCCGGTAGCTGCGGGCAGCTGTGCCAAGCAGGGTGAGCGGAGCTACCCCATTTTCCCAAGCTGGCTGGAGGGCCTCGCGCAGCAGCTCGGCGCGTGGGTGTATTCCGTCCCACGCTTCGGCCCAAGGGGCGCCCAGCAGAAGGAGCTGCGCCGTCGTACCGATATCAAGGTGGGCATATTCTTCAGCGACGGCGAAAGATACCGCTTCGAGCGCGGCCGGAAGTGAGGCCCCGGAGGAGAGAGCCACCCGCGCGAGATCGGCCAGAAACGCCGGGTCGGAGGGCGGTAAGCGCCGCCCGGATCGCTGCGCCACACCCGGCCGGGATGAGGCATCCTGCCTACCCGCCCCCTGCCCGGCAGCGGGCATCCACACCCGGGCAAGAAGAAGAACCAGGAGACACAGGATTAGCCCCATTGCTCGGCTTTCCGTACGAGACGACGCATCCATACGATTCCGGTCACCTCGCATATGAGCGCCAGCGCGAGGCAGCATCGCCCGATCACGGTACCGACAAGGAAAGTCACGGGATTACCTCCAAAGAATGAACCCAATAACATGCCGAAAAGTGGCATGGCGGCCAGCATTTTCACGGCTGAACGCGGTCCGGCTAGCGCGATGCGGCGCTCGCCTAGCGCATCGCTGGATTCGGAGAGCGCCGCCGCGCAGTTCTCGAGAATGCGGGCTGCAGATGCTCCGGTGTGGTGGGTGAGTCGGCACACCGCTATGAGTGCGGGAATACCGAGGAGGCCGCGGGCGCGGCGCGGATTGCGGGGCGCCCGTTCCCATAGTTCCCGGAGGAGTACCGGGACTCCGACATCGTCAATCTGACCGGCAGGGTCACGCCGAAGCTCACTGTCCCCACCGGCTCCTGAGCTTTCCCTATTCGGCTCGAAGCGGGCGAGCGCGGTGAGCCACGCGCGGCGGTGATCAGCGCCCGAATCTATACGGGCCGCGACTTCCACCGCGAGCAGGCCGGCGTCAAAACCGGGCAGGGGGTCACGCTTGCTCCGGCCCCGTGGCACGCGCGGGCCGCGCCTGCCGCGCCCGCCACGCCTGCCGCACCGGGATATGTCACTTCTCCGAGAGAAAAGTGAGCGAAACGCCGTCTTGCTGGCGCGGCCCCGCGGCACGCCAGCATACGTGCAGACGCTCAGAAGAACGCCGAGCACCACCAGAATTACCACGGTTCCTCCAGCCCTAAGCGTGAGCCCAGGGTGGCCCATCCGGGACCGGCACGAATAGTGCCATCGGCACTGATCGCCAAGGCATCCGGGGCTTCAAGAACGCCATTGCGGCTGTGGAGGATCGCCACGCGGGTAATGCGCCGGATTGGCCCGTGGCGTTCAATGGAAATAACGGCATCGAGGGCCGCGACCGCCTGAGCGGCAACCACCGCGGCGGACATTCCTGCCAATGCCCCGAGAGCGACGAGCCGGGCGGGAACATCGCGCGCCGAATTTGCATGGATGGTCGCCCAACCGCCTTCGTGCCCGGTATTGAGCGCGGTGAGGACTTCACGCACTTCTTCTCCGCGGCATTCCCCCACCACGATCCGATCCGGGCGCATCCGCAAGGCGGCCCGCACCAATTGGCTCATGGTAATTTCACCGTGGCCTTCCACATTGGGGCGGCGGATTTGCAGGTGCACCACATGCGGATGTGCGGGCCGTAATTCCGAAGCTTCCTCAATAATGATGAGCCGTTCCGTGGCCGGTACGCAGCTGAGCAGCGAGGCTAATAATGTGGTTTTCCCCGATCCGGTAGCGCCGGCCACCATGACGTTAGCGCGCTGCTCCACCAGGGCTCGCAATACCGGCATAAGCGCTGCGGGGAACGTGCCAGCGGCCTGAAGCTCAGCGAGCGTAAAGGTACGGGCCCGTTGGGTACGCAGCGAGATCGCGGCTCCTTCCGCGGCCAGTGGAGCGAGGACCGCATGCAGGCGCGTTCCATTGGAGAAGGTGCCATCGGCAATGGGCGCGGCGTCGTCCAAACGCTGGCCGGCACCGGCAGCTAAACGTACCGCGAGCGCGCGTACTTCCCCCGCGTCGGAAAGCAGGGTGCTTAATTCTTCGTCACGTTCCAGTCCATTTCCGCGATCCAGCCACACCCCGGTACCACCGTTGATCAAAATATCGGTGACGGAGGGGTCCTCAATCACGCGCCGCAGCTGCGGGCCCCAACCGCGGGCCACCGCGTCTAGATCACGCGCCGCTCCGAGCACATTTTTTATCCCAACGGCGTGTGGTGCCACGGTGGTGAGCACCCCGGGCACGCTGATGCCGCGGGCTAGCTCCCGGCGGGCACGAGCCAAGTTCCCACGGGTACGGGCAATATTTAACTCCTTCGTGTTGTCCATTGATTCACCCCTGAGCCACCTCCCAGCACCGCATCGAGATGCGCGACGAGCTGCGTGACGTCACGCGCGGTCCCGGATCGCCGCTGTTCGCCCACAACAACTCCGTGCGCGAGGTCCTCATCCAAACCGCGCAGGCGCCGCACGGGGATCACCTCCTGGCCGATATCTACACCGAAGGCTTGTGCCTCCACTTTGTGTGCGCACCGCGCTGCGATCACCACCGGAGTACTCTCCCCCAGATCACGAAGGATTCTGGGGATGGCCTGGGCATCGCGGCCAGTCACCTCGGTAACGAGCACCACCGCATCACACCAGGCCCGCCACCGTGCCGGCTCACTCCCGAGCAGCAAGGCGCTGCGCGGGAGATCCACATAGGTGGTGTCGCTAGCTTGGGAAAGCGCATCGATGGCATGGGGCACCGCATCTCCATTCGCGGGCGCCCCGCCGCGCACATCCGCGCTGAGAAGACTCAGTTGCCCGCGTGCCGGCAGGGCCGCCCGGAGCCGTTGCGGAATGAGCATGCCTTCCGCTTGGGCGATATCAGCCCAGCGCGCCCCGCGTTTTTCCTGAAATCCCATGAGGAGTTCGAGCCCGGCCGAGAGCGGATCCGCATCTACCACGGCGGTGCGCGTGATACTCAACGAGGCAAGCCAGGCCGTCAGCATCGATACCCCGACCCCGCCGCGCACCCCGGCCAGCCCGATAATGCGCCCGCGCCGAGTTTGCCCGGCCGCCAAAACTAGTTCGAGCAGATCTTCGGCCTGGCGCGGAAGTTCCACGACCACTGATCCGCGCGGAAAATAACTGGCGAGGACCGGGTGGAAACGCGCGCGGACCGTGGGCAGGGCCGCCGAGAGTTCCTCTAATTCGAGTACGGCCGGCGGCGGAGCTACCCCCGGCGAACCGCGCGCCACCTGTATTCCTGCCAATTCCGTAACGGCCTCCACCTCGCGCACCGTCTCCTCATGCTGGTAGGTCAGGGAGACGAGTTCGCGGGGGATCGCGGAGATGAGAGGTGCCGGCGAAGCACCAGCGGAGCCCGAAACATCGGAGAGGGAAACGCTGGAAACAGGAGCACTAGGCGCCGAAAGGCCAGGGGATAAATCACGGGAAGAAGTCATACTCCGAGCGTGCCGCGTTTGAGTCCCGCCCGCATCCGAGTAGCACTCCGCTGTGGATAACCCCCTACGCGAACAGATCTGTGGATAAGTACCGCCTGATTCGCGGCCCACAACCCGATTCGCGGCGCACAACCTGATTTGTCACAGCACGCCCGATTCGTCACGCCGCACCGTTTTGTGACGCGCCGCCCGGTTTATGGCACACCGCCGAAATTCTCCACATCCGCGTGATTTCTGGCATATCTTTGAGAAAGAACTATCAAGGGAGGACCCATGTCTACGCCAAATGACCCGTACAATACCGCGTCGCGCCGGCCACTGGATGATGACGATATTCTCGAGCCCATTGCCGAGGACCATCTCGCGGACCAAGAAACCGCTTACCTCCCCACCGCGCAGCCTCCCGCTCCCGCCCCCGTTTTTTCGAACGACGACGCCGCTCCCTTCCCGCCGGCTCCCCCCGCTGCGGAAGCCGCTAGCGAGCCCTCCCCTCTGAGTGATTCCGCTCCGGCAAGCACCGCCGTGAACGAACCCGAAGGCGAATCCGCGCACCAGCCCGAGCTCACGCCCGAATCCACGGACCAACCGGCTCCGGCTCAGCCCGCTCCGGAACAAGGCGAGGCTGAACAGCCAGCCGGTGCGGAATCCGCCGGTACCGCTACTCCCGCCGCCTCCCTCGGGGAATCCACCGGGACCACCACTCCGGAAGCACTCGCACCGGAAGAATCCACCCCGGAGCCAGCCGCGCCGCGTCGTCGTTCCGTTTCTGAATCGCTGGCGGCAGGCGCTTTCGATGATGGCTACCACACGGGAACCTCCCCCGCTCCGGATCGCGAATACGCGAACCTCGCGCAGGCAGCCGGCGTAACCGCAACCGTTCCCGCAGCGCCCGCAGGCCCGGAATCCAGCGCCACCGCGGCTGTTGATCCCTACGCCACCACCAACACAGACCCGTACGCCTCCGGGGAAGCAACCGCAACCGCGCTCTACCCGCAGGCCGGTGAGCTCGGTGCACCCGCCGCAGAACCGGCAACAGCGCCCACCGCAGCCCCCGCCGCGGCGTTCGACGGCCCGGTCTTTCCGGCCGTACGTGAGGAAAGCCTGGAAGATCAGCGCACCTGGGGAGACATCGCGGAAGTGGAGCCAATTCCCGACGCTCCGAAGGGCCGGGTCTGGACCCATATCTGGACCTCGGTGGTCACGTTGCTCCTGCTTCCACTGATCTGGTATCTCATTTCGGACGCGGTGGCACGCCTGCACCTGGCTCGCCCCTTCGCGCTAGAAACAGGCCAGGTCAATGTGGCGGCGCTGGTGGAAATGGCCGGCGGCGTCGCCCTGCTCGTCGTTATTGCACTGCTCGCGCGGCTCTCCTCCCTGGGGGCGCAGCTGTGGGGCTGCGCTCTGGTGCTCGCCGGTTTCGTGGGGCTCGCGTTTCCCGCTGTGGCGCTGCGCGGGGTGCACTGGGTGGATTCGCTTATCGGCGGCTACAAGCCGATTACGGATAATATCGTGCACCATTTCGCCTACGATCTTGCTTTCGGCGGGTTCATCGTGCTGGGCGCGATCCTCGCGACTATTGGCTTCGCGGCGCACGGGGCACGCTCCCTCGGTTCGCGGCGCGCCCGGGCTTTCACGGTGCGCGAATACCGCCTCCCCGAGGGCGACGAATAAAAACCGGAGCGTAACAAGGTATCGCATGAGCTCACTTCCCGCCGATAATTCCTGCGTCTGGATCCCCGGGCCGTGGGAGCATCGTCTCGTGACCGCCAACGGTGCGCAATTCCACCTGGCCTATGCCGGGAGTCACTCGACTCGCACCCCGCTGGTGCTGTTCGTGCATAGTTACCCGGAATACTGGTACGCCTGGCGCCACCAGATCGAACCCGTGGCGCAGGCCGGTTACGAAGTTGCCGCCGTCGACCTGCGCGGGGTGGGTGGAAGCGATAAAACTCCGTCGGTGCAATCCGGGCCGGAACTCGCCCAGGATCTTATTTCGCTCACCGAATCCCTGGGAGCAAGCTCGGCGGTGATCGTGGTGGCCGGCTCCAATGTGGCCCTCGGGTGGGCGGCGGCGGCGATGGCCCCCGATATTATTACCGGACTCGTGACGGTGGCCAGCCCACACCCGCTCGGGCTGCGGCATTTTGGGCGTGGTATCCGCCCGCGCGGCCTGCTCGGTTTACTCACCTCGCGGTTGGGGAATCGCTCCCCGCGCGCGCTCGGGGATGTGCGCAATATGCGCCGTTTGCTCCTGGAATGGTCCGCCCCGCACAGCCACGGCGCGGCGGAGGAGTCCGAACAGTACGCCGCTGCGATGCGGCTCCCGGAAGCCGCGGCGAGCGCCGTTGAACAATTACGCTGGACCGCCACGTGGCGGCGCCGCCCCTCCGGGAAGGCCTGGCGCGATATCCTCTCCACTCCCGTGGACGCACCTGTCTGGGCGGTGCGCGGCCTGGCTGATCGCATGATTAATGAACGGGCCTGGGCGGATGACCGTTCTTTCGCCACCGGCTCCTACCGGCTCATCGCCGTGCCGGGCGCCGGGCATTTTATCCCCGAAGAGTCCCCGCGTGAATTTACGAATATCGTGCTGGATTTCCTTTCCCAGCTTGAAAGGTCCGCACGGCGCTAGGCCGCCGCTAGACATATACAGCCCAGGTATGAGACATTTTCCGTGAATAATGGCAAAATGTGACATGAGACTACTTCAGGAATATTCTGAATACATCGGAGGAAGGCTAGAGATGGATACCAGCGTTTTACGAACCGTGCCCCTTTTCAAGGACATGGATGAGGAAAGTCTCGCCGCTCTCGGCGCGATGATGAGCGACACGTCCCTTAAGCGGGGCGAGTCGCTTTTCCACGAAGGCGACCAGGGTGATCGCCTTTATATTGTTACCGACGGCAAGGTGAAGCTCAGTCACACGTCTGACGACGGGCGTGAAAACCTGCTCGCCGTGCTCGGCCCCGGGGAAATCATCGGAGAACTTTCGCTCTTTGACCTGGGGGCTCGTTCTTCCACGGTCACCGCTATCGCGCCGACGCATCTGCTTTCCCTCGCGCATCGCGATATGAAGAATTTCATCGAAGAGCACCCCGCGCTCGCCATGTCGATGCTCCGTGAAATGGCGCGTCGCCTGCGCAATACCAATGAGAATCTTGCCGACCTGGTGTTCTCCGATGTTCCCGGCCGCGTGGCGAAGGCGCTGCTCGACCTAGCCAATCGTTTCGGTGAGCGCACCCCCGAAGGCATGTACGTTGCGCACGATCTCACGCAGGAAGAACTCGCGCATCTGGTGGGAGCTTCGCGCGAAACGGTCAATAAGTCTCTCGCTGATTTCGTTTCCCGCGGGTGGATTCGGCTCGAAGGTCGCGCCGTACTGCTCCTGGAGATTGGCCGGTTGCAGCGCCGCGCCCACTAGTCTCTACGTTTCATACTCACGTTCAGCGCGTCACGCGGGTGGCCGGGCTCTTTCTGGGGTTTCGGCCGCCCGCGTTCGCGTTCCTGCCTGCGCGTTCCCTTGCGTTCTAGTACGACGGCGCAGCTGCTTTTCCGCGCGGTTCCGATCATTGCGGCACAGCTCTTCTGATACGACGGCGCAGCTGCGGCGAGAGCTCAACTTCGACAGCCGCGCGTAATTTTGGCAGTTGCCCCGCCACCCCGAAATTTTTGAAAGGCTCGCTCGCAAGATTCTCGCACGGAGCAAGAAGTGACATCACTAGATACCACGGTTACCCGTGACGGAGATTGGTGGGGCGCAGAATTCACCCTCCACGGAAAGGAATATGGCACGCAGGCACGCCGACTTGATCAGATTGAAGAAATGGTAAAGGATGCTGCGGCGCTTATTACGGGAGAGTCTCTCGACAGTTTCACCGTTAACATCACTGTCGAAACCTCTGAATTAGCAGAATATGATGTCCCGCGTCACAGGCGGACCTATGACGCGGGACATCACAACGTCGGGGTAGCGGGATTTGAACCCACGGCCTCTTCGTCCCGAACGAAGCGCGCTACCAAGCTGCGCCATACCCCGTGCTTTGGCAACTCAATAATAATAGCCCTCCGCAGCCAAAAAAGCTAAATTCGATCTAGTGATCTGGCGTACAGCCAGGATAGTTCCGCTTCTTCCCGGCAAACCACCCCGGCGCCCCTCCGAGCAGCACACGTAGCCAGCCCAATCGTTTGACACCCTCAGTCCGCGCCACCGCGCACCCGCAGCAAAATCGCCTCGGGAGGCCGGAGGAACCTGACCGGCGTATACGGCGATGTCCCCAGGCCGGCAGACACATTCACCGCCATGCCACCGCGGAGCACCCGCACGCCGTCGCCGCGCAGGGGCAGACGTTCTCCAGCCCGGCCCCCTCCCGTATCGCGGTCAGAACCCGCGCCGCCCGCGCCGCGCTCGGCACCGGCATCCTCACCGCAGGGCCAATCGAAAAGCCCGGAATCGTAACGCAGCGGAAGATCACAATTCGTGGTCAAAGCACCGAATCCAGGCACGGCCAACTGCCCGCCGTGGGTATGTCCCGCCAGCGTCAGAGCTGCGCCGTCGTTCATTAATGCGGCGAGAGCGGCGCGATACGGTGCGTGAACGACGCCGAGTCGCAGATATCCGCGCCCACTGTTTTTGCGCCCCTCACGTCCCGCGCCCGTGTTTCCCTCCGCAGCCGCGCCACCTTCCAGCGCATCAGTAGCCTCGCCGGGGCGAGGCATCCGGGCCCGGCCGATATGCGGGTCGTCCATACCGACCGCGTCGATATCCCAGGCGGCCGCGCGCAACCGCGCCCGCTGATTATTGAGATCGATCCAGCCGAAAGCTTCCAGCCCAGCGGTCATCTCTTCCCACGGCAAATCCGGTTCGCCCTTCTCAACCAGCGGCGGGAAGAGGCCCGGCGCTACGTAACGCAACGGGTTCTTGAGCACCGGGGCGAAATAGTCATTTGAGCCATACACGAACAGCCCCGGAATATCAGCAAGCGGCGCCAGGGCGTCCAGGAGAGGGCCGACGGCGCCCGCTTCGGAAAGATGGTCGCCCGTCAGGACCACAAGATCCGGGCGGCAACGCTGGCCGAGCTCGCGCAAGAATTGCTGCTTGGCCCGGTGGCGGCGCAGCAGGTGCATATCCGAAAGATGAAGAATACGTAGCTCACCGGCGGCGTTCGCAACGTGCGGCAGCACCAGCACCCGCTCGCGCAGGATATAGCGGTGGGCTTCGTGCAGCGCCCAGCTCAGGCACCCCGCCCCCGCGGCTGCACCCGCACTTAACAAGCCCAGCGCGGCGCGCCGAACTCGGTGTTTTTCAGCTTCGCTCACGGTATCCACCTTCCGTCTCGAGTGATGTGCGGTTTCTACAAGGGCATCGGTCCGAGCTCGCCTGGCAAGCGTGGCCCGGGCCGTCCAGCCCGGGCCACGTAGCGCCGGCTACTCTTCCACAACCTCA
>NZ_JASPCQ010000005.1:0-133283 GCF_030230305.1 Actinotignum sanguinis
TCAAGGACGAGCTGACGCATCCGATACATGATCTCGGTACGCTTCGCCAACGAGGTACGAGCCCAAGCTTTTTGAGCTTCAACCGCAATCTCTACTGCGTAGTCAAGATCTTCACGGCTTGCCTGTAACAAATACCCGCGAATCTCGCCACTCGCCGGGTCGTCAACCGCGATCTTTCCCTCCGGCTGGCCCGTGTACAGGCCACCATTAATCCAATGAGGTATATCCATTCGTTATCACTCCTTTGTGAGTCCAAACCAGCACCCCACCAGCGGGGTGTCTCATTTGTTCCCAAAATAACCCCAGACCCCCTACTTGTAAATACAAAAGACCAGCCAGAATGGCGGGGAAACTTCGATGAACGTGGCCATATAAACCGCTATGAATCGCTAAAACTACAGAAATACTGGCTAAACATACGACGATCGGCTATGTTTACAATTGGGTGAACAAATAAGAGTGAGAGGGTCACGTTAATGTCAAACCCCCATGGAAAAGACGATGCAGATCAGCTGGATGTTCCGGTTGCTCCCCGGATTAGTTTCGACTCTCGGTCTTCCACTCCTTTACATCAGCAAATCACGCAATCATTAGCGAGTCTTATTGACTCTGGCACGCTCTTACCCGGACAACTCCTTGAAGACGAAGTGTCCATGTCACGCAGGCTGGGTGTCTCGCGCCCCACGCTACGGCGGGCATTACAAGTCCTGACTGATGAGGGGAAACTCTCACGGCGTCCGCGTGTGGGAACCAGGGTGATGCCACGGGTTTTCCAAAGGGATCCTTCCCTGGCTAGTCTTTCCGATGATTTACGGGCCGCGGGCCGTGAACCGCGCACGGATGTTCTCCAGTATCGGGTGGTGTTTGCTGATAGTGGTCTAGCTGCCGATATGCACTGCCCGGAAGGTAAAGAAATTGTGGCTTTAGAACGTTTGCGGTGGGCGGAGGGAAACCGTATGGGGATTATGCGTAACTGGATCCCTGCCGATCTGGCTCCCTCGCTTACCGCTATATCATCGGGTGGTCTCTATGATTTCTTCAAGAGTCACGGGATTGTGTTACGGGGCGGGGTCCAGCGTATCAGCGCGCGCAGCGCAACTCCCGTGGAAGCAGAACTTCTCCACGTGGCATCCGGGGCTCCTCTCTTACGAGTGAGGCGTAGCGCTTACGATGAGTCCGGGCAGATCGTGGATCTAGCCGACCACCTCTACGACGCAGAACAATACGACCTCACCCTGCCACTCAACTTCCCCGCATAGCCTGAAGTACGTGCACAAATTTTCTGTCGCAAGCCCCCTCTAAGATAGGAACGTACCGCCCGAGCCGCAGCACCCGCGCCGCGCCCGGGCCCGTCCGCGAAAGGAGCCGGCCGTGGCCATCACCCTCCAGAGTATTGAGGAGAACGTCAAGAAACTCACCTCCCGTGCGCCCTTCACTCGCGATTTCTTCTTCGACCTCCTCCTCGCTTACGGCATCTCCAAATCCAGCGTCACCCGCCTGCGTTCCACCACCGCCAGCTCGCTCAACGTCGCGGCGAACCCGGAGCGCGATATCGTGTGGAAAAACAAGATCTACCTGGCCGAAACCAGCCGTGACCTCATGGCCGCCGCGCTGGAAATGAAAACCAGCGAAGCCGCGCTCCGCTTCAATACCCGCTTCGTCATCGCCACAAATTACGAATCCCTCGCCGCAATTGATACCAAAACCGGCGATTCCCTCAGCATCCCCCTCGCCAAACTCGCCAGCGATTTCACCTTCTTCCTCCCCTGGGCGAATATGGAGAAACAGCACTTCTCCTCGGATACCCACGCGGACCGCCGCGCCGCCGAACACATGAGCAAGGTGTACGACGAACTCCTCGCCGCCAACCCCAACCTCTTCCACGAGGACAAATCTCCCCACAGCCTCAACATCTTCTTCACTCGCCTCCTCTTCTGTTTCTTCGCGGAGGATACCGGCATCTTCGCAAAAGGCCAGTTCACCAGCGCGGTCGGCTCACACACCCAGCGCGACGGCTCCGACACCGCCGCATTCCTCACCGCACTTTTCCACGCGCTGGACACCCCGAACACGTCCGATAAACCCGTCTACTTGCAGAGCTTCCCCTACGTCAATGGTCGCCTTTTCCGCATTAATAACGACGACGCCGCCTCCTTGACAGTCCCCCAATTCACCAAGCACGCGCGCGATTCGCTCCTGGAGCTCGGCACCCTGGATTGGTCGGAAATCAACCCGGATATTTTCGGCTCCATGTTCCAGGCAGTGGTAGATAAGGATCAGCGCGCTAATCTGGGCCAGCACTACACCTCGGTCCCCAATATCCTCAAAACCATCAAACCGCTCTTCTTGGATGAACTCTGGAACGAATATGACAAAGCCTGCGAATCGGTACCGCGACTCAAGAAACTCCTCACAAGAATTTCAAAAATCAAGCTTTTTGATCCGGCCAGCGGCAGTGGCAACTTTTTAGTTATCGCATATAAGGAATTGCGCAAGCTCGAACACGCAATCCTGGATCGCATCGATTCTCTTTCCTCGGCGGGCCGCTGGGGCCTGCTCGGCATGGGTGAGGAAGAGAAGCTCGGCGCTGCCACCCTGGGCTTTGGCTCCTCGGTGATCAATATTGAGAACTTCTACGGCATCGAAATTGATGATATCTCCGTGGAGATGGCTATCCTTTCACTCTGGATCGCCAAACACCAGATGAACCAGGAGTTCAAAGCCAAATTCGGCCTGGATATTCCCCTCATTCCACTTAAGGAAACCGGGCACATCGTGCACGGCAACGCCACCCGCCTCGACTGGAACGAAGTCTGCCCCAACAACGGCACCGACGAAATTTATTTAATCGGAAACCCACCCTATGTAGGTTCGGCGGGCCAAATATCCTCCCAGAAACAAGATTTTCACTTTGTTTTTGGCACTGAGAAGTATCCTAAGAAGCTCGATTATGTTTCCCTGTGGTTCATTAAGGGTGCCAATTACATTCGCGGCAGCCGGGCCAAGCTCTCTTTCGTGACCACGAATTCCATTACCCAGGGCGAGCAGGTTGCCCTGCTCCACCCCCATGTTTTCACGGGCGGTATAGAGATTGGCTACGCCTACACCTCCTTCAAGTGGAGCAATAATGCCTCCCATAATGCGGGTGTGACCGTGGCAGTTATTAGCCTGCGCAATGAATCCTCCGAGACGAAATACCTCTTCACGGACCTCGTCCAAACCACGGTGGAAAATATTAACGCCTACCTCATTTCCGGAGAGGATACTTTCGTAACAGCGCAAGGTAAGGCTCTATCATCGACTCTTCCAAAAATGACCAAAGGCTCCCAACCGACCGACGGGGGTAACCTCATTCTTTCTGCTCAAGAGGCAGAAGATCTTCTTACCAGCTATCCTGAGCTTTCCGAAGTAATTAAGCAGTTCGTGGGCGCTGATGATTACATCAATGGGAAAGACCGCTACTGCCTGTGGCTCACGGAGGAAAACCGGCACGAAGCAGCCAAGATTCCAGAAATAAAGCGGCGCCTGGAGCACGTTTCCGCCATGCGTTCGGCCAGTACGAAGAAGCAGACCCAAGAGTTTTCTGCCATCCCTTGGCGATTTGGGGAAGTCCGCTACAAGCCCACCGATTCGATTATCGTACCGGCAGTTTCTTCCGAACGCCGACAATACGTTCCTATTGGTTATCTCGATCCTGACACAGTTATCTCTAACCTTGCATTTGCAGTTTACGATGCTGAGCCGTGGCTGTTCGCCTTGCTGACCTCGAAAATGCACATGGCCTGGCTACGCGCTGTTGGCGGGAAGATGAAAACCGACTTCCGGTACTCGAATACCTTGGTTTATAACACTTTTCCCGTGCCAGAGTTATCGGCGTCGTCGAAAGAAGAACTCACGAAACGCGCGCTACGCGTACTCGATGTACGCGAATACCACTGCGAAAAAACCTTAGCCGAGCTCTACGACCCAGACCTCATGCCACGCAACCTCCGCGAAGCACACGAAAAAAATGACGAAGCCGTCGATAGACTTTATAAGAGCACCCCGTTCGCATCCGATGAGGAACGCCTCGCGGTGCTATTCGCGAAGTATCAGCAGATGATCGAAGCAGAAGGGAAATAGCCGTGGCCACCGAAAACGTTGTGGACGTGACCTATGCGCAAACCGGGAAATCGGTTGCCACCGATGAGCTCGGGATGCGGGAAATGCAGGCTCGTGCCTATGAACAGCGCGCCTCCCAGTACCTGCTCATCAAGGCGCCGCCGGCTTCCGGGAAATCGCGCGCGCTCATGTTTATTGCGCTCGATAAGCTCTTCAACCAGGGCCGGCGCAAGGTGATCGTGGCGGTACCCGAACGCTCCATCGGTGCGTCCTTCGCGCCCACCGACCTCACCACCTACGGCTTCTTCGCGGACTGGGACGTCAAACCCGCGAACAACCTGTGCACACCCGGCAGCAACGAATCGAAAGTCGCCGCATTTCTGCGTTTCCTGGAAGGGCCGGATGCCACGCTCGTCTGCACGCACGCCACCCTGCGTTTCGCCTTCGAACAGGCCAAACCCGAGGATTTCAACGGCTGCGTGATCGCGATTGACGAATTCCATCACGTCTCCGCCGACCTGGACAACAACCGGCTCGGCTCCGTGCTGCATGCCATTATGGAGCAGTCCGACGCGCATATCATCGCCATGACCGGCTCCTATTTCCGTGGTGACTCCGTGCCCGTGCTGGACCCGAAAGACGAAGCGAAATTCACGCCCGTCACTTTCAACTATTACGACCAGCTCAACGGCTACCAATACCTGAAAACACTAGGGATCGGCCACCACTTCTACCAGGGCCGTTACACCGATGCCATCGCGGAAGTGCTGGATCTCGACAAGAAAACCATTCTGCATATCCCCTCCGTGAACTCCGGGGAATCCACGAAGGACAAGTACGAAGAAGTCGGGAAGATCCTCGATATTATTGGCGAGGTGCTTCCGCCCGAAGAAGTTGCGCAGGTAGAGCCGCGTTTCCCCGGGGACGACTGCATGATCTTCGTGCGGCGGCGCGACACCGGTGCCGTGCTGCGCGTGGCCGATCTTGTGGATGATAGTGATGAGAAAGCGCGCGCTAAGACCCTGGTGTACTTGACTGATGTGGCCGCGAAGAATCGCGATGCCGCCGATATCATCATCGCGCTCGGCATGGCGAAAGAAGGTTTCGACTGGCCTTTCGCGGAACACGCCCTCACGGTTGGTTACCGAGCCTCGCATACCGAGCTCATCCAGATCATCGGGCGCGTTACCCGCGATAGCCCCGGGAAAAGCCACGCGCAATTCACCAACCTGCTGGCCGAACCGGATGCCACCCAAAACGAAGTGACGCTCTCCGTGAACAACGTGCTGAAAGGCATCACCGCGGCGCTGCTCATGGAGCAAGTGCTTGCCCCGAACTACAACTTCCAAGCCAAGCGGAACACAGACGAAACCCCAGATCCCGGCACCCTGGAAGTCAAAGGCCTGATGGAGCCATCTACCAAGCGCGCCAAGGAGATTATCGCCACCGGTATTGATGATCTGAAGGCCAATATTTTGCAAGATGACCAGGTGGCGCGGGCCGCGGCCGGAGCTGCCGAACCCGAAGTCATCAACAAGGTGCTTATCCCGCGGATCATTCGCGAAACCTACCCGGATCTGACCGAGAAAGAAGTGGAGCAAGTTCGCCAGCATGTGGTGGTCTCCTCGGTAATCAAGGCCGGTGAGGTGCGGACCGTGGGTGACCGGCGCTTCGTGGAGGCGGGGAACAAGTTTGTGGATATCGATGAGATCAATATCGACCTCATCGAATCGATCAACCCCTTCCAGAAGGCTTTTGAAGTGATGTCCAAGCAGGTCTCCAGCCCGGTGCTGCGCATCATCCAAGACGCCATCGCCGCTACCCGCATCACCCTGAAGCCGGAAGAAGCGATGGAGATGTGGCCGGCAATCACCGACTGGGTCAAGGTCAATGGCCGCCGCCCAGACGTGCGCAGCGAAAACCCAACCGAGAAAATGTACGCCGAAGGCCTGCTCGTGCTTCAGCGCGAAAAAGCAAAGCGGGATGCTGAGAAGGCCGCCGCCGAGGCAGCGGCTGAAGCTGGGGCTGAGCAGAGCGAACCCGAGGCAGTCCGTAGCGGCGGCAAGCACGCCGCAGATGTTCCGGTACCGGCACGTACCGCGGGTACCGATGCTTCCCAGGGGGACAAGAACTAATGGCCGATTTCGATTTTGAAGCTGAATTCGCGAAGATCCTTGCCTCGGATACCGAAGGGCTACTTGACGCGCCTCCGGCCCCGCGGCGTTTCACCAGCGAAGACCGCCTAGAACGTGCCTTCCTGGAAATCGTGGACTTCCGAGCCAAAGAAGGGCGCGAACCTGACCCCCACACCCGCACTATCGGAGAACGTAAGCTCGGAGCACGCCTGGAGGGAATCCGTGCCGATCCCGAAAAGCTCGAAAAGCTCAAGGACCTAGACACCGAATTCGGGCTACTCACCCGGCACGAAGCTCCGCAAAACATTGATGATGTTCTGGCTTCCGACGAGTTCAACCTCCTGGACGACGGATACGGGATCACGGATGTGTCCCGACTCCCCGCTGCGCCGCCACGGACTATCGCTACGCCGGACTACGTGGCCAAACGCGTGAAAGCGAAAGAGTTTGAGAAGTTTGAGCCGCTCTTCAAAGCCAAGCATGCACAGCTATCGGCTGGGATCGTGGAGCAGAAGCCTTATAAGAGTCTAGATACCGGCATCAACGCGATTCGTGAGGGCCTGTACTTCGTGCTCAACGGCATCATGGGATATGTCGCTTTCCAAGGAGACGACGAAAAACACCTTACTGGCGGCGAAATCCGCACCCGGCAGCGCCTGCGCGTAATTTTCGAAAATGGAACAGAATCTGATCTCTTCCGCCAATCCCTTGCAGGACGCATGGGAGAAGAAGACGGCCGGATCATCACCCAACCAGCAGAAGCGGCTTACGATCTTGCCTACGCTGAACCGCCGGCAAATATTGAGGCATCTAGTGGAACTACTAACGAAGCTTCTCCGGACGAAACTCCAACCGGGTGGATCTATGTGCTGCGGTCACTCTCCACAGATCCGCAAATCTCCAGCCTGCGTAACCTCCACAAGATCGGATTCTCACGCGGGCCGGTAGAAAAGCGCATCGCTGGTGCGGAACAATCACCCACCTACCTCATGGCACCCGTTGAAATCGTGGACACGTACGTAACCTACGATGTGAATGCCGCGAAGCTGGAGCACCTACTCCACCAGATCTTCGCGGACGTAAAAGTATCCCTCTCACAAATTGATAGCGAGGGCAAAAACTACGACCCGAGCGAATGGTTCATCGTCCCGCGCGAAGCCATCGCCACCGCCATCGAGCTCATTCAAAACGGGGAAAATACCCGGTACCGCTATGACAAGGTCAGTGAGAGTTTCGTGCCGATACAGTAGCGAAGAACAACTGTGGCGGGGCCTGCCCGATAGTACCCGATCAAGCCCCGCCACACGCGGGAGACATGACAACCACTGTTCCGAACACTCTGTGAAAGAGTGCCTACGGAAGGGGAAATAGCTTAGTTAGTCGCCTTCACCTCTTCTTCCTCTGTGATCTTCAAGTCAGCCTCGAAACGCAAGAACAGCGTGCAGATGAATGCAACGAGGAACCCGACCAAGCAGGAAATAACGAACAGAACGAACCCGTTACCGAAGAACACCGGCAGTGTAGCAAGCGACGGAATCGCAAAACCTCCAGCCTGCGCACCCGAAATACCTGCAATAGCGCCGCCCACGCCACCGCCAAGGCAGACGGCAATCATGGGAGTCTTTCGCGGAAGATTGACACCAAACAACGCCGGCTCGGTAATTCCAAACAATGCTGAAATCACCGAGGAGGCACACACCGTACGCGTCTTTCCGTTCTTCGAGCGCACCAGTACCGCCAACGCGGCGCCAGCCTGGGCGAAAATCGAGGGACCGAACAGGGCCAAAACCGTATCGTGCCCCAGCGCAGCAACATTATTCATCGACACCAGCATGATGCCCCAGTGCAGACCGAAAATAACGAGAAGCTGGAAACATGCACCCAGAACCAAACCAGCCGCAGCCGGCGAAAGATCGTATAGGAACTCGTATCCAGCAGCCAGTCCATTACTGATCAACGTGCCGATAGGCCCGAACGCCATTAGCGTGACCAGCCCGACCAGAATTACCGAAATGAACGGGGTGAGGAATCCTCGAATCACCTCTGGGAAAATCCTGTCCAGACCCTTCTCAACAAAGGCCAGCAATCCAACCGTCATGAGAATCGTGATAACACTGGAGTGGTAGATCGCGCTGAAGACAGGGATCCCCAGGAAGTACATCGTTGTGCCGGACTCCAAAGTCTGGTTCAGATCCGGGTACAGCAGCACACCCGCAATCACCACTGCCGTATACGGATTAGCGCCGAACTTCTTAGCCGACGTAAATGCCAGCAGGACCGGCAAGAAGTAGAAAACGGCGTCGCCCATAGCAGCAAGAATCCGGTAGGTATCCGAGGCATCACTCAACCACCCGGCCGCCACGCAAATCGCCAAAATACCCTTGAGAATACCCGCTGCAGTTAGCAGATTAATGACGGGCAAAAAGATTGCCGCAACGGCATCAATAATTTTATCGAAAGTCTTTTTCTCACTCATGGCTGTCCTCCTTTCGGTAGCCCATGATTAATCAATGTCGCCCCGCGCCCACTGCACCAGGAATTCTCTGAGCTCATCGAAAGCAGGACTCCGGCCCGCACGAACATAGAAGCCTGAGTTCGCTACACCCAGAAAGAGCGATTCTTTACTGGTGAGACCAAGCGAACGCCCGGTGAGGAACCCCGAGTTGAAATTATCCCCGCCGCCCGTTGTGAGCGTTGGATCGGCACAATACGGTCCATCAACAGCAACGTCCTCGTGAGCGTTACTGAGAACCGCGCCATCCACCGGGTGAATAACAATCTCGCTAATTCCAATCTTCTCCCGCAAGAAACGCGCAAGCTCGTGAAGATCCGCGAAGTCCTCCTTCGCTGCACCGTAACGGCTAGCCACTTCATAAGCCTCCTTCTTGTTGAGGCCGAGCGTAGTATCGAAGAACTCCTCGTACTTGCGAATAGTCGCCATAACATTGAGGACATCCTCCGTTGTGCGCTTAGTCGGATCAGAAAGATCGAAGAACATCATCCGCCGCTCGCGGTTCGTCATCTTCGGAAGAACTTCGTCAGCAATGCCATCCCAGATGCTGCCAACATTAATCAGCAGGGTCCAATCGGCAAAAGCTACGATATCCGCGCGGTCAAAAATCTCCACCAGGCGCTCAAGCGTGGTTACCTCAAGGAGGTTCTCCCAGCTCACCATCTTGAGCGGCTCCAGCTGGCTGGAAATCACCTTGCCGTCGGTAAATTCCAGTGCGTCAGAAACCCCGGGGTCGGAGAAGGAAATAACCTCCTCAGCCATATTCGCAAAATCCTGGAAAACAGGATTGACTCCACCCAGGCCCAGCGCGCCCATATATGTCACCCGATTACCCAAGGTCGCCAGTGAATTCGCAAGAATAGTCGCCACGCCCCCGAGTTTCGTGGTAACAGGCACCATTTCGATATTCATACTGAGCCCGGCAGCATCAATAAATTTCTGCCCGTAAGCAGTCAGCGTCTCTACACGCTGGTAATCATCCGGCCCAAGCCGTTTGTCAACAACATGGGTAATACGGTCAATGAAACCATCGTAACCAACCGGAATATTAGCGTTAGGCTTCTTTGCCTCTATTTTTTGTGCCAGATCAATGATCGCTTCGTTGCTCATCATCTCACCTTTCTTGTGTTATATATTTTCTCCGCGGCTGCGGATCACATCGCGGTACCAGAAAAAGCTCTTCTTCCGAGTTCGTTTCCCGCTCCCGTGGCCTGCGTCGTCGAAATCCACATGAACAAAGCCGTACCGTTTACTCATCTGTCCTGTTGATTCAGCAATCAGATCAACGCATCCCCACGTCATGTAACCGCGCAGGTCCACGCCATCGGCAAGCGCTTCTTTGAGTTGCTCGATATGCGCGCGCAAGTAATCAATGCGATAGTCATCCTCGATTCGCCCATCTTCTGTCACAACGTCGACGGCGCCGAGCCCGTTTTCAACGATGTACATTGGAAGCTGATAGCGATCCCAGACCAGGTTGCAGGCAATGCGGATCCCAATTGGATCAACCAACCAGCCCCATTCGCTTTTCTTGAGATAGGGATTGGGAACGCCAGCAAGATTATTACCCTCAACCCCGCTCTGCCCTTCAGCACTGATACAGCTCGAGGAGTAGTAGGAGAAACCAATAAAATCAACCGTTCCTGCGCGCAAAAGATCGGCGTCCTCGGGCTCCACAGTGATGGAAATACCCTCCTCAGCCATATGGCGTTTCATATAACCGGGGTACTCCCCGCGTACGGCCACATCTGAACAGAACCAGCAGTCACGCTGGAGAGACTGGAGATTCGCGAGATTATCTTCCGGTGAGCAAGTCAGGGGATAGCTCGCCGGGCCGGCAAGCATGCACCCAACATGGTTCTCCGGGTCAATCTCCCGCGCCAGCTTCACCACTTTCGCGTTAGCAACGAAAATATGGTGCATAGCCTGGTATCTGGCCTGGATGCGCTCAGGAGAATTCGTTTCCCGCGGGAAGGGGCCTTCCGGCGGTAGGATGCCCGCGGAGGTCGCCTCACCAAAAGCGGTTAGGGTCAGATTCACCTCAACAAATGGAATCCAATACCGCACTTTCCCGCGAAACTCACGCATGATTGTTTCGCAGAACTTCAGATAAAAATCGATGGTTTTCCGGTTCGACCAGCCTCCGTATTCTTGCGCTAAATACAGCGGCGGTTCGTACTGAGTAATCGTAACCATCGGGATCATGCCACTCGCGAGACATTCGTCAATCAACGCGCGATAGAAAGCTAATCCTGCCGGATTAGGACTATCTTCATCACCCCGCGGGAATATACGCGTCCAGCTGATGGAAAAGCGGTATACATTGAAGCCCATCTCGGCAAGAAGCGCGATATCTTCACGCCAATGATGGTAATGGTCAGCCGCAAGATGGCTCGGGTAATGCTTATTCGGATCTAGCGAGAGGGAAAACTCCCGCTTCGTTGTTCTACTTCCTACACTCAGATGATCCCCGATTGAGGGGCCACGTCCATCCTCATTCCACCCACCCTCAAACTGACTGGCAGACGTGGCCCCTCCCCATAGGAATTCTTCAGGGAAACGAGTGGTACTTATGTGAGTCACTTTTCTTCCCTTTTCGGCCCGTCACATCTATTTATCCGCTGGCGGGTTAATGCCAAGAACAACCGGAGTGGAGCGGTAACCAATGCCCATGCGGTCAATACCGAGATCAATGAGTTCAAGGAAATGCTCACGAGTGCGAATGCATCCCGCGCCCTTCACGGCAATCTTGCCGTCAGCCGCCTCGATCATGGTTTTCACAACCTCAACCGTCGCACCCTTGTTTTCAGCGCCGGTGAAGAACCCGGTCGATGTCTTAATGAAGTCTGCTCCAGCGCGGATTGCCGCCTTCGTCCCCTCCGCAACCTGATCCAAGTTGAGGGAGTCCGTTTCGATAATGACCTTGACCTTGGTATTCCACTTATGAGCGGCAGCTACGACCGGTTCGAGATCCTTGACAACATCATCGAGACGGCCTGTGCGCAGCCACCCGTAATTAGCAACAATATCGAGATCTTCAATATCCCACTTCGAGCAATAGTGCTCGGTGAGCATTTCCTTCGCCTCAGTTGTGGCAAGTCCGAAGGGGAAATCTGCCACCACACACAGGCCGGTATTGGTTCCCTCAACCATGGGAGCCACAATTGGGAGAGACGCGGGATTAATACAGATCGTCTTGCACCCAAAATCAATACCTTCCTGGGTGTACTTCCGAATGTCATCATCGGTGAATTCAGGTTTGAGCACTGACTGATCAATGTAGCGTGCCAATTCCTCCGGAGTCATATCAGCGGCTTTACGTGCGGGAATCATCATTTTCCTTTCATTAGTAACGCGTATTGAACTGCATTGTCCGGTACGTTCCATACTTTTAGGTTTAAGGTAGCCCCGAAAATGCAACCTGTCTACAAAATTCGCGGTAATGTTAGCTTTGTACCGTACAAACCGAGGAGACCATGAACACTCTCGATGTCATCGCCAGTCAGCCTTTGAATACCGAGTCCGAACACCCGCTGTACCGGCAATTACAAGAACGAATCGTGCAGCTCATCGCCACCGGATTCCTCAGTGAAGGAACAGCGTTGCCCACCGAACAGTCCTTGTGTGAGTCCTTTGGTCTTTCGCGAGCAACCGTACGTAAATGTTTCGAGGGTTTGGTGAAATCTGGGCGGGTTATCCGTAAACGCGGTAAGGGGACTTTCGTTTCCAAAGGAAATGACCGGCCCGGTTTAGATACCGCCCTCAATTTTTCTGCCGAGATGGCAGGTTTCGGTAAGACGCCGTCGTCCCATGTTGTGAGTTTCCAACAAGTGGAAGCGCCCAACTGGGTAAGCGAGCTGCTCGAATTACAGGAGAGCAACGCGGTCTGGCAAATAGAAAGAGTTCGGCTGGCCGATGAAACGCCGCTACTTCTCACCACCGCATACATTCCGGTGGAACTCTGCCCAGAATTGAGTGAGGAGGAGCTCGAAGATTCGCTTTATTCCGCGATTGCGCGCCATTCTGGAACGCTTCCAGAACGCGCAGATGAGGTGTATGAAGCGACGACGCTGAACGCTGTTCAAGCTAAGCAGCTCCGGGTTCCAGCTGGTTCCCCGGCCTTAAGAATTCTCCGTCATTCCATTGATTCACAAGGCCGGATATTCGAACTATCCGTCATTATTGCCCGGGCTGATCGCTATAAGCTCGCGGTAACAACCACAAGTCGGGGCGCGCGTCTGCGGAAAAATATTACGTGAGGGGACTCTGGTTATTTCACGATTCTGAAGAGACTGCATGACCCTTCGAGGCAGAAACGGTTGCTCTTACCCGGACTTTCCCCTGGTATAGCAACGAAAAATCACAACCGCTGAGCCCGAAACTTTGAAGGCTTGCGAAACCCTACCACTCCGCGGAAAATAAAGAGGGGCGACGTTTGCACGCCGCCCCTCAACGGCAGGATCAAGCAACCCGCTCACCTCAGGTTGAGTGATACACATGCCGTGGTGTGCACACCGAAACGGTGGCACCGGTCTGTCAATGTAGCAACAAGTGAGTACTTGTATAAGTCTAAACGCATGCGCAACAATACTTGCGATTATCGCGCCACCAAACACCGTGCCATTACTCACATTTAATATTGATTAATTTAAACTCGGTACATTGGAGCCTTGTGGAGCGCTCAGAAGCACCTTATTCCACCAAAATCCCCTGGGTGAATCGTCAAGCTACGTGAGTGAATCTCCCTCAGTAACATCCCACGCTCAGGCTTCTTCGCCCTCGCGTTCGCGCTGCTGGGGCGCGTGCAGATCCAAGAAATGCGGCCCGCGCGCATCTAGCTCCTCCATATAGGCCGCACCCCATTGCATCCACGGATCCTTGGAAAGATGGTCATTGGTGAAACGTAGATCGTCTGAAACCTCGGTGGCGCAAAAATCGGGAATTTTTAGATCCACCACCGGCGCACGCCGCTCCACCTCCGCGATAATGAGCCCCGCGTTTTGCCCGCCGAAAGCATCGAATTCCCAGCCGTCCTCATCGAGCCACAGGGAAAAACGATTCTTGAGGACCAGATCCACCGAGCGCCGCAGAATCTGCACGGCCACATCGGTATCAATTTCCATTTCTTTTTCGTACCGCTCCGCGCTCACCACCGGGGATTTCACCGCCACCGAGGCGCTGGCCTGGCATCCCGCCCCCAGCATCCGCGCGAGCGCACGGCGTTCGTAACCACCGCGGAAGTCGGCGGCGTCGTCGAACTCATCAAAAGGCACGAACGCATCGGGGAAACGTACCCGCACCCGCACCGCGTACCCGTCCTGCGCGAAAGTATAAGCCTGGATGATGACCTGGGTGGAGGCGTGCTCAGCGACGTCATCGGGAAGCTCGCGCACCAGGAATTTGCGCTCGAATTCGAAATCGGCGTCCGCATCGACGCCGGGGCCGTGGCCGGGTTCCATCATGATTCCATCGTAGACGCGCGCACCCACGTGGTGAAACAGCCACGCCATCACACCCGCATCCCGGCACAATAGGAGAATGACTGAATTACCTTCACCCGAGCTCATCGCCGCAGCCGCCCGCACCCTCGCGGGCACCGTGCGCCGCACCCCGCTGCAGCTATCCGAGCGCCTCTCCGCCGCCCTTGGCCGCCCCGTTTACCTCAAACGCGAAGATACGCAGGTCGGGCGCAGCTATAAAGTCCGCGGAGCCTACAACGCGATTCACGCGCTCGGGGAGAAGGAACGCGCCGCCGGAGTGGTCTGCGCTTCGGCCGGCAACCACGCGCAGGGCGTGGCCTATGCCTGCAACCACCTGCGGATTCACGGCAAAATTTTCCTGCCCGCCACCACCCCGCGCCAGAAACGCGAACGCATCCGCGATATCGGCGGCGCGTGGGTGGAACAGATTATCGGCGGACCTACGTTCGACGCCGCAGCCGGCGCCGCCCTGACTTACGCCTCTGCGCACGGCGCGACCTTCGTGCATCCTTTTGATGCCGCCCCGATTATCGCCGGGCAGGGCACCGTCATCGCAGAAGCTTTTGAGCAGTGCGTGGAGCAAAGCGGGCTGGAACCCGAAGCGGTCCTGGTGCCGGTGGGTGGCGGCGGGCTGCTGGCCGGCACCGCGATCTGGGTGAAAGACGCCCACCCGAACACCCGCGTCATCGGGGTGGAACCCACCGGCGCCGCCTCCATGCAGGCAGCGCTGGCCGCCGGCGGGCCGGTCACCCTGGAATCCGTTGATAATTTCGCGGATGGCACCGCGGTGGCCCGCGTGGGTGACCTCACCTATGCCGCGGCGCGCGACCTGGTGGACGGCTTTATCACCGTTCCCGAAGGGGCGCTGTGCACCGAAATGCTTGAGCTCTACCAGGTGGACGGAATTATTGCCGAACCTTCCGGCGCGCTCGCCCCGGCCGCGGTGGGGCGGCTGCGGGAGCTAGGGGAGCTGGGAGAACTCGGGAACAAGCCCGATACCGCCACCCCGCCCCGCCCGCTTATCGCGGTGATTTCCGGCGGGAATAACGACGTTTCCCGCTACGCCGATATTTTGGAACGCTCGATGGTCTACGAAGGACTGCGCCACTACTTCCTCGTGACCTTCGCGCAGAAACCCGGGGCGCTCAAGGAATTCCTTGACCGCGTGCTCGTGGCCGACGAAGACATCGTGTACTTCGAATACACGAAGAAAACCAACCGCGAAACCGGACCGGCGCTGGTCGGCATCGATATCCAACACCCGGAAAACCTCGCTGACCTGCTGGATCGCATGGATCGCTCCGGGATTGATATTCACAAGGTCGAACCCGGTTCGCCCGAATTCCGCTTCTTTATCTAAGGCAGCGTTGCGTGGCCGTCGTGGCCGTCGTGGCCGGCGTGGCCGGCGCGCCCGGCGCGCCCAGCGCGCGGTGTACAGCCCGACGAGCCTGCGCCACCGGGTTGCGCGTGGGCCACAGCTGCGCCGTCGTGCTTAAAAGCCCCGCGCAAGAAGCGGGTACAATACCGGCCAGACGCCACCCTCCGCGAAAGGACCCCCATGGCATTCCGTAGCGCCGCCGCGCGTATTTTCCGCGCCTGCTCCCGCTGGACCTTCAAGCACGAACCCCTCGCGCCAAAAACGATTCTCATCGGCGCCCCGCATTCCTCTAATTGGGACGGCATCTACGATATTGTCGCGTTTTGGAGCTACGGGCGCTCCATGAAATTCCTGGTCAAAAATTCGCTCGTGCAGGCCCCAATTCTGGGGGCGGTGGTGCGCGCCGTCGGCGGAATTTCCGTGGATCGCAACCATCCCAGCGGAATCGTGGGCTCACTGCTCGACCAGGCCGAACGCAGCGAAGAATTCTGCGTGGCGCTCGCCCCGGAAGGCACCCGGCGGGATGTTGAATACTGGAAATCCGGTTTTTACCGCATGGGCCTGGCCGGCCGCCTGCCCATCACCCTCGGCTTCATCGATTCGCGCACCAAAACATACGGGTGGTGGAAGCACCTGTATCTTTCCGGCGACGTCGAGGCGGATATGGATATCCTGCGCGAGTTTTACCGCGATTTCGTGGGGAAGAACGGCTCGAAACGCTCGCTGCCGCGCTTGCGCGCTGAGGACGACGCCGCCGCGCGCGCCCACCTCCTCGACGGCATCGATCTGGAAGAAGCGCGCGCTTTTGCGATTCGGATGAATCGGGAAACCGGCGGGGTGGGGATTACCGAGTAGCGGTCCCGCTCCGCTGAGCGCTCGCGCTCCGCTGAGCGATCCCGCTTCTAGGGCTCCCGGTACACTGCGTCAAGCAGCGCGCTGATCACGGTATGCGGATCGCGGCCCAGCGCATCATGCTGGTAATCATCGCTGATCAGCGCGGTGAGGCCCCGAATGCGCCCGGCCGTTTCCAACGAAAGTTCGGCCGGCACGTACATATCCTGACGGAAAATCCACGCGGCCACCGGAACCTGGTTACCCCCCAGCACATCCGGGCGGTACAGATCATGCCAGGACGTACGGAAGGCCAGCTCATTAGCGGCCCCGCGCAGCGGGAGGAGCGCCGGGTCCTGCTCGAACTGCCAGGGGAACACACTTTCCCCGGAGAACCGGAAACCGCGGCCTTCCTTACGTAGATCCGTTTCACCCACCCCACCCATCGCGAGCGCGGGGATGGCAAATTCGGGGAATTCCCCGCGGATCCGGTGCGCGGCCCAGGCCAGCGGCCCGGTGCCCGATTGCGCGTAAATCGCTTCTTGGAGCGCGAAATAGAGCGGGGCATGGGCGGCTGAAACCGCTTCACCCACCCGCTGCAAGAAGCTGGGCCGCAGCCGGCGTTGCCCGCGGAAGGACCACACCGGGTCCTCGAGCAGGTAGTGGAGCTGCTCGAATCCGTAGGTGAAGCCGAGGCGCTGGCCGAGCTGGCGGAAACGCGCCGGGGTGAGGCGCTCCCCGGTGGGTAAAATTTCTTCCACGTCCGCCAGGTGGGTGGTGATATACCAAGCGGTACCTTCATCATCGGGATAACGCTCGAAATAGGCGCGGTTCCGGGCAGCTAGGCGCGGGAACGTCTGCCGGTACACGGCCTGCGGTCCCTCATCCAGGCTGGGCAGCCCTCCGGTAATCATGACCTCGCGCAACCCTGCGGGCGCGTGGGATAGGTACGAAACCGCGGCGAAACCTCCGAAACTTTGCCCCAGCACGCTCCACGGTTCCTCGCCTTGGAGGTGGCGGCGCAGGTGTTCGGCGTCGTTCACAATAGAATCCTGGCGGAAACAGGACAGCAGCGCGGCCTGAGCGGCGGGGCTGCCGGCCGCGGTGATGGTGAGCGAATCAAGCGGGTAGGAATTTCCGGTGCCGCGTTCATCTAGCAGCACGAGGCGGTAATGGTTGAGCAGCAGGTCCTGCCAGCCACTCAAACCAGCGGGGCGCGGTGCCGCGTGGCCCGGCCCACCTTCCAGGTACACCAAACGCGGTGCATCTTCGCGGCCGGCCCGCACGATTTCCCGCGCGAAAATCGTGATGGTGGCGGGAACGTGGGCAATTTCTTCATTCGGGGGCAGCTCGGTGAACGCACCAAAGTAATCAAGGGGCACCTGGATGCGGTGCTCGATGACTGTGTAACCCTGAAAACGATAGGTAACCGCGCTCATACCGTGAAGATTACCCGAGCGACGGCCCGATCTCGCCGGCTGTACGGTAGCTCTCATTTCTGCGGTGCCGCGATCGGGGCACAATGGAATAATAAATACGTACAGTTAATGCGAAAGCGGCACGTTCGAGGAGGAACCGTGGGTAAGTGGTTTGATCAGGCTGCGGAAATTGAACGCTTGCAGAAAGAAAACAAACGCTTGCGCGCGGTTATTGCGCAGTTACGTGCGCAGTTGGGAACGGTTTCGGGCGACGACGCCGCAGCAGACTACGGGGTCAGTGCTGAGGAACGCGCTTTGGCCGCCAGCGGGCGCAAGGTTGAGGCCATCAAAGCCTACCGGGAACGTACCGGCGCGGATCTGGTCACCGCCAAAAATGCCATTGATTCGCTCTGACTCGGGAATGAAGCACCCGGGTGCCCGAGCGGTTTCTCGGTAGCTATCAAGCTACTCTCACATCTACTCTAACGTACTCTAACATCCGGAGTTAGAGTAGAAATCCGCGCCATAGCAACGTTTTCTCGGGGTCACCCGGAGCTACTCTAAAGCTACTCTAACAATGTTAGAGTAGATGCATGCTGCAGCGTAGCGTGGAAAGCCTTCTCACTCTTCCGGTTCATGAAGCCGTGGACGAGCTTCTTCGCCTGCCAGAAGACCAGTGGAATGAACGAAACTAACAAGGGCGATTGTTTCCAGCGGATCGGGGATGAAACGCGCAAACTCACTTTCCGGCAACGTCAAGAACTTGAGTGGGATCGCGGCTTTGTTGGCTTTGATGGAGCTCCCGTTCCCGGCGGTCAGCTGGATGATCTCGACCGGGAACAACTGGAAGCGTACCGCGCCCTACTCAGCTCGTCTTCGGGAACCAATGCGCTACGCGCCCGCGACCTCATTGATCGCGATGGCCAACTGCGAGTAGCTGGGTATCTCCTCTTCGCAAAAAATCCGCAACAGGTTTTTCCGAACGCCTACGTACGGGTGGTCAAGTATTCCGATAACGAACGCGGTGCTGGGCGTTTCCAAAACGTAGAAGCCGGGAAAGACATTCGGGTAGGCGGATCCCTTCCGCGGCAAATTGCAGATGCCAGCCGCATTATTGAAGAGTTTTTGCCGGGGCATCGCCGGCTCACGGATGCGGGTATTTTTGCTAACGTGCCGATTATTCCACGGGAGGCGTGGCTTGAGGGCCTGGTCAACGCCGTCGTCCACCGTTCCTACGGCATTGCCGGCGATCACATTCGAGTGGAGATTTTCCCCAACCGGATAGAGTTCACCAGCCCCGGGCGTTTTCCCGGTCTCGTAGATATTTCCCATCCGGAAAGAATTGGGCGCAATGCCCGAAATCCGCGTATCGCCAGAGTTTTCTTCGATATGGGCATTACGCAGGAACTGGGCGAAGGCATTCGGCGCATTTTCGAAGAGACGCGCCGGGCCGGACTGGCCGAACCCCTGTACGCGCAATTGCCCGAGGCCGTGCGCCTCACCCTCCTCGCCAGCAACGCTATCCCGGAAGAAATCATGCGGCAGATCGGACCGAGCGGCCGCGCGATTCTGGACGCCCTGCGCCTGGCCCAACAGCCGCTGGGAACCGGGCAGATCACCGAACTTGTGGAGCTTGCCCGACCCACCGTGCTCCGCCATCTCAATATGCTGCGCGATGCTGGCGTGATCCGCTGGAATGGTAAATCCCCGCGCGATCCTCGCGCCACCTGGGAGCTGCTATAAAGCTACTCTCACATCTACTCTAACGTACTCTAACATCGGGAGTGAGAGTAGAAATCCGCGCCATAGCAACGTTTTCTCGGGGTCACCCGGAGCTACTCTAAAGCTACTCTAACAATGTTAGAGTAGCCGGCCGGGTGCCGGAGTGCCGGAGTGCCGCTGCGCCGTCGTACCTTCTGCAAGAATAGAACCATGGCAACAATCCCGCTTCTTCCCCTCAATTCCGGCCATTGGATCCCGCAACTGGGCATCGGGACCTACCGCATGGACAACGTCACCGCGCGCCGGGCCGTGCGCGAGGCGCTCGCCATGGGTTATCGGCATATCGACACCGCGCAAATGTACGGCAACGAAGCCGCGGTGGGCACGGCAATCGCGGAATCTGGCGTGGATCGTGAGGATATTTTCCTTGTCACGAAACTCGATAATCCCCATCACGCTCCGCGCGCGGTGCGGGAAACTTTCGCGCGCTCACTCGCGGATCTCGGCACTGATTACGTTGATCTGTTCCTCATTCACTGGCCGATGCTTAGCGGCGATTACGTGGAGGCGTACCAGGTCATGGAGGAATTTGTGGCAGACGGGCGCGCTCGCGCGATCGGCGTTTCCAATTTCGAGCGCCACCACCTTGAGGCGCTGCGTTTCGCCGCGCATATCCAGCCCGCCGTCAACCAAATCGAAGCGCACCCCTATTTCCAGAACGCCGAAGTCACGCAGTACTGCACCGCCGCCGGGATTCGCGTGGAAGCGTGGGCGCCGCTGGCGCGCGGCGCTGTGAACGACGACGCCGTGCTTGCCGAGCTTGCGGCAGCTAAGGGATGCACCGTTGCCCAACTGGTGTTGCTCTGGCACCTCTCGCGCGGGAGAATCGTTTTCCCCGGGGCATCCTCCACCGCGCACCTGGCTGAAAACCTGGCCTGCTTGGAGTACATGCTCCTCAAAGAAGAAGCGGAAGAAATCGACAATATGGATCGTTTCGAAGCCGGGCGCACCGGGCGCCACCCGGATACCTTCCGCCGTAATGGGGAATAGCGGCTGAGCTGGGCTAATGCCGGGGCTTTGGTGTCCAGCGCATAAAACGCCCCATAAATATGGCGTAGCCCTTCGCTAGCATAGAAGTGGTGAAAGGCAGGTCACGCCCCGGTGGGTTGGGGCGGAATATCAGGTGAACGTCACCGTGCCAGGAACCCGTAAGGAAAAGGAGCGGAATGTATTTTGCATACACCATCGCCGGGTCTGAAGCTACCGGCGGTGCTGGATTCCAAGTTGATTTGAAGACCTTCCAGCAGCTCGGGGTGTACGGCATGGGCACGCTCACGTGTATCGTGTCCTTCGACCCGAAAAATAACTGGAACCATCGCTTCGTGCCCGTCCCTCCGGAAGTGATTAGCGCCCAGATGGAAGCGGCGCTGCGCTCCCAGAACATTCGCACCGCGAAGGTCGGCATGCTCGGCCACCCGGATACTATTGAAGCAGTGCGCGCCGGGCTCGCTTCCCAGGAATGGGACAATGTAGTGGTGGATCCGGTCCTCATCTGCAAGGGTCAGGAACCGGGCCAGGCACTGGATACCGATAATGCGCTGCGCACTAAGATTCTTCCCTTCGCCACCGTCACCACCCCAAATAATTTTGAGGCTCGTACCCTCTCCGGCTTGGATAAGCTGGAAACCGAGGAGGATCTCATCGAAGCCGCCAAGCGCATCGGTGAGCTCGGCCCCAAGTACGTGGTGGTCAAGGGCGGGATTGATTTCCCGGGCCCGGATGCCGTGGATGTGCTCTGGGATGGTGAGAAAGCCACCGTGTACCGCGCCCCGAAGATCGGTGAAGAACGCGTCTCGGGTGCCGGCTGCACCCTGGCCGCCGCCATCACCGCGGAACTGGCCAAGGGCGTAGAGATCCACGAAGCCGTGCAGCGTGCCAAGGATATGGTGACCGCCGGTATTAAGGCCCGCGTGGAAGCCAATACCCCCTTCGCCACCGTGTGGCAGGGTGCTTACCGGGACCAGGACTAGGCCATGTCCGGCATCGATCCGGCCGTTCCGGTCATTATTGTGCTGGGCGGCCGGATCGTGCACACCCGCCTGGGGTATCTACCCAGCGGTGGTTTGAAACGCCGCCTTGCACGGGCCCTGGCCGAATATCGCTACGCGCGCTCGCGCGGGGCACGCCCCGCCCTCATCTGCTCGGGCGGGCGGGCCTCACCCGGCGTGCCCAGCGAAGCCCAGGTCATGGCCTCCTGGCTTTCCTCTCGCGGAGTGCCGCACAGCGCTCTCCTGGCAGAAAGCCACTCGCGCACCACCGAAGAAAATATGGGCGATTGCGCCGCGCTGCTCCGCCGGTACGATCCGGTTCCCGGGCTACTGCCCGATGGCACCATCGCCGCGGTCATCGTGACCTCCTGGCAGCACGTGCCCCGGGCCCGGTACTTCGCGGTGAAATTCGGATTTACCCCGGTCATGCGCGGGGCCAGCCTTGCGCCTTCCACCACCCCGAAAGCCCTTTTCTGGGAATTGGGCGCGGTGGGGATTTACCTGGCGCGGGTAGTGGCGCGCCGGGTGCGCAAGCGTCGTCGTAACACTTAAGTACGGAAGGGAGGTAGCGTGGCGTGCCACAATAGAAACGTGACAACGAATCCGTACCTGCGCCCCGCCCTCGCGTTCCTGCGCGAGCACCTGGAAGGTGCCCCGGCCAGCGCGCGCGCCCGCCGCTATCGCTACGAACACTGTTTGCGGGTGGCGGCCATCGGGCGCGGGGTCGCGATGTCCGAAGGCCTCGCGGTAGATACCCTCGAAATTGCCTGCCTCCTGCACGATATCGGGAAATTTGATTCCGCGCGGCCGGTGGATCACGGCCGGGCCGGCGCGCGAATCGTCCGCCCCTTTTTGGACAGCCTGGGCATGCCGGAAGCGGAAGTCACGGAGATCTGCCAGGGCATCGCCATGCACACCGATGGCCGCAGCGAATATCCGGAAGACTCCCCCGAATATCGCGGCCAGCGCGAATACCCGGCGGAGGCCAGCGTGCTCGCGCGGTCGGTCGGGGACTGCGATAACGTGGACCGTTTCAGCGTCTACCGCATCCACGACACCCTGCTGTATCACAATATGGACGCCATGCCGCTCCCCGAGCAGCTCAATTTTATCGACGGATACCTGGCGCGCCTGGGGCGCGAACGTAACTACCACTGCGCCACCCGCAGCGCGCAACGCCTCTGGATTGAAGCACTGGAATTTCAGGAGTATTACTTTTCCCGGATGCGTGAGCAGCTAGCCACCGCGCACCCGTATATGGACCTTGCCGAGGGAAAATCACTACCCTCGGCGCACTCAAGGAGGAATCCATGACAACATTCACGCAGGCGCGCGATTCCATTCACGGCTCCTACGCCCCGGAATTTGCACGGGTGGTGGACGCTTTCGCCGCCTCCATCGCCACCAACCAAGATCGCGGCGGGCAAATCGCGGTCCTCTGGCACGGCGAACCTGTGGTCAATATTTACGGGGGCTGGAACCCACCCGCCGGTGCAAATACCGGGGGCGGCGTGGCCGATGGCGCCGTCGTTGAAGACCCGATCACAGAGCGCACACCCTACCCGGATAACGCGGTGCAGCTTATTTTCTCCCAAACGAAGGGCCTAACCGGCATCTGCTTCGCGGATTGCGTGGCGCGCGGGCTCATTGATCCGGATGCGCGAGTGGCAGATTACTGGCCGGAATTTGCCGCCAATGGCAAGGAAGATATTCGGGTGAGCCAGCTGGCCAGCCACTCCGCCGGCCTGCCCGGTTTTGACCATATTCTGCCCGCGAGCGCGCTTTTTGATTGGGATCTTATTACCTCCGAGCTCGCCGCCCAGGCCCCACGCTGGGAGCCCGGAACCAAACACGGCTACCACGCACTCTCCATGGGCTATCTGGCCGGGGAGCTGGTGCGGCGGGTTTCCGGCCTCACCCCGAAGCACTACCTGGAAGAAAACTTCCGGGCTCCCCTCAACCTTTCTGTGTGGATCGGTTGCCCCGAATCTGAGCGGTCGCGCATCGCCAAGCATTTCTGGGGGCCTCGCACCCAGGGCTGGGGCGGCGCGCTGCGCCAGGCCCAGGCCGACCCGAAGTCCACAACCTCCTACGCCTACCAATCCCCGAAGGATACCGATTCGGCCATCACCGACCCGCATTTCCTCGATGCGGAAATGCCCTCTATCAACGGGCATGCTGATGCGCTCTCCTTGGCAACCCTCTACGCGATGTTCTGCGATGGGCGCTATGCGCGCTACGATGCCGAGCTCATTACCGCGGTATCGGCCACCCGCGCTGAAGGCTTCGACGAAGTGCTGTGCGATTCGACCTCCCGCTACGGGCTGGTCTTCCAGCTGGGTAGCCAGCGCGAACCCATGCTCTCCCGCGGCAGCTTCGGGCACAATGGGCGCGGCGGCTGCCTTTCCTTCGCGGACCCGGGCACCGGGATCTCCTTCTCCTACGTGGAGAACCAGCTTTCTTCCGAGCCACTGCCGCAGGCGCGCGTCTGCCGGCTCCTGGCCGCGGTACGCGACAGCCTCGAATTGGCGTAACTAACCCAGCGGCAGAGTGCCGGTGGTAGAAAAGTATTTTACGTGGGGGTGCGCTGCAGGTCGGCAGCGGCACCCCCGCGATTTTGCTCCACAGGCTTAGTTTTCCGCAAGGTTCGCGAAACGCGCGTAATGGCCCTGGAAAGCCACTTCCACGGTGCCGGTAGGTCCGGAACGCTGCTTGCCAATAATGACTTCCGCCAGGCCGGCCTTCTCAGAATCCTGATGGTACATATCATCGCGGTGGATAAGAAGGACGACGTCGGCATCCTGCTCCAGCGAACCCGATTCACGCAGGTCAGCCACCTGAGGGCGCTTATCATTACGCTTTTCCGAATCACGGTTGAGCTGCGCCACCGCAATAATAGGAATTTCCAATTCCTTAGCGAGCAACTTAATCGAGCGCGAAAACTCCGAAACTTCCTGCTGGCGCGATTCGGGAACCTTCCCGGCCGAAGCCAAAAGCTGGAGGTAGTCGATCACGATCATCTGAATATCGTGCTGCTGCTTAAGCCGGCGTGATTTCGCGCGGATTTCCGGCAAGGTGAGATTCGGAGAATCATCCACAATGAGCGGCGCGGTAGAAATACGTTCGACGGCGCCGGCGACTTTGTCCCAATCCTGCTGTGTCATCTCACCTTTAATCATGCGATCTTGGAACACTCCCGCTTCGGCAGCGAGCAAACGCATGGACAGCTCCGTACGGTTCATTTCCAGGGAGAAGTAGACCACCGGTTGGTGATTGTGGATGGCTGCCTGCCGGCAAAAATCCATCGCCAGAGTGGATTTACCCGCACCCGGGCGGGCCGCCACAATAATCATCTGCCCGGCGCGCAGGCCGTTGAGCTTGGCATCCAGGTCGATAAAACCGGTAGCCACACCTTCTAATTGGCCGGCGCGTTCCGCGTTCTTCTCCAGCTCATCTAAAAGCCCGGGAACGATTTCCGCCATCGTGGCGTAATCCGTGGCCTCACGCGATTGCCCGAGAGAAAAAACTTCTGATTGCGCCATATTAATGAGGCCCATAACATCCGCGCCGTCCGTGGTGTAGCCGAGCTGGGCGATGCGGGTGCCCACTTCCACCAAGCCGCGCAGCTGGGATTGTTCACGCACAATATTCGCGTAATACCCGGCATTCGCAGCCGTGGGCACCGAAGCAACCAGGGTGTGCAGATACGGCAGCCCGCCGATACGCTCAAGATCCCCGCGCTTCTTGAGTTCCGCACCCACGGTAATGGCATCTGCCGGCTCCCCACGCCCGAAAAGCTCCAGGATAACCGTGAAGACCGTGGCATTCGAGGGATGGTAAAAATCATCGGCGGTCAACACCGTCACCACATCGGCAATGGCATCTTTGGAGAGCAGCATCCCGCCCAACACAGATTGTTCCGCCGAGAGGTTTTGGGGAGGGGTACGTTCAAAAGATGACCCCTGCATCTTTGCACCGTTATTGACGACGGACATAGCTTCCCTTTCTCGGCGATAGATCTCCACTGGCTTTCGTAACGCGTTTACGAGGTGAATTTCAAGTTAATTCGCCTGCGCGGATGTGTAAACACGCCGGTGAATTCGTGCATAACCGGTGGACAAACTGTGGATAGCTTGGGGATTGTTCACCATTTGTACCCACAACTATCCACAACTGTGGATGGAGTGGGGGAAATCCCCGGTATCCCGTCCCCAAGTTTGTCCACAACTGTGGATATTCTGCGGGAAAGTTCTCCACATCTTAACTACGTGACGTCACTCACGTTGAGGCTTTCCTCAAGTACTCATCACCTTTGGTTGGTAGCACCGGTTCCGGACGACCCTCCCGGGCTCAGCTAAGCTAGCGGACGTGACGACACCCGAGAAGCATCCTGACGGCCCCGCTGGGGACCGCACAAACAGTGCCAACAAAGACGAGTCCTACACCACTGACTCCGGTACGACCAGCTCCAAGACCCCCACAACCAAGCACGCTATCGACCGCGAGATCGCGCGCCTGGCCCTACCCTCCCTCGGTTCTCTCCTGGCCGAACCACTCCTCGTCGCCACGGATACCGTTATGGTCGGCCACCTGGGCACCGGGCCGCTTGCCGGCCTCGCCCTCGCCTCCACAATTCTCACCACCCTCGTGGGACTGTGCATTTTCCTCGCCTACGCCACCACCTCCGCCACCGCCCGCTACGTGGGAGCCGGCCGTATGAAAGCCGCCCTCTCTCAGGGCATGGACGGCCTGTGGTTGGCCGGAACGCTGGGCGTGCTGCTCGGAGCGATCTTGGCCATCTGGGCGCCCCAGATTCTGGCGGTCTTCGGGGCGGAGGGGATCGTTATCACCGAGGGGGCACGCTATTTGCGTTTTTCCGCCGCGGGGCTCCCCGGTATGCTCGTTGTCCTCGCGGCCACCGGAACTCTGCGCGGACTGGGGAACACCACCACCCCCTTCAAGGTTTCGGTACTCGGCGCACTCGTCAACATTCCCCTCAACTTCGTTTTCATCTACCCGGCCGGGCTGGGCCTGGCCGGCGCCGGAATCGGTACCGCAGCGGCACAAACGGTCATGGGCGTGGTCCTTACCGGCGTCGTCGTACATCATGCCCGCGAGCACCACGCACCGCTCGCTCCACGTGGAGTGGGTGTGCTCCGCGCCCTCCACGATTCCGTGCCCCTCATCGTGCGTTCCGCGGTGCTACGCGTGCTGATCCTGCTGCAAATAACCGGGGCGACCCAACTCGGCACCGAAGCGCTGGCCGCGAACCAGATCACCATGACCATCTGGAATTTCGCCTCCTACGGGCTGGACGCCCTCGCCATGGCCGCGCAAATCCTCGTGGGCCAAGCCTCCGGGGCCGGCGATGAATCGCGCCTGCGGGTAGTGCTCGGGCGCTGCCTCAGCCGCGGCATGAGCGTCGGTGCTGTGCTGGGGGCCGCCACCGTTCTCACCTCACCTCTTATCGTGCGGATTATGAGCACCGCGGGGGACGTGCGCTGGCTGGCTTTCTGGGGCCTCCTCGTCATCGCGGTATTTTTCCCCATCGCCTCGGTGGCATTTATTCTCGACGGCGTCCTCATTGGCGCGGGTGATCTGACGACCCTGGCGTGGATGATGTTTATCCCCCTCGCCCTGTACGGGCCTATGGTGCTCGCTCTGCTGGAATGGACGTCCGGGCAGCCGGGATTCATCTGGCTGTGGATCGGCTATGCCGGGGTGTGCATGAGCGCGCGGGCCCTGCCCATGTACCTGCGGGTACGCGGGGAAAAGTGGGTGCAGCTCGGGAGCTCGAGCTAGGCCATGGCCCAGGGCCGGGGAGGTAGGGCGCCGGACCCGGTATGTGTTTTCCGGGGTGTACTGCGGATGTTGTACATACGAAGTACACCCTTGAAAACACCTAGCACCCTAGCTGGTGCCAGTGTGACTTCTGAGGTTCTTGTGGACGGTGACTCGTGGCCCGTGACTCGTAGAGCACGTGACTTGTACTCGTGGAGCCCGCGGGAGTGCGGATGGGCGTGGTACGGCAAGGGGCACGGTAGCAGCGGCAGCACGAAACTTGCCCGGGCAGCACAAAGGCGGGGGAGACCACATCCGGTTCTCCCCCGCCTTAGCGTGCTGATTAGCTAGCTATCAGCTATTACTTCTTGGGTGCGCGCAGCACATCCACCTGAAGGGATGCCGTGACATCCTCATGCACCCGCACCTTGGCGGTGTAGCTGCCCAGGGACTTGATCGGGGAGGCAAGCGTGATCCAACGCTTGTCCACCGGCTTGCCCACGGTTTCGGTGGCGGCTTCGGCGATGTCCTTGGAGGTCACCGCACCGAAGAGGCGGCCGTTTTCACCGGCGGCCTTCTTCACCTGCACCACGGCTTCGTTAAGCGCATCGCGCAGCGCGTGCGCGGCTTCCAGATCGGTGATGGAGCGCTTGCGGCGCGCTTCGGCCATCTGGTCGATCTGCTTCTGGGCACCCTTGGTCCACGGAGTGGCGTAGCCGCGCGGCAGCAGGTAGTTACGGCCGTAGCCGTCCTTGACGGTGACAACGTCACCGGCGGTGCCGAGGCGTTCGACGTCGTGCGTAAGAATGAGCTTCATTATGTGCCTCCTTAGCGAGCGTTGCTCGAGTAGGGAAGCAGAGCCATCTCACGGGCGTTCTTAATCGCCTTGGCGATCTTGCGCTGCTCCTGAACGTTGACACCGGTCACGCGGCGGGCGCGGATCTTGCCGCGGTCCGAAATGAACTTGCGCAGCGTAGCGGTGTCCTTGTAGTCAATATTGCCGACCTTGATGGCCTTCACCGGAGCGGTCTTCCGCTTCAACGGCTTGCGAAGATGTCCCTTCGCCATAGTTGTCTCCTAATGTTGCTGCGACTCGTGCCTAGCGCAATTCCCGCGAATCCCGCGCGTTACACTGCGCGGCGCGCTGCGGGGCGGCAGCCCGAGTCAAAATGTCAATAACTGGTGTGTGCGTAGTCCCGAAAATCTAGAACGGAAATCTAGACGAAAATTTAGAATGGGGGCATATCGTCGAAAGCGGAACCGCCCTGCGGGGCTTGCGGCTGCTGACTCCACGGATCGTAAGCCGAGCCGCCCTGCGGAGCGTTGTAGCTGGCCTGACCCCCGTAGGAGCCCTGCCCGCCCTGGCCGCTTGGCGCACCTTGACCGCCCGGGTTCTGGCCGTAGCCACCCTGGTTGCCGCGGTTGTAATTACCGCCGCCGCTAGTTTTCGTAACCTGGGCCTTGGCGTAACGCAGCGAGGGCCCGATTTCATCAACCTGAAGTTCCAGACCTTCGCGCTGTTCCCCGTTCTGGGTCTGGTAACGGTTGACCGTAAGCCGGCCCGTTACCAGCACGCGCATGCCCTTCGACAGCGATTCGGCGACATTCTCCGCGTAGTCACGCCACGCCGAGCACCGCACGAACATTGGCTCGCCATCTTCCCACTGGTCAGTTTGGGCATTGCGCTTGCGCGGGGTGGAAGCAACCGTGAAGCTCGCGACCGCCACACCACCTGACGTGAAACGCATTTCCGGATCGGCGGTGAGGTTACCGACGATCGTAATGACCGGTTCGTTTGCCATAATCGCTCCTATTACCCCGTTGTTTTCTCAGATTCGGTTCTTACGCTGGTGGTACGTTTACTTTGCTTCGCGACGCAGGAGCTTGATGCGGAGCACGTCCTCATTGAGGCCGAGCTGGCGGTCAAGTTCGCTTGCGGTTGCGGGAGTCGCCTTCATATCGACGACGACGTAAATACCCTCGGAGTGCTTGTTAATGTCATAAGCAAGCTTCCGGCGGCCCCAAATATCGACCTTTTCCAGTTCGCCGCCCTCATTGGGGACAACCTGGAGCAGCTTCTGAACGTTGGTCGACAGATTACGTTCGTCAACGTTCGGAGAAAGGATGATCATCATCTCGTATTCACGCATGTCTACCCACCTCCTCTGGTCTAAACGGCCGCGGTCCGTCCGCGGCAGAAGGGTTATGCGTTGACCGGCCCGTTCGCATGCTTACGCACGCGAACAGATAGGTCAGTCCCTCAGTCTAGCCGGTAGCGGCAGTGTTTTCCAGATGGTTAAATATGGAGCGGCCCACGCCTTTTCGCCTGTATTTCCGTGAGAATCCCGGCCCTGAACGCAGGGGGAACGGTAGACTTTCCCTAGGTCGCTCCACCGCGATTGTGGCGGCCTACCGGGCACAAACACAGGAGCGAGCTATGAGTGAAGGTGAAGCACCCACCACACGGGAAAAGCTGCTGGATGCGGCCCGCGCGCAACTTGACCGCGCCGGCGGCGAACAGCTTTCTATGCGCGCGATCGCTCGCTCCCTGGAGCTTTCCCCGGGTGCTCCCTACCGCCACGTACGCTCCCGCGAAGAACTCCTCACCGCCCTGGCGGCCGAAGCCTACCGCGACCTGGCCGGAGCGATGCGCCGGGCGGCGGACCAGAAAATATCGGGGCGGGAACGCTGGGTGGCGGCCTGGCGCGCCGCCCACAGCTGGGCCCTCGCTTACCCGAACCGCTTCTCCCTTATTTACGGCGCCAGCGCCATTGATTTTTCCAATCCGGAAATGACCACGGCCGCGGCCCTGCGCGTCCCCCTCGAATTGGCTCGCATCGCCAAAGGCGGGCGCAATAAAGCCCTGACCGGCCCGGAAACCCGCGCGCTCGGGGTGGATCTGTGGCGGATTCGCATGACCTTCGGTTCCCTCGATGCGGAGCTGGCCGAGCTCCCGGACGGCCTCATCGTCTCCGTGATCCGCGCGTGGACGGAACTGGTAGGAACCATCACCCTGGAGATGACCGAAAGATACGCCGGCCTGTTCGACGATCACCTCGGCTACCTTGATACGGTCGCCAACCAGTGGGCGGGCACCCTCCAGCTCTAGGTCACCGTTCGGCAGACCGCAGGCAGCCGAAAGGCCCAACTTGAGGCGCCCGGCGAGCTAGCTCTAGGCGAGTGGCAGTCCGGACTCCGCTCCGGTCACGCGCGCGTGCAGCTCGACCACCTCCGCGGCGCGCCCGGTAGGAGCGGGCCCGAACGCAGCAATAAAGCGCGTGGTGGCGTGGCCGGCGCGGGCGTCGTCGTACTGCGTCAACCACCGGAGCATTTCCTCGTGCGCAACCTGATCGCAGAGCGCCGACGACGCATCGTACTCGGGCCAACGCACGCCGGGCGCCGCGATCCCGACTCGCCAGGGTTTGGCACTCAGGCGCGCCCGGTACGATTCGTACACCCGGCACAGGCGCATATAGAGCGGGTCGGAACCGAGCTGGTTGAGGATCATCTGCGCTTCCCCGGAGTCCGCAGCAATACCTTCAACCGCTACGATAACGCGGAAACCTTTGAAGGTGCGGTAGACGAAAATCGGCCATGCTGCATTGAGCCGCGCGAAGTGCTCGATACGGTCAAAGGCAATGAGTTCAGCTTCGATCATGTACTGGCGTACCGGCGCTGTTTCGGTGATGAGCCCCGGGATGGAGGCGGGATCGGAGGCGGTGTTCGACACGGTAGTCGATGCCGGTTCCGGTGCGGGATCAAAAGCCGATCCGGCGGGCCGCTCCTGTTTCTGCGCGCCGAACCCGAAAAGTCGAGCGAAGAAACCGGGCTTCTTGGGGGATCCTGCCGCATGTTCCCCGGCTCGCCTACCGGCTCTTTTGCGGCCGCGGGCGCGGGCTGCTTCTTCTAATTCGGGAACGTCCACATCCGCGATGAGGATATCCGAGGTATTGAGAACTTCGGCTCCGTAGCGGTTCCGGGTGATCGCACAGGTGGGAGTGCCATTCTCCGTACTGAGAACAGAAAGAATCTCTTCGCGCAGCGGGGTGCCCGGATAGTATTCCGCGCGAGCTTGCCGTTCGCGGGGAAAATGACCGAGTTCAGCAATGCGATCAACGAGGCGCTGCAGCCGCACCTTCGCGACTTTTTGCGCTTCTTCTTCCGAATTCACGGACCAGCCCCATTGCGCCACCGTGGCCGGCCCCGAGGTGGTAGATACCGGGGCGCTCTCCCGCGCCCAGAAGGGATAGATCTTCATGACTCCAGTCTAAAACGCGGGTGGCTCACACTTCGAGAGCGTGGAGCGCACTAGCCCGCGCTTACCCAACCGCACCGGGAACGCGCTCACGCTCGGCCGGCTCGGTGGGTAGCGGGATGGTTTCCGTGGGCGGGGCTGGCATCCGGGTGGGCTGCAGCTCCGGGGGCACGGTCGCGCTCGGTTCAGGCTCCGGCGCCTCGGTGGCCGGCGCTGGCTGCTCGGTAGGCTCCGCGCTCGGTTCGGGCGTCGTCGTTACTTCTTCCACCGGTTCGGGGCGCGTGGGGCGGTAGCTGGGGCGCTTGTCCCCAATAAGCTCCGGTTCGGGGAATTTCGGCAAATCCATACCGCCCGTCACGGCCTTCATGAAGTCCACCCACATATCCACCGGGTAGCCGTTCCCGCCGATACCCCACGGGTAGGCACCCCAGCCGCCCAGCGATTCTTCCTCACCGTTCGGCCCGATCTGGAACATATTCACCGTGGTAATAATCTTCGGGTTGTAGCCCACGAACCACGCGGATTTCAAGTCCGTGGAAGTTCCGGTTTTCCCGGCCACCTGGAAGCCGAGCCGCCCGGCCCGATCCGCGGTCCCGCGCGGACCGGTGGGCTCCTGGAGTAGCTCGTTGAGATTATCGGCAATGCGCTGGTCGAGCACCCGCTTACCGGCCGTATCCGCACGGTATACCACGGTGCCCTGCGCGTCACGCACCTCGCTGACCAGGTGGAGGGGCACACTCACCCCGCGGTTGGCGAACCCGGCGAAAGCCTGGGTGAGTTCCTTATTGGTGGGCGAAGCCGAACCGAGCACATTGGTGAGGGAATTATCCAGGCCCGGCGTGGTCTCCGGGATTCCGGCCTCAATCGCGGCGGCGCGGGTATTGCGCGGCCCCACTTCCTCGTTGAGCTGCGCATAGTACGTATTCACCGAGTTCGCGGTAGCTGTGCGCATATTGATATTGCCCATATTGGCGTCGTCGAAATTGCTGATCGTGATATCGCCAATTTTCAATTCCGCGGGGGAATTGTAATAGGTGCCGTCGATGGATTTACCCTGCTTGAGGGCCGCGAGCGCGCCGAAGGGTTTGAATGTTGATCCGGCCTGAGCGCGATCCTGCGTGACGGTATTGCGCTGGCGTTCCTGGTAGTCCGCGCCGGCGTACATCGCGTAAATACCTCCGGTGGAGGGGTCCGCGGAAAGCATGCCCACGTAGTTGTTCTCCGGGCGGTCCTTGGGGAGGGCATTGACGACGTCAACCGCGGCCTGCTGCATGGTCGGGTCTATTGTGGTGACAATCGTATAGCCGCCCCGGTTGAGGCTGTCCTCGGTGAACTTTTCCGTGGCGATAAGTTCCTGCTGGGCGGCGGCCAGCAGGTAGCCGTTCGTTCCGCTGAATTGCTTGGCGGCAACATACTCGATGGTTGCGGGCATGGTGGCGGCCGCGGCCTGCTCAGCGGTGATATAGCCGTCTTCGAGCATGCGGTTAATGACCCGGTCGAAACGTTGGGAGGCTCGCTCCGGATCAACCGCCGGGTCCCAGGCGGAGGGCGCCGGAATAACCGCGGTGAGGAGCGCAGCCTGGTCCAGGCTCAGCTGCGCGGCGGGAATCCCGAAGTAGTTCTGGGCCGCGCTTTCGATCCCGTAGGCGCCGCGCCCGAAGTAAATCGTATTGAGATAGTTTTCCAGAATGTCCTGCTTGGAGGAATTGCGATCCACCTTGACCGCGAGTACGGCTTCTTTCACTTTGCCGATGTAATCGGTGGTGGTGCCCAGGTAGTAGTTTTCCACGTACTGCTGGGTGAGGGTGGAGCCGCCCTGGCGCGCCCCGCCGCGAATATTATTGACGACGGCGCGCGCGATGCCACCCAGGTCAATCCCGGAATTGGAGTAGAAGGTGCGGTCTTCGGAAGCAATCACCGCATTCCCCACGTAATCCGGTAGGGATTCCAAGGGGACCGGGGTGCGGTTCACCTCGTACATGCTGCCCAATTCGGTGCTGCCATCGCGGTAGTAGAGAGTGGTTTTTTCCGCGGTCGCAATATCATCGGGGCTGGGAACAGGTAGGAAAATGTAGAGGGTCACCAGGGCAACCAGCCCGCCGAAGCCCAGGGTGAAGAACAACCCGAGCACGAAACGCCACGAAGGAATCCAGCGGTGAATCGGCCCTTTGCCGCGGCGCGGGTAATTCCATACGGAGCGCTTGCGGCGCGCGCCAGCGCCCGGTCCGCCCCGGCGCGCTCCGGCACGACCCGCGGGAACTGCGCCGCGCCCAGCTTGCGTGCGCGTGCGCTCCTTCTGTGTCCGACCCGTTCGCGTTCCAGCCATCGTTACTCCCTACCGGCGCGCGGTCGCGCCGCGTATCTAGTCTGCCTCAGGTCACGCGCTCGTGGCTAACCCGCGTGATCCAAGCTACCCGCGGATCCCTTTCTTACGACGCCGCGAAATCTTCCGCAGGTCCCGCATCTTGGTTCGCACCTCGGAATCTCGCGAGGTGAAATCACGATAAATTTCCCGCACCGGTTCATCAAGATCGTAAACGCCGCGATCGGCGCGCGTTTCCGCATTCGATTCGGGCACGAGGAAAGCCTCCACCCAGCGCGAACGCGAAGAAGAATCCACGAAAATCGCCTTGATAAACAGGGTGAGCGGAACAGCAAGAATTGTTCCGAGCGGCCCGAGCACCACCGCCCAGAACAGCAGCGACAGGAAGGTGACGGTGGTGGACAAGCCCACCGCATCTCCCACGATCTTCGGCTGCAGCACGCCCTGGATCGTGACATTGAGGAAGGTGAAAATCACCAGAATCCACAGCGCGGTGGCCGGCCCGCTATCCACCAGGCCCATGAGCGCCGGCGGGATCACACCGAGGATGAAACCAATATTCGGGATGTAATTCGTAACAAAGGTCCACAGCGCCCAGGCCAGTGCCAGCGGAATCCCCAACCACATCATGACGAAATAATTGAGGGTGGAGACCAGCAACCCGAAGAGGGTGGCCACCAGCCAGTATTGGCGCACCCGCCCTTCGAAGGAGGCCAGGGCACGGTAGAGATCCGGATCGTGATCGCGCACGATCTGGGCGCGTGCCGGCACGGACAGCGTGTCGATCGTGATGAAGAAAATCGCGAGCGCCAGCACAAACATGAGGCTCCCCACGCTCATAAGCGCCCCGGACGCCTGGCTGAGCAGCGAAATAATCGTGTCCATATTGAGCACGTCACCCAGGCGCTGGCTGAGCTGATCGGTGCTGAGCCCCAGGCTTTCCAGCCAGGTCATGGTGTCCTGGAAGAGCTTGGTGAATTTATCTTCGTAGCTCATGAGGGTGCGTGGCAGCCCGGCCAGGGACCACGCCGTCAAACCCACCACCGCGAGGAGCACCACCACAATAATGGAGACGGTCAGCGTTCCGGACAGCCACCGCGGCACGCGGTGGCGCAGCAGCAGGCGGTGTACCGGGCGCACCGTCAGCACCAGGGTGAGGGCCAGGAACACCGGCCCCACAAAATCATGAATGAGGTAGAGGCCCACGCAGACGATGGTGAGGAGCGCCGCCGCGTGCAGCAGCTTCACCCCGAAATCCCCGCCGCTACTCGAATCCGCGCCGCGCCCGGCCTCCGAGTTCCCAGAGTCGCTTTGTTCACCGCCGCCGGAATTCTCCGCATCGCCTGCCCGTGCTAAGGCCGACGACGCCGCCCCTCCCGCGCTCTCCTCACCGCCACTATCGTTACCCGCCCGGGAGCCAGCAACCTGGGTGGGCAGGGTGTTAATAGCCTGGGCAATGCGATCACGTGGAATATCACCTGGTCGAGTGGCGGCCATAGGATCCTCCGTCCTGGTGGGAGTCCCGGTGGCGGATGCGCACCGGGTCATTTACTTCTTATCTTGCCAGTTTTCCACACCCCGCACGGAGGTCCCACGCCCCGCAGGAAAGTACCGCGCGGGCTGCGGTGGCGTCGTCGTACCGAAAATGCGGCGACCGGGGCGGAACCGCCGCGGTGCAGCCGAACCGCTCCGGCTAGAGCGCGACCGGTGCGGGCCGCCCGCCGCTGGAACGCACGAACAGCGCATAAGCTCCCGCCACGCACCAGACCATAACGATGAGGGCGAGCTGCACCTCGCGCGACCACCCCATGGTCGGCAATACAAGGATCGCCACCCCGGCCGCAATGCATTCGGAAATATTGAACAGGACATCGTAAATGGAGAAAGCGCGGCCGCGGAAAACATCGGCGGTATCGGATTGCACGATGGTATCGACGGCGATTTTGGCGCCCTGCACCCCGATCCCGAAAATAAACAGCCCGACCATCACCCAGGTCAGGTTCGTAGTCGCCGCGATAATCGCCTGCCCGGCGGTGCCGCCCACCAGGGCGCACACCACCCACCAGCTCGGGCTCATGCGTTCGTGGGCGAGGGGCGTGAGGATAATCGACATCCCGTGCCCCAGCACCATCATGCCGAGCAGCATCCCGAAATAGGCGATGCCGGCATCGGCATTGGCCGGGTCGGCGTAGAGATTACGGCCGGCCAGCACGATGGTGATGAACTGCATTCCGTAAACGAAACGGTGCAGGGACATGGTGGTAAGAGCCGCGGCCGGGGTGCGCCGGGCAATAAGATAGCGCAGCGCCGCCACCAGGTCACGCGCCGCCGCCACAAGTGCGGTGCCGAAAAAACCGCGCGGGCGGGTGTGCGGGCCCAGCTCATCGCGCCCCAGCAGACTCGCTACCCCCGATCCGCCCAGGTAGAGCACCAGTGCGCACACCAGCGCCCCCACTTTTTGCATCGCTTCCCCGGGTAGCGCCAAACGCAGGAAGAACGCCAGAATCGCGCCCAGCGCGGTAGAGGCACCCCCGAGGGTCGGCACCAGGGAATTCGCCACGAGGAGCCGCTCGCGTGATTCCACCACGTTCGGCAGCCCCGCGCTCATGCACGCCAGCAGAATCCGGTTGAGCCCGAGGGTGACGAGAGCCAGCACATAGGTGAGCCACACGATATTGGCCAGGGTGGTGACCACCAGCGCCACCGTGAGCCCAGCCCGGATCTGGTTGCCGTACACCAGGATCTGGCGGCGGCGCCACCGATCAATAAAAGGGCCGGTAAAAGGCCCGACCAGGGAGAAAGGCAACAGTAGCACCACGAGGGAGAGCGCCACCCCGTGCACATCCGCGCTCGCGGCCGGGTTGAAGAAGAAAAGCGAGGCCAGGCCGATTTGGAACATGCCGTCCCCGCATTGGGTGACGAGCCGAACCGAGAGCAATTTGAGAAATCCCCGCGAACGGGCCAGGGAGCGCAGATCGCCAACGAGTTTCACTGGGCGTCCCACCATTCCAGCAGGCGCTTTTCGGCTTCTTCCACACCCAGCGGGCCTTCGTCCAGGCGTAGGGAGAGCAGGTACTGGCGGGCTTTGCCCACCTGCGGGCCCGGCTGAAGGCCCAGCAGCTCCATAATGCGGGTACCGTCAATATCGGGGCGCACCGCCTCGAGTTCCTCGCGTTCACGCAGCTCAATAATGCGGCGTTCCAGTTCGTCATTCGCGGCGTACAGCCGCGCCACCCGGCGCCGGTTCTGGGAGGTGATATCGGCGCGGATGAGGCGCAGCAGGCGCGGGAGGAGCTCCCCGGCATCGCGCACAAAGCGCCGCACCGCGCTATCGGTCCAGTCATGTTCGCCAAATCCGAAAGCCCGCAGGTGCAGCTCGACGAGGCGCGCCACGCTTTTCGTCGTCGTTTTATCAAAACGCAGTTCACGCATGCGCGCACGGGTCATTTTCGCGCCCACCACATCGTGGTGGCGGAAAGTCACCGAGCCGTCACGTTCGAAACGGCGGGTGGCCGGCTTGCCAATATCGTGGAAAAGCGCGGCCAGGCGCAGGATGAGATCGGGACCGGGCACCTCCTCGTCTTCCAGGGCGATAGCGTTATCCACCACCTGGAGGGTGTGCTGGTACACGTCCTTGTGGCGGTGCTGGGCGTCCACGGTATCGGTCAGCGCGCCGATTTCGGGCAGCACGCGCTCGGCCACCCCGGTGTGCACAAGGAGCTCAATACCGCGGCGCGGGGCCGGAGCTGTCATGAGGCGCTCCACTTCGGCGCGGATGCGTTCCTGGGAGACAATCTCAAGGCGCTCGGCGTAATCTTCCATCGCCCGCATAACATCCGGAGCCACATCGAAACGCAGCTGCGCGGCGAAACGCGCGGCCCTCATGATCCGCAGCGGATCATCATCGAAGGACTGCGCGGCGGTCACGGGCGTGCGCAGCTGCCCGGCGAGGAGGTCATCCACCCCGCCGCACGGATCCACCAGTTCCAGGCTGGGCAGCCGCACCGCCATCGCATTGACGGTGAAATCGCGCCGGGTGAGGTCACCTTCGAGGTTGTCGCCGAAATCCACATCGGGTTTGCGCGAACCGATGGTGTACGTATCGGAGCGGTACGTTGTTACTTCGACGACGACGTCACCGCGCCGCGCCCCCACCGTGCCAAATTCACGCCCGATATCCCAGGTGGTTCCCCACTGGGCCAGCAGTTTTTCGGTGGTTTCCGGGCGCGCCGAGGTAGTCAAATCAAAGTCGTGAATGGGGGCACCGAGGAAAGCATCACGAACCGGGCCGCCCACGAGGGCCAATTCTTCGCCGTGATCTGAGAAGATAGAAGCTAGTTGCAAGATGTCGTCCGGGAGATTCGCCAGGGCGCGCTGGCCTGCCAGGAGCAGGAGAGCGCGGCGCTGGCCCGGAGGCATATCGTCCGTTGTTGGAGTCTTCGGAGTCTGTTGAGAAGTGGTCACCCTTAAAGGTTGCCACATCCGGGGGCTCTGACCGTTAGTTGTAGTGTTAGAGGTATGTCGAAGTCAGCACCGTTGCCCTCCAAGTTCGGGGGCCGTAGATCCTGGAGGCGCGCCGCTGCCGTGCACCAGGCCTCTGCGCGGCGCCATTCACTTCCGGTGGTGAACGAAACGAGTGCGGGGGGAATCGTGATCGGGGTGCGCGGCGGGAAGGCCTATGTGGCCGTTATCGCGCGGCGCAACCGCGGCGGGCGGCTGGAGTGGTGCCTCCCCAAGGGGCACCTGGAAGGTAATGAAACGCCCGAAGAAGCCGCCGTGCGGGAAATTGCGGAGGAAACCGGGATTACCGGGCGGGTGCTCATGCATTTAGCCACCATTGATTACTGGTTCTCCGGCACCAACCATCGCGTCCATAAAGTCGTCCACCACTTTTTATTGGAGGGGATCACCGGGCATATCACCGTTGATAACGACCCGGATCACGAAGCCGAAAAAGCCGAGTGGGTGCGCCTTGATCGGGTGGCTTCCCGGCTCGCCTACCCCAATGAACGCCGTATCGTGGCCTCGGCCCGCGCGATTCTCGCGGGGGAGGAATGATGTGGCGGGGTGCGATTGCCGGGGCTGTGGCTGTCTGGGTGCCGCTGAGCGCTTGGGTGCCGCTAGGCGCGCAAGCCCTGCCCGCGCAGGCTCTTCCCGCACGTCCAGCCGCCGCGCCCAGCGTGGACATCGTGGACGTGGGCGCCCCGGTTCTCGGTAAGGACGCCACCCTCACCCTCACCGCCACCGTGACGAATTCCACCACGGAAACCCGCCATCTCAATTCGGTCTCGCTCTATATCCAGCGCTATGTGCCCTCCTCGCGCAGCGCGGTGCTGAGCTTTATGCGCGCGGAACCCGCAGGCCTGGCCCTCTACGACACCCTCACCCCCGATGCTGATCTTGCACCCGGAACCTCCACCCGCGTCACCTTTTCTGTTCCGCGGGAGCGGATTCCCGCCGAGTGGGGACCGCGCGGGGTCCAGGTCAGTGCCGTGGTGGATGGGGAAACGGCAACAGACCGTAGTTTTATTGTCACCGCTCCCGGCGACGACGCCGCGCCTGCCCCCATCAGTGCAATTGTGCCGGTCACGCGCTCCCTGAGCGATGTGGGTAGCACCCCGGCCCTCGAGGAGCAGGTCTACACCAGCCTGACCGCACCCGCGCCCGGGGCCAGCCCGCAACCGCAGGCCACACCACCGGCACCCTCAGCTCCGGCCGGAACGGCCACTCCTTCGCCCACCGCACCTTCCGCCACCTCGGAAAGCATCGCCGTGCCGAGCCTCACCTCAACGTCCGACCCGGCTGCGAGCGCAGCGCCATCCGCGCCGGCGGCATCCCAGGGGGCGAGTGCCCCAGCTGCGCCGTCGGCCCCGGACACCGCACCCGCGGCTTCAGCACCATCTTCGTCTTCGGGTTCCGCGCCGGAGGCCGAGCGGCTACCCCATCGCTTGAGCACCCTGGAGTATTTTGCCCACCCTGGTGTAAGTGCCGCCGTCGATCCGCTTCTTATCGGGGGCGATCCGGAGCGGGCCGCGCTGCGCAATTTTGAATCTGCGGCCGGGACCAGCGTGTTCTTCGGTTTGGGCGCGGACGTGGATGCCGCGGCGCTCACCCATGCCGGGCGTGCGGATAAGCTCGCCCTGGCACGGCAAGACGCGGTGCAGGCGGCGCAGGCTTCCGGCTTCGCGGCGCGTTCGGATATTGCGGTGACAGCGCTGGGTGTGGACCGGGCCACCGCGCGGGCGCTGCGCGATGCGGGAGTCGCGGCGCTCATCACTACCGATGTGGATGCGACGCACGCCTCCTGGCTCAGCCCGAGCGGGCGGGTGAATATTCCGCTCGACGCGGAGGAAAATAAAACGTGTTCTTTGAGCGAAACTCGCGGTGCCGGCGCGGAAGGCGCGGGCGCTGCGGATGCGGATTCCGGAACCGCCACAAACGAAGCGGCGGATTCGGGTGAAATTGCAGCGGGTCCGGATGAAGCCGCGGCACTGCGTGCGGACGGCGTGCTCTCCGCCCTGGTGCAGGGATATCTGCCCAGCTCAGACGAGGCAAATGTACTAGCCTCCGGAGGTGGGGAAGGTTTGCCGGAAGCCACCGGGAGCCGCCTCTCCGCCATTGATGCCCGCCAAACGGCCCTCGCGCTCTCGGCAGCAACCTACCGGGAACTACCCGCCGCACCGCGCGCCCAAGTGGTGCTGGTGGACCGGCCGGAAAGCGGGGCGCTGGCGCGGGCCGGTTCTTTGCCGGATCGCGATATCGGGGCCGCGCTCGGGGCGCTCACAAGCGCGCCGTGGCTGGCGCCCACCGCGGCCGGTAATCTTCTCGAGAAACCGGCGGCCGGGTGCGCCCAGCTTCCCGAGGAGCGCGTGCTGCCCGGGGAGATTTCCGCGGCGCAATTGGCCCGGGGTGATGCGCACGTCACCACAATTTCCACCACGGCCTCTCTGACTCCGAGGCCCGCAGATATCACCGGACCCGTTACCCATCACGCCGCGCAACTGGCAGGGGTGGCGCTCCGCGATCACCACGAACAACGCGAGGAACTTGCCGCGCAGCTCAAGCAGCTGGCCGAGGAGATGTCCGGTGCCGTCACGGTCCAGCCCTCCTCCACAATCAATATCATTTCGGAAAGTGCGGATCTGCCCGTGCACGTGCATAATTCACTTCCCGTTCCCGTGGGCGCGGTGGTGGAATTGCGCGCCGAAGATTTCCGCATCGTGCCTTCCGATCCCGTTGCGGCAACGATTCCGCCCGCTGCCTCGGTGACGGTGGCGGTGCCGGTGCAGGCTTCCGGCTCGGGGAATGTCACGGTGACGGCCGCGGTGACCGATCCGGTGGGTACGCCGATCGGTGCGGTGCAGGATATTAATGTGCGGGTGCGCGCCGGGTGGGAAACCACGGGGACGTATATTATTGGCGCGCTGCTCGCGGTGCTCCTGCTCGGTGGGATCGCACGCAGTCTGCGCAGCGGGCGGCGTTCGGGCGGCGTCGATCCTGAAAAACATCTCCACAATTTACGTGAGGCTAGCGCGGCGGAAGAAGCCGGGCCGCGCGCCGTCGATAAACTGCGCGAGGAACACGAAATACCATAGGAGTAATGTGGCCGCGAGGCACGGCAAGGAGGAACTGTGAGCGCCATCGGAACCAGGGGCATGACTCTCGCCGGTCGCTACCGCCTGGAGAATTTGTACGAAGAGCAACTCGATATTGCGGGTACCGAGCAGTGGTACGCCGTGGATGATGCGCTTGGCACCGCGGTGCGGGTGCTGCTCATCGGGGATATTCCCACGCGCGCGGATGCGCTGGACGCGGCGCGGCGCACCGGGCTGCTTGACGACGCGCATATCGTGCGCACGCTTTCCGTCGGCGAAAATTTCGTGGTGAGTGAGATTCCGCTGGGCACCTCGCTCACCGGCTATGTGCACGGGGAAGGTTTCGCGCCCGAGCAAGCCAAGGCCGTGGTGTGTGAACTCGCCGCGATCCTCACTCAGGTATCCGGGCGCGGTATGCGGCATTTGCGCATCACGCCTTCGCGGGTGCGGGTGGGCGATGCCGGGGATGTGTACCTGGACGGCATCGGTATTGACGCTGCTCTGGCCGGTGCGCGCACGGATGAATACGATCCGGCCAGTCTCAATAACGCCGAGGCCGCTGACCTGGTGCTTTTCTTGGCGACTTTGCTCGAAGGCGCGCAGGCGGATGAGACCACGCTCGAGGCGCTGGCGCGCGATGATTCCCTCCCCGATGATATTCGCGAAGTGTTCCGGCGCACCCTTTCCCCCGAACGTCTGCTTTCCCCCGGGGAAGTACTGCGCAGCCTCGTCCCCTTCAATCGGCCCGACCTGCGTGAATTCCCCACTCCGGTACTCGTGGCGCCGCAGCTGCCCGGCGGCGGGGATTCCCGTTTCGGTTTCGATCCGCTGGGCGGGCATGTCCGCGGGGGCGCGATTGGCCGCGTCACCTTGGGCTCCAGTCACGTTTCCTTCGGCGCCGTTGATTCTGAGCACGACGACGCCGCAGCTGCCACCGGTGCGGAAGCCGAAGCACCTGACGTGGGCGCTGGGACCCTTGCTGAGTCCGGTACACATGCCGGCGAGCCATCCGAACCCGATGGGATTACCGCACCCGAGGAAATAACCCACGCGGGTGAGACCGCTCCTCATACCGCGACCACGCCCGCTACCGAAGCTGCACCTGATATCGAAGTTGCGGTTGCTACCGAAGTAGTGCCGGATAGCGAAACTGCTCCTGATGCCGCAGGTGTATCTGCCAGCACCGCGACTACCTCCGCTTCATCGGCTATTGGAAGCCAGGAATTGGACCCCGCCGGAGTTTCCGGAGCGAATTTCGAGGGTGCGGTTGATACAGAATTGGGTATTGCCGCAGCTCCTGACGTGGAGCTCCACCCCCGGTGGGTATCACCGGAAGAATTCCGCGGTGAAGAAAGTAAGGTAAACACTGCTTACCGCGACCGGAGCGAAACAGGGACTGAGGAAACTTCCGCGGCCCATATCGATAGCCACGGTGGTCAGGATGCCGCTGGCGGCGGCGTCGCTCAGGATGCCGCAACGCCGCGATTCCAACCGCATTTCCCCTCGCTACGCGAAGCGGAACGTGAACTGGAGGAATGCGAGCGTGAGGCGGCAGAAAATGAAGCTGCCGAACGCGCCGCGGCTGCGCGTGTTGCGGCAGAACGTAAGGAGACAGAACGCGAAGGGGCAGAACCTGCAAGTGCCGCCCCGGAACATGAAAGTGATACCGCACCCACGGTTGCTTTAAACAGTGTTCACAGTGCGACGAGTCCGCAGCGTCGTTCCATTATGAGCGGCACCGACGAGGAGCGAACCGGGTCGCCTCACGGGGGCGATGAATCCCCCCGTATTCACCCAGCTTCAGCGGCGGCACGCGCAAGCGCCGCTCCGGCAAAGGTAGCGGCCCGCACCCGCGGGGATCGTAAGCCCGCCACCCGGCCACCGGCTCCCTCGCGGCCGATTATTACCGATGAGGAAAACGGGCGCGCCCTCGGATCGCGCATTTTCGATTCTTCTAAGCTCATTGTGGTGGGCGCGATTGCGCTGGTTTTGGTGGCGTTGTACTTCGCGGTATCCACCTTCTTCCGGCCCACGGATGTTTCCACCCGGCCGCCGGTTATTTCTGCCCCGCCCACGGCTTCGGCCGATGCGCAAACTTCGGAAGGTCAGGGTGCCCAGCCGAGTGCGAGTGCCGCGCCCACGCCCAGCTCCACGGCACCGCAAATTGTTTCAGCGAATCTTCTCAACCCGCATAAGAGTGAGGCGGATGAAGACTACCCGCAGACCCTTCCGCTTGCTATCGATAAGAATCCGGCAACGGAATGGGCTAGCTGGGAATACCTGCGAAATCCAAAATTTGGCTTGCTCAAAGAGGGGATGGGGATTGAGCTGCGCCTGGCGAAGCCGTCCACTATCAAAGAAGTCACTTTGCAGTTGAGCGGCCAGGGTGGACATGTGCAGTGGCGTGATACCACAGCTGAGCAGCCCAGCGGCGGTACCGTGGTGACGGAGGGTACCATGAGCGCGAAAACAACACTCACGGCACCAACGCCGGTAAACAGTGATCACGTGGTGCTGTGGTTCACGGAGTTACCCAAGAACGCGGCGGGCCAGTTCAAGCTGCAGATTTCTGAAATTAGCGTGAAGTAAGCGGTGTTTACAACCGGCTGGGAATAGCTACACATTCCGGGACGTTGTACCCAATGTTGTGCCCGATGGGGAGCGGTGTGCTCGCACAACGCGGCACGCTCACTCACAAGAACACAGGAGAAACATGACCGAGAGCGATATTCGTGACGTCATCATTGTCGGATCCGGGCCGGCGGGCTGGACCACCGCGCTGTACACCGCGCGCGCCGGCCTCAAGCCGCTGGTGATCGGCGGTGCCATCGATGCCGGCGGCGCCCTTATGACCACCACCGAAGTGGAAAACTACCCGGGTTTCCCGGATGGAATCTTCGGGCCGGACCTTATGGCTAATATGCAGCAGCAGGCCGAAAAATTCGGTGCCGAAATGGAGTACGACGACGCTCTCTCCATGGACCTAAGCGGCGATATCAAGATCATCCGCACCGACGAATCAGAGTTCCGGGCACGCACGGTGATTTTGGCCCTCGGCTCAGCCTATAAAAAGCTCGGCTTGGACGGCGAAACTATGTTCGCCTCCCGCGGGGTTTCCTACTGCGCCACCTGCGATGGGTTCTTCTTCAAAGATCAGGAAATCGCCGTGGTGGGCGGCGGGGACAGCGCCGTAACGGATGCTCTCTTCCTCACTCGCTTCGCAACCAAGGTGCACGTTATCCACCGGCGCGATGAACTGCGCGCTTCGAAAATTATGGCGGATCGCCTGCTGGCCGATCCCAAGATCGTTATGCACTGGAATAGCGAAGTCACCGATATTCGCGGAGAAGATGGCGGATCCATGAACGCCATCACCCTCCACAACAACGTGACCGGGGAAGATTCCAATCTTGATGTAACTGGTCTTTTCGTCGCCATTGGTCACCTACCGCGTACGGAGGTCCTCGGTGGGCAGCTTAAGTTGGACGACGGCGGCTATATCCTCGTCAACCACCCCCATACCGAAACCTCGGTTCCTGGAGTTTTCGCTTGCGGGGATGTTGTGGATCGGTACTACCGCCAGGCTATTTCCGCAGCTGGCACCGGGTGCCGGGCGGCTCTCGATGCGGAACGCTATCTTGAAAATCTCGCGGCGCAGCACGCCGCCACGGATAATAGCGCAGAGTAATTCCAGGGAAGGTAGCCCCTGTAACTAAGCATGCGGTGTACGGCGGCGCTTCTCTTCATGTTCGAACCGGCGAGGCAGTTAAAAAGGCCCGCCTCGCTGGTTCTGCATTTAAAATAGTTGAGCTGGGGATCTGCCCACCCCGGTCAGAAGGAGGTGCCATGAACGCCTACCGGCATGATGTTCCTACTCTGCTGCTCTACACTGCCTCGTGGGTTCCCTATGATCGGCCGATGCGCGTCATTTTCGAGGAGACCGTCGTCGACCTCCATCGTTTAATTCCGGACGCAACTTTCGACGCCTGGTGCATCAACCTGGATGTTCTTACCGAACCACCGATTGGTCCGCGGCGCACAGCCGCCACCACTACCGATGCCGATATCCAGCACATCTTGCCGGGCGGTGCCCCGGAACATCGGCTAGATTTCACTGACCTATCCGAAGAAGTAACGTACGCGATCCAGCGAGCCTTGGGTTATGGCGGTATTACCCCCTCGGATCTTGCCTCACGGGACATGCAGCAGCATCCGTGGGAGGAAGTAGGCGCTTTCATTCCAAAGCTCGAGTGGCTGCCCACCCTGCTCCTCGTATACCAAGGGGAGGAGTATGCGCGGTTCGCGGGATTAGTTCCCAAACTCGACATCCGGGCTGAACTGCTAGCCCGCCTTTCAGAACTGCCGCCACCTTTCGGCCGTCGCTTACAACGTGAATAAATATGGAGCTGACACGGTCATTTCATTGCGGGTACGCTACTGCCCCATAAGAACTCAGCGCGTTCGGCTCCGCAATAAAGTGATGCGCAAAGCACACCTGCGAACATTGTTTTATCGCGGCCCCGAGCGTGGCACACTTAGTGTGTTAAAAGAGAAGGAGAACGTATGGGCGAGCAGCACGCCGGTCCCGGATTTACCAGACTTGATCCATGGTACAATGTTTACGCTGATCGAGCTTTAGGAATGAAGCAATCCGAGGTTCGTCAGCTTTTCGCCGTCGCAAATCGTCCCGAAGTAGTGTCTCTTGCTGGGGGTATGCCAAATATTAGCGGTCTCCCCTTAGACTTCCTCGCGGATATGACCGCACGGCTCATCCGTAATAATGGCGCTAAAATGCTACAGTACGGCGGTGGCCAAGGAACGGAAGAACTCCGCGAAATGATCGTGGAAGTCATGCGCCCCGAAGGTATTCGTGCTCATCCGGACGACATCAATATTACGACCGGCAGCCAACAGGCCCTTGATCTCGTTTCCCAGATTTTTATTAATCCGGGCGACGTGGTTATTGCTGAGGCTCCCTCCTACGTGGGAGCGTTGGGAACTTTCCGGGCGTACCAAGCTCACGTGGTGCACGTGCAGATGGATGCCAATGGCCTGATTCCCGAGCAGCTTGAAGAAACGATTAAGGATCTTGAAGCCGTTGGAAAGCCAATTAAGTTCCTCTACACCATCCCTAATTTCCACAACCCTGCCGGGGTGAGTCAATCCGAAGAACGCCGCCGGCGTATCGCTGATATTTGCGATAACCATCATGTTCTTATCGTCGAAGATAACCCTTATGGCCTGCTTGGTTTTGATGGTGATCCCATCCCTGCTATCCAAACGTTCAACCCGGATGGCGTGGTGTACTTGGGTTCCTTCTCCAAAACTTTCGCGCCGGGATTCCGCGTCGGCTGGGCATTGGCACCTGCTGCGCTGAGTGCACGTCTCACCCTCGCCGCTGAAAATGCGATCCTGTGCCCAACCACTTTTGGTCAGCTTGCCATCGCGGAATATCTGCGCACCTACGACTGGTATCAGCAGGTCAAGGAATATCGGGGTATGTACGCTGAGCGTGGTCAAGCTATGCAAGCAGCTCTTGAGAAATACATGCCCATGTGCACGTGGAATAAGCCTCGGGGTGGTTTCTACACCTGGGTGAAACTTCCTAACGGTCTCAATGCGCATGAGATGCTTCCTCGTGCGGTGAAGAACCTGGTCGCATATGTATCGGGAACCGCTTTCTTTGCTGATGGTCAAGGTTCGGATCATATGCGGTTGTCCTTCTGCTACCCAACCCCGGAACGTATTACGGAAGGCGTTCGGAGGCTCGGAGAAGTTATCGGCCAGGAAAATGACTTGGTTCAGATGTTCGGTGTGGATGATTCCTCGCCACGGGCAACGAAGTAATTCGATTGCTATCGATTCTCAAAGACGATGAGTAGAGTGAAGTCCGGAGGGAAAATGGACAATATTCTTACCGTTGCTATTCTTGCCGGTGGTCTTACACACGAACGCGATGTGTCGCTGAGTTCGGGGCGGCGGGTCGCAACACTGCTACGCGAAGCGGGTGCCCAGGTCAAGGTCCTCGATGTTGACGCGACCTTGCTCCAGCGTCTCAACTCCATGAATCCTACGGTGGTCTGGCCGTTGGTGCATGGTGCGACCGGAGAAGATGGCGCGCTTCAAGATCTGCTTTCTCTTAGCGGGTACCGTTTTGTAGGGTCGACGGCGAACGCCGCCCGCATTGCCTCTAATAAAACGGTTGCACAATCGCTTTTGCGCCATGCCGGACTTGCCGTTCCGTGGTCAGTGAGCTTCCCGGAGGCTCTTTTCCGAGAAGTCGGGGTGGCACCTATTCTTGAGCTTCTTGGGGAACGCTATGACTTCCCCTTGGTGGTGAAACCTAATTTGGGGGGCTCGGCCCTGGGGGTAACCATCGTTAATAAAGCTGGTGATCTTCCTCGTGCCATGGTTGATTGCTTTGCTTATGGGGAAGAGGCGCATGTCGAAACCTTTATTGCAGGAACTGAAGTTTCCGTTTCCGTTATTGACGGAGCTAACGGTCCTATCGCGCTCCCGCCGGTAGAAATTGAAACCGATGGACCCTATGATTACGATGCACGCTACTTCGCTGGGCGCGCTAAGTACTACGTACCTGCGCGCCTTTCCGAAGAAGAGAAAATCCGGGTTGCAGATGCTGCCCTCACAGCGCATACCACTCTTCGGCTTCGCGATGTTTCCCGTATTGACCTCATCATAAAAGATGGCATTCCGTACGTTATCGACGTGAATATCGCTCCGGGCATGACGGAAACATCGTTGCTTCCCCAAGCCGTTGAAGCATACGCGCGAGATACAGAGACAACTCCGGAATCTCTCTACCTGCAAATTTTGCACCGTGCCGCTGGGCGAGATCTTAGTGAACCGGAAGACCTTCCCGATATGGCAAAGTAGTAACAATAGTTATATTGGGGATATCCCCATGGCGCGGGCAATGTTTCACGTGAAACATTGCCCGCTTCCTTTAAAGCCGCCATTAGCGCTATTCCATAATCACAGCATCATCACCGATTTAAAGCCGGCATCGGATATGTTTCACGTGAAACATGAGGGAAGTACCGCCACGCACCAAGCACCACGACCCCGATCTAAGAAATGCCACGTTGCCAACATTCGAATATAAATCAGGGCAATGTTTCACATGAAACATTGCCCTGTAACAAGAAAGCTCAGCGGTTTATGCTTCGCTACTATCTTCATGAGGAAGATTGACGCCCTCCACATCCGGTGCCAGAACGCTCAAAATCCGATTGAGATCCTCGAGAGAACCAAAATCGATTCGCATAGTTCCCTTCGTGCGGCCCATATCGACTTTGACCCGCGTATTGAGGCGATCACCCAATTGGTTGGCCACGGAATTTAGCTCGTGTTCAAAGCGCCTGACCCGAGCTCGGCGCGGTGCCGCCGGCGTTGATTCATCACCGAGGGCGACAATCTCTTCCACAGCACGAACGGAAAGTCCTTCCGCAACGATCCGTTGGGCAAGGCGTTCCATAGCGCCAGCATCAGCGAGACCAAGAAGCGCACGCGCATGCCCTGAAGATAGCACGCCCGCCGCAACTCTCCGCTGTACTAAAGCGGGGAGCTTCAAAAGTCGCAAGGTATTAGTAATTTGCGGGCGTGACCGCGCAATCCTCTTCGCGAGCTCATCCTGAGTACATTGGAAGTCCTCTAGTAATTGCTGGTAAGCAGCAGCTTCTTCTAGCGGATTTAGATCTGCACGGTGTAAATTCTCCAGAAGAGCGTCCCGCAGCACATCTTCATCTGAGGTACGCCGAATAATAGCGGGAATATGGGTTAAGCCAGCCCGCTGGCTCGCACGCCAGCGGCGTTCACCCATAATGAGCTCGTACCTCGCATCTGGCTGCTCATCCAAAGGCTCACTCAGTGGCCGAATAACGATAGGCTGTAGAACGCCTACTTCCTTAATCGACTGTGCAAGTTCCTCTAAATCATCCTCGTCGAAATTGGTACGAGGCTGCGCATGATTGGGAACAATAATAGTTACATCAATCTCGCCGTAGGTCGCACCGGGAACCGCAACAAGGTCAGCATCCTCTGATGTTTCACGTGAAACATTGCCAGCCGCGCCACTATCACTCTTTGATTCTGATAGGACGCCATCAGTTTTGGAATTTTTACTGGCAGGTTTCTTCTTTGGCATATCAGCCGATTGTTTCGAAGCTACACGCCGAGAGCCGCCCGATGTTTCACGTGAAACATTCTCTCCTGCTGTACCATATCCAAGGTCTAAGGGACTGACCTCATCAGAGAGATCCTTCTGGTGCACATCCACCGCGGGCAAGGGATCTTCCTCCGAAGCGGACGGAATACCACCTTGACCGCTGCTGAAACTCTCCGAATCCTCATCCTTATGCGAACTCTCATCCTTCTTCTTCACAGTTCCGAAAAAGATGTCGATTGGGCTTTCAGTATTCTCTGCCTGTTCCGGTGGAATGAGGGCCCCGAGTCCACTACCTAAACCGCGCCGTTTACGAGTTGCCACGATGATTCCTAACTATGAGAGAGCTGAAAATTCTTTTGCTGCCGCAAGATAGGCGATGGCAGCGCGATTTCGAGGGTCATGGGTGAGAACACTTTTCCCGAAAGACGGCGCTTCCGCCGCCGCCACAGATCGGGGAATCTCCGTATGAAGCACCCGGTCACCGAAGTGTGAACGCACTTCTTCCGATACGTCTTTCGCAAGATTTGTGCGAGTATCTACCATGGTCACGATAAATGCCGAGATATGCAGCTTCTCGTTTCGTGATGAGCGCACATCCTCAACCGTTTGTACCAATTGAGCTACACCCTGGAGAGCATAGAACTCAGCCTGAATAGGAACCAGCACCTCATCAGCCGCGACCAACGCACTTACCGGTAACAACGCCATACTTGGGGGGCAGTCAATGAATACAAAGTCAAAGGCCTTACCCTGCTCCGCAAAACTATCCATAGTTTCCCGGATCGCCTCGCGCAAAATAGAGTACCGCCCAGGTACCTGGCCTAATTCAAAATCAACCGCGGCCAAGGTGATACTCGAGGGTGCCACGTAGAGATTCGGGATCTCTTCAAGTTCGATAAGAACATCCTCGAGCTTAGCTTCACCCTTGAATACTTCGTAAACGTCAGTACGTTCCTCTTGCGGGCTAATTCCCAAGCCGGTCGAAGCATTCCCCTGCGCGTCAGCATCAACAAGCAACACTCGCATACCGTTAAGAGCAAGGGCTGCCGCCATATTAACAGCGGTCGTGGTTTTACCAACGCCACCCTTTTGATTAGTCACCGCAACAACACGAGTATGCTCCGGCTTCTGGAATTTACTCGCTTTTACCTTCTTAAGGCGCTTGAAATCCTCGCGAAGTTCACGGGCGATCGGAGTGTCCCGATCCTGTGGTGCAGGGGCAGGTGCCGAACTCGGTGCAGCACGACGTCCAACTTTTTTCCGGGGATCACTCATAAATAACGCCCTCCTTACCTCAGAATATTCTAGCCGGTATCAAGCGCCCTCAGTGCCGTCGTCAGCTGGGTCACGGCCACCGCTCCCGCAATCTAAGCATCACTAATACCAACCGAACATATGTTCGTTTTTATGGGCCTCCGAAGCTCCTCAACCTATGACTCACGCCGAGGAACTACCCCGCTAGGATGCCTTTTTGGTTACCTCCACAACTCGGGTAGCCTCCGCAGTTCCGAAGGGAACCACCGCATGCACTGTCACCTCCACGGCGCCGTAACGCTGCAATTGCGCTGCAGCGTCGTCAATTTCTTGGGCGGCGCGCTCACCCTTGAGAGCGACCAAACGCCCTCCGGGTTTAACTAGCGGCATCGTCCACGGCAGTAGTTTCTTGAGAGCCGCCACCGCGCGGGCAGTCACAATATCCGCAGCGAAACGACCTTTGAGCTGTTCCGCACGGGCGGTGCGCACCTTGACATTTCGCAAGCCTAATTCGCCCACCACGTAGCGTAGCCATTCGGTGCGGCGCTCCATCGATTCAATCAGAGTCACGGTAACGTCCGGCCGCACAATCGCCAATACGATCCCCGGAAAACCAGCCCCGGAACCCACATCGCCCACCGTGGCATTCACGGGGATGAATTCCTCGATAGCTAACGAATTGAGAAGGTGACGGGACCATAAGCGACCCAGTTCGCGCGGACCCACCAGCCCGCGTACCTCGCCTTCCTCTTCAAGCAGACGCGCAAAATGAAGCAAGGTTCCCCATGTCGCCGTGCCGAAGTGTTCAGCACCGGCGGCAGGAGGAACCTCGATCATAGGATGTTCTTCCGCCATATATGCGTATTAATCCTCGTCCGCGGGCTTGATAACCACGTGACGCCCCGCGCCTACACCTTCAGAATCGGAAACAAGCCCGGCGGCAGCAGCAGCATCATGCACAACCTTGCGCTCGAAGGGATTCATGGGATCCAACTCGATTTCGTCGCCGGTTTCCTGTACCTCGCGGATAGCTTCGGCAGCGATTTCTTCAATCTTGGCGCGCCGCTCATCGCGGTAGCCCGCGATATCCAGCATGAGACGCGAGCGTTCCCCGGTCTTTTCCTGAACCGCAAGGCGGGTCAAATCCTGGAGCGCATTGAGGGTCGCACCGTGCCGGCCCACCAGGCGCCGCAGCCGCTCATCGGCTTCACCCCCGGTGACAATGGCAATCGTGGCACGATCTTCGTCAATCGAAATATCAATATCGCCGTCGAGATCAGCAATATCCAGCAGTTCTTCGAGGTAGTCAGCCGCAATATCGCCTTCGCGATCAAGCTTCTTAATATCCTCAGACGTTTCGCTCATTCTTTCTCCTGGTATCCGGGGGATCCCCTTCTGGGGCTGCCAAGATGTTGCGCAACCCGTCCGTTCCTTTTCTTTGACTAAGTTTAGCTTGTTCTACACCGGTAGCCGCATGTTACTTACCGCGGTTTTTCTTATTCTTCTTGGCGCGGGCGCGAGCCCGTTCAGCCTGCCGGCGTTCGTAGCGCTTCCGAGCACGTTCTTCATCCGTCAAACCATCTTTACCGACGGCGGGCTTATCGTCGTCGCCCTCATCTTCCGGCCGCGGCATATACGCATCGGGACTCAGCCCGGCTTTCTTCGCGCGTTCCTTGCTCATCGGCTGATAACGCTGGCCGCCCTTCTGCTCCTCAGCTTCCAGTTCGGCAATCTCTTCATCGGTGAGTCCCTTGCGCTTACGCTTTTCCAGAATGCGCTTTTCCCGCTCGATATAGGCCCGCGAACCGGGGGTGGGGTTGTGCCGAATGAACCAGCTCTGCTGGCACATATTCCAGAGGTTACCGGCGCACCAGTAGATAAGCACGCCCACCGGGAACACCGCACCGGAGAAGACATAAATCAGCGGCATACCGTAGAGCATCATGCGTTGCATGCGCAGAGCCGCGTTATTCGGATCCTTCTGTTCCGGCATATTCTTCGTCATGAGCTGACGCTGAGTCCAGAACATGCTGAGGATCATGATGACAACAAGAACGACGGCGACAATCCGCACCTGGGTGGCATTAGCAAATTGACCCGCGGTGGAAATGGTGGCGGACATAGGAGCACCGAAGAACGTGGTGTCCTCGAAGTCCTGCGCAACCGACTGCGTAATCGGCCCGATGGGGCCACGCTTGCCCGTCGCAATGGAGGGGAAGTTAATAAGCACCCGGTACAGGGAGAAAAGAATCGGCATCTGCACGAGCATCGGCCAGCACGACGCCATGGGGGAGGCCCCGTGTTTGCGGTAGAGCGCCTGCAGTTCTTCCTGCTGGCGCTGCATGGACACCTGGTCCCGCTTCCCCTTGTACTTCTTCTGCAGCTTCTGAATATCGGGTTGCAGCACCTGCATCGCCCGCGAAGCACGAATCTGCCGGTTATACAGCGGCAAGATGAGCAGACGAACCACAATGGTCAGGCCGACAATGGCGCATACCCACGCCGGCCCGGCGCCCTGGTTCATACCCAGGAGTACGAGTCCTTCGTGGATGCCGTACATCACCCACGAGACCGCCCACATAAACGGAGCGAGAATTGTATCCACTTAGTTTCTCCTCACGCTATTGGACGATCCTGGTTGGGACTGCCCGTAGCGTTGTTCTTATCGTCTAACGCGTCTTCTTTGGCGTAAAGCTCGAGAAGCTCATCTTGGTCCAATGGTTTCTTTGGCCACTGACCCGGTGGTGGCACTCGATCTACGCCGCCCTTCGTCAACGGGTTGCACCGTAGCAAGCGCCACACGGTTAAAAGTGTACCTTTGCCGGTCCCATGAATCTGTATGGCTTGTATCGCATAGGCCGAACAGCTCGGTGCGTAGCGGCACCGCGGGGGACGTGCGGCTGAGATGGTGCGTTGGTACCAGCGCACTGCCCGTACCAGCATACTTTCGTTGCGTTGCCCGTGCGGTTTCACGCTTGCCCCCGCCGCGCTCACGCTGTGCTCACCGCCCGAGAACGGTGCGCGCATGCCTTGGCGAGCGCACGATCCACATCCTCACCGAGTTGCGCGCTGCTGCTTCCCGCCGCGGCGGGAAAAGCGCGAACGACGACGAGATCGCCGTCGTCAAAAAAACTGAGGCGTGCATGCATAAGATGGCGCAGCTGCCGGTATACCCGATGCCGCACCACGGAATTACCCACGGCTTTGGATACGACAAAACCGACCCGCACAGGGTGAGGGCCGGTTAGGGTCGATTCCGACTGGGAGCCGAGGATGACTTGGACGCGCCGCGTAGAGCCGCGCGTTCCGGAAAAGGCCGAGTCGAAATCCGCCGAACTCCGCATGCGGTGAACGGCTGGAAGCATTTACTGAGCCGAAATCTTGGCGCGACCCTTGCGACGGCGAGCTGCCAGAACAGCGCGACCTGCGCGGGTCGACATGCGCTTGCGGAAACCGTGTACCTTAGCGCGACGGCGATTATTCGGCTGGAAAGTCCGCTTAACCACGGTGATCCCCTCCACTAGATATTGACGGGCTTATCCACAACCGGTGGCGGCCCTTCCTAACAAATACGCGCGGCTGAACCACGCATGGACTAGATGACTTTACGCGAGATCCAGGCGATGAGTCAAAGGGTTTTAGCGTGCGGTGACCGTTATCTCAAGGATGATCACTGTGAGAAAACACGTACCGAAGCAATTTTTTCGGACTATACACATCTGTGGAAAAGATTGAGGATAGGTTTTTAAGGCTCCACAGCGCGCAAGTGACCTGCGAATAACAGAGGTGTAATTTCCACAGGTGTGGAGAAGCCTGTGGATAACTTGTTAGCGTGTTGCGCGTCATTCACCTACGATAGGCAGACAGAGATAGGGCATGGCCTCACCAGATACCGTGAAACTTACAGTCGTGATCATCAACGGCGCTCGGATCACCTGGCTGCGAGGCTCGCCCCCTTTTTTCTTAGAAGAGTCCTCAGGAGGATGTCATGGCGGAGATGAACCCCGCGCGCGATGCTTGGCTTGCCGCCTTGGAATTGCTGCGTATGCAGGGCGACCTCTCCGATTCACAATCCGCTTTTGTGCGCATGGCCCATCCGCTCGCCACCGCCGAGGACATTTTCATGATCGTGGTGGGATCCGAATTCGTGAAGAATTGGATCGAAGAACACGTTGCTGATCTGATGACCGGGGCGCTTTCCAATATCCTTGGCCACAGCATCCGCTTGGTTATTTCCATTGATCCAAGCGTCAATGAATCCCCGCTCCCGGCTGCGGAACGCCGGGAGTCTCGCCCGGTGGAGACCGCCCCGGCGCCGCGCCGCGTGGAAACTCCCACCGCTCTTTCTCCGGATTCGGAATGGAATAAGTCCGCTACCTATCGGGATTTCACCCTGGAAGAACCGGGAACTTATCCCGATGTGCCCGCCGAACCGGTGGCCGCAGCTGCGCCGTCGGCCCGTACTACCCCGCACGTAAGCGCACCGGTCGAAAAAACTGAACCGACCTCGCTCGCAACTTTGGCGATGGCCTCCGGGGAAGAAAAGATCTACGGGAATTCCGCAGATCCTTCTTTTGCGGCGATCTCCACCGCCGCCGGTCTCAACCCGAAATACACGTTCGATAATTTTGTTATCGGGGATTCGAACCGTTTTCCTACCGCCACGTCGCTAGCGGTCTCCGAAGCGCCGGGAACCACCTATAACCCGCTGTTCCTCTATTCGGATTCCGGGATGGGGAAAACCCATCTCATGCACGCGATCGGGAATTACGCACTCTCGCTCTACCCGAATATTCACGTGCGCTATATCAGCGCCGAAGAGTTCACCAATGCTTTTATTAACGCGGTGCGTGACGGGCGGCAAAGCGAATTCAAGGATTCTTTCCGCAAGGTCGACATTCTTCTTATCGACGATATCCAATTCATTGGCGGGCGTGATACCACTGTGGAAGAGTTCTTCCACACCTTCAACGCCCTCACGAATTCCAATAAGCAGATTGTTATTACCTCCGATGTGGCCCCGAATCTGCTCAACGGCTTCGAAGAGCGGATGCTTTCGCGTTTTAACTCCGGGGTGGTGGCAAGTATTGACCGCCCGAATCTGGAAACCCGTATCGCCATTCTGGAAAAGAAAGCGCATGTGGACGGCATTAGCGTCCCGCGCGAGGTGCATGAATATATCGCCACGCATATGACCACGAATGTGCGCGAAATGGAAGGTGCGCTGCGGCGAGTCACCGCTTTCGCGGATCTATCCAAGCAACCGGTTTCACTCACGCTATCCGAGATGGTCCTCAAAGATCTCATTACCAATCCAGATTCGGTGGATATCAAACCGAGCCTCATCATGGCGCAAACGGCGAATTACTTCTCCATCACCATTGACGATCTCACCAGCGCGGATCGCTCCCGAATTCCTGTTACTGCGCGGCAAATCGCCATGTATCTGTGCCGGGAAATGACAGATCTTTCCCTCCCGAAGATCGGTTCACTTTTCGGCGGACGCGACCACACCACCGTCATGCACGCCTATCGGAAAATCGATAAGCAGATGGCCGAGCGGCAGACCACCTATAACCAGGTCTCCGAACTCTCCGTGCGTATTAAGCAGGCGGCCAGCCAGGCCGGGTAGCTTAGGCCGGATAGCTCAAGCCCGGTAACTCTATAAACCAGGCCGGGTAACTCTCTACATCGGTAACGCCAACCGCGGCGCACGCCGGGGGAGAATCTGTTTGCCTTGGCACCGGGGCCGGTGCGCGCGTGCGACACATTGAGTACGACGCCGCAGCCACCTGCCTCCATAGCCACCTCGTCTCACAAATCAGCCTGATATATATCCCTATTTCTTCGCTCACACACCAGGATCAAGGCTATCCACAGGGCTTGCGGATAAGCTGTGGATACCAGCTCAAATTAAGCGGATTGGCGGGATCTAGCGGTGGATAGCATTCGGGCTCAAGTGTCTCATCCCCCGAAAGCACCTCTTATCCACAATGCCGTCCACAGGCTCATCCACAAGCAGAAATCGCATGCGCACGCCGTTTCGAACACATTTCCACAGTGTCCACAGCACCTACTACTACCACTACCTATTAACACCCGCATGAACAACAACCGGTCGCCGAGGGCCTGTGCACCCGCCGCGATAAACTACACCGTTGTAATTACAAAGCCGCTAAATTCTTTTCCTTCCGGGCCTTCCCTCGCGTAAAGTAGCTCTAGAAGTTCTTGTCATTGGGAGGAAGGTTCGCTGTGAAATTGCGGATTGAACACGATGTCTTCGCGGACGCCGTCTCGTGGACGGCACGCACTATCCCCACCCGCCCTTCGCTGCCCATCCTTTCCGGGATCAAAATCGAAGCTAAAGACACCGGCGTCGTTGCACTCTCCTCGTATGATCCTGATATTTCCTCCTACGCTGAAATTACCGGTGATGTAGAAGAAGCCGGAACCATTTTGGTGCACGGGCGCCTGCTGGCCGAATATGCCCGCGCGCTCCCCAATAAGCCCATTGATCTCACGGTCGAAGGCACCAAACTTGATCTCCAATGCGGCTCCTCGCGCATGGTCATGACCTCGATGCCGCTGGAAGACTACCCGGCTGCCCCGCCCCTCGATGGAGTATCGGGCGTGGTAGACGGCGCGGCCTGGCAACATGCAGTTGCCCAGGCCGTTACCGCCGCCTCCACCGATGACACCCTCCCGCTCCTCGTCTCGGTCTGCATCGAAATCAACGGCGAAAATATTGCCCTCATGGCAACTGACCGCTACCGCCTGGCCATCGCCAACCTCACCTGGGAACCGGAAGATCCGCAGATTTCCGCGCGAATTCTGGTGCGGGCCAGCCGGCTTTCCGATATCGCCAAGTCTCTCGGTTCCGTCGGTAATGTGCGCATGACCCTCGATACCACCGGCCGCACCGGCCTCATTGGTTTCCGCGCTGCGGACCGCCAGAACGTGGCTCGCCTCATTGACGGGGATTATCCGCAGGTCCGGGCACTCTTCCCGGATACCGTCAACGGGTACGCGGTGATTGACCGCCTGATGCTGCTCGATGCCATTAAGCGCGCGCGGCTCGTCGTCGAAAAGAATAGTGCGGTGCGCCTGAGCTTTACCGAAGGTAGCGTGGTACTGGATGCCGGTCAAAATGATTCGGCGCAAACCAGCGAAGCCCTGCCGGCCACCCTCACCGGGGAAGATATTGCGATGGCTTTCAACCCGGCCTACCTGCAAGATGGCCTGACCGCGGTAGATACGCCTTTCGTGCGCCTCTCCTTCACCAGCCCCACGAAACCGGCCGTTATTACCGGCCAACCCGAAGAAAACGGCTCCGATACGGATGAGTTCCGCCTCCTCCTCATGCCGATTCGCACCTACTCCTAAGGCGCGGGTGTGAGTGTACATCTCTGACTTAGCGCTGGCGGATTTTCGTAACTACCGGCGTGAAGTGGCTCGTTTTCGCCCCGGGGTGACTATCCTCGTGGGCGAGAACGGTCAGGGGAAAACCAATCTGGTGGAGGCCATCGCCTACCTCGCCACCCTCACCTCCCATCGAGTTTCCTCCGATAATGCACTGATTCGCCAGGGCGCGACCGCCGGCGTGGTGCAGGCACGGGTGATGCGCGGCGAATCACCGACCACCGTGGACGTAGAAATCTATGCCGGGCGCGCTAACCGAGCCCGCCTCAATCGCGGTAATGTGCGCCCGATAGAGATTCTCGGGACTATCCGCGCGGTGCTTTTCGCACCCGAAGATCTTTCCCTGGTGCGCGGGGAACCGGCGGTGCGGCGTGCTTTCCTGGATGACCTCATGGTGCAGCTTCGCCCGCGTCTCGCTGCGGTGAAAAGTGAGTACGAACGGGTGATCCGCCAGCGTGCCGCCCTCCTGAAAACTGCCGGGGCCGCCCGCCGGCGCGGAAAAAGCGTGGATCACGCCGCTATTGATGTGTGGGATGAGCAGCTGGCCGGGCTGGCCGCCCAGATCGTAGCCGCCCGCGCCGAACTGGTGGCGCGGCTCCGCCCGTACGTCACGGAAATGTACAATATCGTGTCCGGTAACCGCGGGCACGCCCGCCTTGATTACGCGGCGAATGCGTGGCGCGGTACCTTCACCCTCCCCGATGCTGCGGCGCTATTAAACGACGACGACGCCAGCTGCCACGCCGTCACCGCCCAGGAAGATGCACTGCGTGATGTAGAAACCGCTCAGGCCTTGCTGCGTTCCCAACTCGATGAACGCCGGGATCAAGAAATTGAGCGCGGCGTGAATCTGGTGGGCCCGCACCGCGATGACCTGCGTTTGTCTTTAGGAACCCTGCCGGCTAAAGGCTATGCCAGCCACGGGGAAAGCTGGAGTTACGCACTGGCGCTCCGGCTGGCCTGCTGGAAATTACTGAGCGAAGATGGCGAACCCATCCTTCTCCTCGACGATGTTTTTGCCGAACTCGATGCCCGGCGCCGGGAGCGCCTGGCTGAGCTGGTGGCCCAGGCCGACCAGGTGATTGTGACCGCGGCGGTGGGCGATGACCTGCCCGAAACCCTGCGCGGGGACCGCCTCCATATCGCGGCGGGCAGCATTACCGAGGAGGTCCGCGATGGCGCGTGAGGCTGGCGATATCTTCGCACTTCATGCTCTGGACGCCGCTCGGGAAGCAGCTTTCCGGCGCGGAGATGTGCGCACCCGCCGGCCCGCCGCGGCTTCCCGGTACCTCGCGGCAAACGGCACGGGCGCACCCGGCGAAGCCGGCGCGGCTGACCGCATCGGTGATCCGGTGGCCACTCCCGGCCCGGGCTGGGGTGATGTGGGATCTGGGGCTCGGCCCTCCTGGCGCGATCCGCACCCGGTTGGTGAACTCCTGGCCCGAACCATCCGCGACCGCGGCTGGCAAAGCCACCTCGATATTGCCTCTGTTTCCGCGCGCTGGGACGATATCGTGGGACCGAATGTGGCGCGGCACTGCCGTATTGAAGATTTTTCCGACGACGGCGTGCTCACCCTGCGCGCCTCCTCCACCTCGTGGAAAACCCAGATGCGCGCGCTCCTTGCCACCCTGTCCGGGCGGATTGCCGCCGAAATAGGGGAGGGGATTGTCAAGGATATTGTTATTTTGGGCCCGCATCGGCCCAGCTGGAAGCACGGGCTCCTCTCAGTTCCCGGCCGCGGCCCCCGAGATACCTACGGGTAGTTGTGCTAGCTATTCCCAGCCCAGGGCGTGCAGGGCGTCGTCGTCCAAACCGTAAAAATGCCCGACCTCGTGGATAATGGTGACCCCGATTTCCTCCACTAATTCTTCGCGCGTTTCGCACCAGCGCATCAGCGGGCCGCGGAAAATAAAGATGCGGTCGGGCAGCAAGCCGGCGTCGTCACCGCGGTCGGTTAGCGCTATACCGTCGTAAAAACCGAGCACCGCGGGGTGGCCGTTCTCATCGTAATCTTCCGGGCGGAGCATATCGGGCTCAGGCTCTTCTTCCACTAAAAACACCACATTGGGAAGGGACGCGAGAAAAGCCTCGGGCAGCAGATCGATGGCATCGGCCACCGCCTCCTCGAATTCTTGCTCGGACATCTCCAGCACAGCGGTCCTCCGTCTCAGTTTCTTAGCTGCTTATAGGCTAGAATAGACGAGGGACTCTCCAGCGTAGGTACCTACTAGAACGGCGGTCAACGCGGGAGAGGCCCATTTTTGAGAGTTAGCCTGAAGGAGTGTTCCGCGCGTGTCGGAAACAATGAGTCATCCCGAGCCGGAACAGCGCCCGGTTCAGCAGAGCCCTGCGCATCACGTCGGTGAAGTATCCCCCGATCAGTCTTATGATGCATCGAATATTACCGTCCTCGAAGGCCTCGAGGCGGTACGTAAGCGCCCCGGTATGTATATCGGCTCCACCGGGGAACGTGGTTTGCACCATCTGGTCTACGAAGTTGTGGACAATTCGGTTGACGAAGCGCTGGCCGGCTACGCGGATACCATCACGGTAACCCTGCGTGAGGATGGCGGGGTGCGCGTGGAAGATAATGGGCGCGGCATCCCCGTGGATATGCACCCCACCGAGGGGCGCCCCGCGGTGGAAGTGGTTATGACCGTGCTGCACGCCGGCGGTAAATTCGGCCAGGGCGGCTACGCGGTATCCGGTGGCCTGCACGGTGTGGGTGTATCCGTGGTGAACGCGCTATCCACCCGGATGGAAACCATCGTCAAGCGTGATGGTTATGTATGGCGGATCGCTTATGAAAACGGGGTCCCCACCCGGGAACTTGAACGCGGGGAAGAAACCACCGAAACGGGAACCACCCAAACGTTCTGGGCCAATCCGGATATTTTCGAGACCACGGATTATGATTTCGAAACACTGCGCAAGCGTTTCCACCAGATGGCCTTCCTCAATAAGAACCTGCGCATCAACCTCATTGATGAACGTACCTCGGCTACTTCGGAAGGCGATGAAGTTACCGGGGCGGAAAGCGAAACCGCGGCGGAAGTCCCGGCGAAGCGCGAAGTATCGTATTGCTATTCCGGCGGCTTGCTTGACTACGTCAAGTTCCTCAACTCGATGAAAAAGTCGGAGATCATCAATAACGACATTATCTACTTCGAAGCTGAAGACGATGAGAAGCAGATCGAAGTGGAAGTGGCCATGCAGTGGACCTCGGCCTATTCCGAATCGGTCAATACCTTCGCCAATACGATTAACACCACCGAAGGTGGGATGCACGAAGAGGGCTTCCGGTCCGCGCTCACCTCGGTGATTAACAAGTACGCGCGTGAACACGGGCTTCTCAAGGATAAGGACCCGAATCTTTCCGGTGATGATGTGCGTGAAGGTCTCACCGCGGTTATCTCTGTGAAACTGGGTAATCCTCAGTTCGAAGGCCAGACCAAAACAAAGCTCGGGAATACCGAAGCGCGCACCTTCGTGCAGCAGCAGATGTACACCCAGCTCAGCGACTGGCTCGATTCCCACCCGGGCGATGCCAAAGAGATTATTCGCAAGGGCACCCAGGCTTTTGCCGCCCGTGCCGCGGCCCGCAAAGCCCGCGAAGCAACCCGGCGTAAATCCGTGCTGGAATCAGCCTCCATGCCGGGCAAGCTGAAGGATTGCACCTCGAATAAACCCGAAGAATGCGAAATCTTTATCGTGGAGGGTGATTCCGCCGGCGGTAGCGCCGTCAACGGGCGCGATCCGGAACACCAGGCCATCATGCCGATCCGCGGCAAGATCCTCAACGTCGAAAAGGCCCGCCTGGATCGGGCACTTTCCTCAGATACCATCCAATCGCTTATCACCGCTTTCGGTACCGGCATCGGTGATGAATTCGATATCGATAAGCTGCGCTATCACAAGATCATTTTCATGGCCGATGCGGATGTGGACGGCTCGCATATTGCGACCCTTCTGCTCACCCTGGTGTACCGCTACATGCGCCCGCTTATCGAAGCCGGGCATGTTTTCCTAGCTATGCCCCCGCTCTACCGCATCAAATGGACGAATGCCCCGCATTCCTACGTGTTCTCGGATCGGGAACGCGATGAGGTTCTCGAAGAAGGTAAAGGGAACGGCTGGCGGCTACCCCGCGAAGAATCCCAGCGCATCCAGCGCTACAAGGGTCTGGGTGAAATGAACGCGGAAGAACTGTGGGATACCACCATGAATCCGGAATTCCGCACCCTCAAGCAGGTCTCCATCGGGGAGGCCGCCGCAACAGACGAAACCTTCAGCGTTCTCATGGGCGAAGATGTGGATTCCCGCCGCGGCTTCATTCAACGTAATGCGCACGACGTGCGCTTCCTCGATATCTAGGATTTGTCATCATTATGAGCGAAAGCGAAACGACGTCCACGTATAATCACGGCGCGATTATGGAGGTGGATCTCCAGCGTGAAATGGAGAGCTCCTACCTCGATTACGCCATGTCCGTTATTGTGGGCCGCGCGCTGCCGGACGTGCGCGATGGCCTCAAGCCCGTGCATCGGCGCGTTATCTACGCGATGTACGACGGCGGATACCGGCCCGATTCCTCCTTCTCCAAGTCCGCGAAAATCGTGGGCGATGTGATGGGGCACTACCACCCGCACGGTGATGCCGCGATTTATGACACCATGGTGCGCCTGGCCCAACCCTGGTCCATGCGCTATCCGCTGGTGTCCGGGCAGGGCAACTTCGGTACCTCCGGTGATCTCGGGGCGGCCGCCCCGCGTTACACCGAGGCGCGCATGGCGCCCCTCGCCCTGGAAATGGTACGGGATATCAAGGAAAATACGGTTGATTTCGAGCCGAATTACGATGGCTCACTCATGGAACCGTCCATCCTCACTTCCCGTTTCCCCAATCTCCTGGTGAACGGCTCCGAAGGTATTGCGGTGGGTATGGCCACCCGCATTCCGCCGCATAACCTCCGCGAAGTCAATGACGGCGTGCAGTGGTACCTCGCCCACCCGGATACTTCCCGGGAAGAACTCCTCGGTGAGCTCATGCGCCGCATTAAGGGTCCGGACTTCCCCACCGGGGCAACCATTCTGGGCACCCGCGGCATTGAGGATGCCTACCGGACCGGGCGCGGGTCCATCACCCAGCGCGCCGTGGTGGAAGTGGATGAGATCGGCGGGCGCACCTGCCTGGTTATCACCGACCTGCCCTACCAGGTCAATCCGGACCGGCTGCTCGACAAAATGGTGGAGGGCATCAAGGATGGCCGCCTCCCGGGCATTGCCGATATTCGCGATGAAACGTCCGGGCGGGCCGGCCAGCGTATCGTCGTCGTTCTTAAACGCGACGCGGTACCGAAGGTTGTTCTCAACAATCTCTACAAGCACACCCAGCTGCAAAATAATTTCCCGGCAAATATGTTGGCGCTGGTAGACGGGGTGCCGCGTACGCTTTCCCTCGATGGTTTCGTGCGGCACTGGGTCGCGCACCAGATGGATGTGATCCGCCGGCGCACCGAGTACCGCCTCAACGAAGCTCTCAAGCGCATGCATATTCTCGAGGGCTACCTCAAGGCTCTTGATGCCCTGGATGAAGTTATTGCGCTTATTCGGGCTTCGGCCACCGTGGATGTGGCCCGCACCGGCCTTATGGAGCTCCTCGATATTGATGAGGACCAGGCCAATGCGATTCTGGAAATGCAGCTGCGCCGCCTGGCCGCCCTGGAACGCCAGAAGATCCTGGACGAATACGAAGAAAAGCGGGCCCTCGTGGAGGACTACCGCGGTATTTTGGCCTCCGAGGATCGCCAGCGTTCCATTATTTCCGAAGAACTGCAGGCTATTACCGATAAGTACGGCGATGACCGGCGCACCACCATCCTCCCCTACGACGGGGAGATGAGCGTGGAAGACCTCATTCCCGAAGAGGATGTGGTGGTTACGGTCACTCGTTCCGGGTACGTCAAGCGCACCAAGGTGAGTGAATACCGCGCCCAGCATCGCGGCGGTAAGGGTATTCGCGGTGCTTCGCTGCGCGTAGATGATGTGGTTGATCATTTCGGGATTGCTTCCACCCATGATTGGCATTTGTTCTTCACGAACCTCGGGCGGGTTTACCGCCTCAAGGGCTATGAACTTCCCGAGGGTGGGCGCGACGCCAAGGGCCAGCACGTGGCGAATCTGCTGGCTTTCCAGCCTGGCGAAAGCATCGCGGCGGTCCGTTCGATTCGCAGTTACGATGACGCGAAGTACCTGGTGCTCGCCACGAAGTCCGGGCTGGTGAAGAAGACCCCGCTCGCGGATTACGATTCCCCGCGCTCGGGTGGCTTGATCGCGATTAAGCTGCGCGAGCTGGCGGATGGCAGCAGCGATGAGGTGGTGGCCGCTTCTCTCGTGGATGAGGCCGATGACCTGCTGCTTGTTTCCCGCCACGGGATGTCTTTGCGTTTCACCGCGAATGCGGAATCGCTGCGGCCTATGGGCCGGGCGTCTTCCGGGGTGACGGGCATGAAATTCCGCGGGGATGATTCCCTCCTCACCATGGACGTGGTGCATGATGATTCCCAGGTGTTCGTGATGACGGAACAGGGCTTCGCCAAGCGGACCAGCGCGGATGAATACCGGGTGCAGGGGCGTGCCGGCATGGGTATTAAGGTCGCGAAGCTGACCGAGGCCCGCGGGGACCTGGTGGGTGCGCTCATGGTGTCCAGCGGTGACGAGGTGCTCGCTATTATGGAATCGGGCAAGGTGATGCGTGCCGCGGTTGATGAAGTGTCGCTCACCGGCCGCAACACCCAGGGTGTTACTTTCGTGCGCCCCGATAAGGGTGACAGAATTATTGCCGTCGCGCGTAATGCTGAGGTGGAGATCGAAGAAGATGAGGTCCCCGCCGCCGGTGCGCAAGCGGCAGCGGAGGAACCGGCTACCGAATCGGAGCCGGCGCAATCCACGCAAGCTGCGGAATCTGCGGAATCGACGCAACCGGCCGCTGAAACCTTGGAGAACTGAGATGACAGAAACACAACACACTCCGGAACATCAGCCCGGCCGCGGGCGTGATCGTGCGGGACTGGAGGCAACCCGGGTGCGTGGCGCCATGCCCGCGGCTGCGGAGGGTCATAGCGGTCCGGCCGTTGCTTCCGCGCCCGCGCATTCTTCTTCGCGGCCGGGCGGCGCAGCTGGCGCGGCGGTGCGGGGCGCCAGCGGGTCAGCCGCCGCGGCGGGGCACACGGCGGTTAGCGGGCAGCGGGCGAGCGCCTACCCGCGGGTATCCGCCCCGGAAGGTGCTGCTCCCGCGAAGCAAACGGTGGGAATCCGCCGAATCCGCATGACCATCGCCAAGGTGGAGCCGATGTCCGCCATGAAAATCGGTTTCCTGCTCTCCGTGGCGATTGGCATCATGATCGTGATCGCGATGATGCTTATCTGGTTCGTGCTGGACGGCATGCACGTGTTCTCCCAAATGTCGGATCTTTTTGACACCCTCGGCAATGAAGAATTGCTACGGGTGGGGGAATACATGGAATTTGGCCGCTGGATGGCTTTCGCCGTGTTGGTGGGGATTATTCATATTGTGCTTTTGACCGCGCTTTCCGCGATCGCGGCTCTTATCTACAATCTCTTTGCGGCCCTGGTGGGAGGACTGCGCTTGACAGTCACCGATGAGTAGGGCGCATGCCCCGTGGTGGCTGTGGGTTATCCGCTACCTTGTGTTGGCCCTGGGCCTATTCATTATGGGCTTTGGTATCCAGCTGGCTATCGCTTCTGACCTGGGTACCTCCCCGATTTCCTCGCTCCCCTACGTAGTGTCGCGCATGACGCCCATCTCGGTGGGTACCCTCACCGGGTGCATGCACGTGGTGTTCATTGCGATCCAGTTGGTGCTGCTGCGCCGGGAATTCCCGCCGCTGGAATTCCTGCAACTACCCATGGCTTTCCTTATGGCCACGGGAATCGACGCGGCTGGCGCCATCCTCGGGCCGATCACCTATTCGAGCTACACCCAGCAGTGGCTACTCTGCCTGGGCGGGGTGGCGGTGCTCGCGGTGGGAATCTGCGTGGAAGTGAGCTCCGGGGCGGTTGTTAACGCCGGCGAAGGTGTGGTGATCGCCATCTACCGGAAAACAGTGCGCCGCTTCGGCGTGCATCGCTGGACTAATTTCGGCGCCATCAAGGTCTATAACGACGCCGCCCTGGTTGTTCTGGCCAGCGCATTGTCACTCGCGGTACTCGGGGAGCTTGTGGGCGTGCGAGAAGGCACCCTGGCGGCAGCGGTGCTGACCGGCCCCGCCATCCGCCTGGTGACTCCTTGGATAGGGGTGCCGCTCCGCCGGCTGCTGCGGCTGAGTTAGCCAGGCGGGGAGCGCGCGCCGGCTTCGCCGGCGCCGGCGTCGTCGTAACAAATACGCGCGAGAGTGCGGGAAAACGCGAGTTGGGGTGCGGTTTCCCGGGCGTGAAAAGGGTGTGTGCGCACGCCATCGAGTCGGTGTGACGCGAAACGCAAGCGAAACGATTTGGAAACAGCGGCTCGCCGGTGTAAACTCATGTGGTCACCGGGCCTATAGCTCAGTTGGTTAGAGCGCAGTCCTGATAAGACTGAGGTCGATGGTTCGAGTCCATCTAGGCCCACGGTTACGAGGAGGGTTATGAAACGGATTGTTTTCTTCCTCGGCTCACTTGCTGCTGGATGTTGTGCTGTCGCTGCCCTGGTGCACGTGATGGATGAGCATTCTCGTTGGCACCACGTTCCGGATCCTGCACCGGAATCTTAGGGGCTATGGCGCAATTGGTAGCGCACCTGCTTTGCAAGCAGGGGGTTAGGGGTTCGAGTCCCCTTAGCTCCACCAGATTTTCTTTTGATGCTCAGCCTTTAGTTTCCTTTGGCTTCCTCCCGTAAAATGCAGCCTCCCGGCGCTGGTACCGACAAATAGCAACAGCACAACGCGCGGGCTTGCAGGATGCAACTTCTCGACGCGGACGGTCTCAAAAAGCAACGCCACAGCACGGAGGCTCTGCAGAATGCAACGCCTTGAGTGAGAAGCTCATAGAAAGCAACGCCAGCACCTGATTTAGAAAAGTTAATGTAGTTGTGGTTGCTTTTTGTGGACCAGTCCGCGCTCCGGGGCCGGCTGTCACAAGGATATCCTCATTGAAATTGCCCGTGCGCTATAAACTGACGACTGGAATTCCCACAAACTGACGACTGGAATTCCGATAAACTGACGACTGTACGGTTCACAAACTGACGACTCCGCCCTAAAAGCGCGAAATACAAGGAAAAATGAAAGCAGGCGATATGGTTCAGGAAAGCATTTCCTACCGGCCCAGGCTCGCAGATCGTGAGCTTGAGGATGCGCTGGCGCGTGCAGGCGGTGTGCTCGTGACCGGGCCCAAGGGATGCGGGAAAACGGAAACGGCTCGCCGGTATGCCAAAAGTGCGATCCAGGCGGATATCGATCCTCAACTCGAACAACAATTAGCGGTGCTCCCCCAGCTTGTCCTTGAAGGTGATACCCCGCGGCTCGTAGACGAATGGCAGGTCTTCCCGGTGCTATGGGATTTAGCCCGGCATGAAATTGATCGGCGTCACCGCCCGGGTCAGTTTATTTTCACCGGTTCCACCGCTCCCGGTGAGGGCGCTGCTCGGCATAGCGGCGCGGGAAGGTTCGCGCGAATCGTCATGGGAACCATGACGTTCGCGGAAACCGGGCATAGTGACAGCGCTGTCTCCCTGAGTGAACTCGCGCAATTACCTTCGGGAACTGCGCTAACACCAACGTCCTCCGCTCTCACCGTTCCGGATATCGCGCAGCGGATTGTGCACGGTGGGTGGCCTGGAAACCTTGAGCTCAGCACGGAACAAGCTCGTGCTAATAATCGTGATTATCTGGAGACCGTGTGCGCCGTCGATATTAGAATTCCGGATAATACATATCGCGACCCGCAGCGCGTCGCGGCCCTCCTCACCTCCCTCGCGCGTGGTGTGGCAACGGAAATGTCCATGAGCGCGCTGGCGCGCGATACCGGTTTGGCACGTGATTCAGTACGTGAATACCTCGATTCTTTGCAGCGTATTTTCATTACGACGCCTCAGCAAGCCTGGCGTGCGCATCTGCGCTCTCCAGCGCCGTTACGAGAAGCGCCCAAGCACCACCTGGCCGATCCGGCGCTTGCCGTCGCCGCATTGCACGCGAGCGAGCGCGAGCTCTTGGATGATCTGGAGTTTTTCGGGCAGCTTTTCGAATCCCAGGTTGTGCACGATTTACGTTACCTGGCGCGTACCGATATTTATCACGGACGCAGCGCCGATGGGCTGGAAGTGGATGCCATTCTGGATATTGCTGGGCGAACGGTGCTGGTAGAAGTGAAACTTGGATCTGTTCCGAGCATTATTGACAGTGCCGCCGCGAATTTACAGCGTTTCGCGCAGCGGTATGTAAAAAGCCTGGATCCGCTCCTCGTGGTGGTGACCGGATCGGGCTTGAGTTATACCCGCCCTGATGGTGTGCACGTGGTGGCGTTCGGAAATCTCGGCGCCTGAGCCGTGCTGGTCGGGCCCACTCCCGCGCCCGCCAGCCCACCATCAGGAGTTTTCCAGCGCCCTTCCAGGCCGCGCGGTACCCTAGAGCTACCGGGCAAGGCAGCCCGAGCTAAGAACAGTGAAGTCCAGGAAGCGATGGTGAGGAACCATGCATAATGAGTCCCCGACTCTCGACCGCAGCGCCCCCACTCCCATTTTTCGGCAGCTCGCTACCTGGATGCGTGAACAAGTAAGTACCGGCGCGTGGCGGCGCGGCGATCAGCTTCCCATGGAAATCACCCTCGCGGAACAGCTCAATGTGGCCCGGGGAACTCTACGCAAAGCCGTGGATCAGCTCATTGACGAAGGTCTGCTGGTGCGAGTGCGCGGGCGCGGCACTTTTATCGCCCACGATATTGTGCGTTCGCCGCTCACCTCCTCCCTCACCACCCTCGCTGAGGAGCTTGAGCAGCGCGGAATTGACTACACCACCCGCGTCCTCACCCAGGAAGTCATTCCTGCCCCGCCGCCGATTGCTGTCGCGCTGGGAGTTGAAGGCAGTATTTTCCACCTGCGCCGCATGCGTGGCGACGGCGAAGGTTCCATCACCCTCCTTGATAATTGGGTGGTTCTGCCTCCGCTCTGCGCGGAACGTGCCATCCTCGTCAAACAGGATTACGCGGAAAATTCCCTCTTCGGCACCCTGGAAAGCGATCTGGGCATCGCCCTCTCGCACGGCAGCCGCACTATTTCCGCCATCGGTGCTGATCGCAATCTCGCGCGGATCCTCGGAGTTCCGCACGGATTCCCGCTCATCGATATGAAGCAGGTAACCTACGATGCTTCCGACCGCCCGGTCGAAACCTCGCGGATCTGGATTCGCCCGGATCGCTTGCGTATTCACTCCATCGTGCATCGCGCCCCGCTACCTTCCTAAACTTGTTCACTAGCTGTACCTACTTGTATGTGCTTGTTCACACTGCTACCCTCGCCTTAACGCACGAGTTCGAGGGGGAGCAATGCGAATACTTGTTGTCGGCGGCTATGGCGTCGGCCTGTCATTTTTCACCGAGCGCCCGCCCGTGGATGGCGAAACCATTTCCGGGGCCCGCTTCAGCCAGGAACACGGTGGCAAAGCATCGAACCAGGCTGTTGGGGTAGCTCGCTTAGGTATCCCGGTCAGCTTACTCACCGCTGTCGGTTCAGATTGGTACGCGCATGCCGCGCGTGAGATGTGGGCGGCCGAAGGGGTGGACGCCTCCGCCGCGATCACCAAAGAAGGCGTCACTATGGTCGGTGCGATTATTACGGACGCCACCGGAGAGAATCGCATTATCCTCGCCAACGGGGTTTTGGACCAGCTCAGCCCGGCGGATATCGGCGCGCACGCCGCCATTTTCGAAAGCGTGGATACCGTCCTTATTTCCTGCGAAATTCCCGCGGCGAGCGTGGCTCGCGCCATCACGTTCGGGCGCGCGGCTGGGGCGCGCGTTATTCTCAACCCGGCTCCGGTGCCACTCCTGCCCGAGCACGTCTTGCGGCAGGTTGACGTTATCACCCCGAACGAAACAGAAGCGCTTGCGCTCCTGCGCATGCTAGGGAGCGACGACGACGCCACCGCGCTCGCGGCCCTCTCACCCCAAGAAAAGGCCGCACGCATCGCTCAAGCTCTGGACTGCACCGTGGTGCTCACCCACGGGGCGGAGGGCTGCTATGTGTGCGAAAGCGGCGGCGAGCCGGAGAAAATCCCCGCGGAGAAACCGCGGGCTGTCGTGGATACCACCGGGGCGGGGGATGCCACGAATGCGGCGCTCGCGGCGGCGCTCACCTGCGGGGCCGGACCGGTGGAGGCGGCTCGCTTCGCGAATTGTGCTGGCGCACTCACCGTAGAAAAGGAAGGAGTGCTGCCGGGTATACCCAGCATTGATGATCTTCACACCCGCTTCGGTGCTGAACGCTGCGCCGTCGTGCTTTCACGTAACTCATAACAATCCGAACGGAAGGATAAATAATGGAAAAAACCACGCGTATTGCGCCGGAAGATATTACGAACCCGCGCGATTTAGCCCCGTATATTCAACATACCCTCATTAAGACCGGAACCACGCGGGCCGAATCGATCCGGCACGCGGAGCAGGCTATTGAATACGGATTCAACGCGGCGATGGTAGCCGGATCCCAGGTGCCCATTACCGCGAAGGTCTTGGAAGGTACCGGGATTGAGGTGGCTTCGGCTCTTGATTTCCCGACCACCGGGGTGATGACCTCGGCCGGAAAAGCGGCGGAAGCCGAAGCGCTGGTGAAAGCCGGCGCCACCCAAATCGATATCGGGGTGCAGATCGGGTGGCTCAAAGACGGCGAATACGACAAGTTCCGTGATGATATTGCCGGCGTCGTCGCCGCGGGTGTGCCCGTTAAAGTGATGCTGGAACTGCCGCTCCTCACCGAGGACGAACGCCGCGCCGCGGTGGAGCTTTCCGTGGAAGCAGGTGTGAAGTACCTCAAAAATGCGTCGTCCGGTTCGGTGGAAAAGGCGAGCGTCGAATCCATTAAGTTCTTGAAGAGCTTGGCACCCGCGGGCGTTCTCATCAAGGGATCAGGTGGCATCTCCACCTTTGACCATGCACTATCTTTGATCCGGGCCGGAGCGGCCCTGGTGGGATCGTCGAACTCGGTTGCCATTGTGACCGGGGAAAACGGCCACGAGAGTTACTAGGAGCACTCATGACGAAGGTACCTTTTATCCTCGATACTGATACCGCGCAGGATGATTGCGTGGCGATTCTTTTCGGCCTTCTCGATGAGCGGGCTGATTTGCGGGCCATCACCATGGTGGCCGGAAATGTTGGTTTTGAGCGGCAGATCAAAAATGCGCAGATGACGCTTAATGCTGCCGGTAAGCTCGGCGAAGTTCCCATTCACGTGGGTTGTTCGCAGCCGATGCTGCGCGAGTGGGTATCCGCGGAGGACGTGCACGGTGACGGCACCGGCGGGCTGAGCATCGATTTTACGACGACGCACGTGGAGGATGAGCACGCCGTTGATGCTCTTCTTCGTATCACCGCTGCCCAACCGGGTGAGGTGAGCGTGGTAGCGATCGGGCCACTGACGAATATTGCGACCGCGGTGGTCAAGGACCGCAATTTCGTGAAGAATGTTAAGAGTCTCTACATTATGGGTGGATCCAATAACGGCCGTGGAAATACGATTTCCGCGGCCGAATTTAATTTCTATGTGGATCCCGAAGCGGCCCAGATCGTGTTTACGGCTGGATTTGAGGATATTCACGTGGTGACCTGGGATCCCATTACCTTGCGGGATGCCACCATTACTCGCGCGGAATACAATGCGCTGGCCGATAAGGACACCACGCTCGCGAAGTTCTTTAAGAAGGTGTGCGATACCACCCTGGACTTCAATGAATCGGTGGGCGTGGATGGGTCCACGCATCCTGACTCCATGACCCTTGCCACCCTCCTGCACCCGGAACTCATCCTGAGTGAAAACCGCTACCGGGTGGATATTGAAACCGGTTCGGAGCTCACGCGCGGATATTCGGCGATGGCCTGGGAGAAATTCCCGCTGCCCGCCAATGCCTATGTGGTGGAGGAAGCGGATAAGGAGGCTTTCTTCGCGCGCCTGGATGCGCTGCTCGCGCTAGAGACCACCCCGAATCAGCCTTTCGCGGGCCTGGCTTAGTTCTGCCGGATATCGGTTCCTAATGTGAAGGAGAATTCCATGGCTGAACTTTCGAGGGAGCTCCCCTCCGAATTTATTGAGGGGACCACGGTGCGCGCCGCCGGGAATCGCGCGATCAACCCGAAACTGGTGCTCACTGCCCTCATGCTGGTGATCGCGAGTTTCCAGCTCAATGCCACGATGCTGGCACCGGCCATCGGCGATATGGCCAGCGCCCTCAATACCAATGCGGGCGTGATCGGCTGGAGTTCCACGGTCTTCCTCGCGGTGGCCGCGGCGCTCGCGATTTTCTTCCCGCCGCTGGCCGATAAAATCGGGCGGCGAGTAACTCTCCTTATTTCAGTGAGCTTTATGGTGGTCGGAACAGTGCTGGTGCTGGTAACCAGTAGCGTGGCCATGCTCATGGTGGGGCGTTTCCTGCAAGGTTTCTGCGGGGCTACTTTCGCGCTGGGCAATCTCACCCTGCGCGCCATCCTCCACCCGAAGAAATACGGTTTCTATATTGGTTTAGTTGCCGCGATTAATTCCGGGGTGGCCGGCATCGACACTCTGCTGGGCGGAGTGATTGTGGACCACGCCGGCTACAAGGGTATTTTCTGGACCATTCTGGCGCTGGAAGTACTCGCCCTCATCTGTGTGGTGGCCTGGGTGCCGGAAACCCGAGTTCCTGCCGCCAGCCGCATGGACTGGGGTGGGGCGATGACCCTGACCGGTTCGCTATGGTCGGCGAATATGGCACTTACTTTCGGCTTTGGTTCGCTGGGCTGGGGGAATACGTGGACTATCGCTGCGATTGTCGCGGCGGTGGTGCTAGCCATAGCTTTCGTGCTGGTGGAGCGCAGGGTTGCGGATCCGTTGGTTCCGCTGCCCGAACTGGTCAAACGTCAAACCTGGGGTGTGACCGGTACCGCGTTCTTCACCCTGGCTTCCGCTTTCTCGGTACTCATGTACCTTATCCCGGCGGTATCTCAGGATGTGGAGAACGGCTTGGGTATGGGCGGTACCGAATCCGCACTGCTCTACCTCACCCCCTTCTCGCTACTGGGCTGGCTGCTGGCGCCCTTCGTGGGTAAGTACGCCCCGCGCTTGGGCTACCGCGCGATTCTGCGCGCCGGGCTGCTGGGCAGCATCGTGCTCATTACCGGTGTGGTGGTTTTCGGATTCGAGAACCGCTGGGTGCTCTTCACCCTGGCCTTCCTTATGGGTGCTACCTATACCGCGATGTCCAATACCACGCTTAATGCCATGGGTGTGCTTTATGCCTCGCCTACCCGGCCGGGAGTGCTCCCGGGCCTAACCTCCGCAGCCTTCAATTTGGGTGCGGGCGTGGGTACCGGGGTGATGGCTTCCTTCGTGGCCCGTAATGCGGTGGCCGGCGATATTACCGCCGGGTACTCGCAGGCCGCGATTGTTGGTTTGGTATGCGCAGTTATCGCCTTCGCAATTTCCCTAGCGCTGCCGGCGCAGGAAACGACCGGAGGTGAGAAGATCTAATCCCCGGTTGCAACCGGCTAGTAAACCCGCGGGTGGCGTTTTTCGGGAGCGCTACCCGCGGGTTTTCTTTGCCGGTAGGCGCGTGCGTGGGTATTCTCGCGGCTGCGCTTTTCTCGGTAGGGTGGAGGCGTTAACACCGCATGCACAAGAACCGCACGCAAAGGATCGTTGTGACTGAGCAGTCCTATGTTTCGCGGCGCCGCCGCCCGCCGAGTTCGCGCCACTACAGCGCTACCCAATTGCGCCATGCCCGCCTGGCTGTGAGCGCGCTCTTCTTCACCAACGGCGCGATTTTCGCCAATATTGTGCCGCGTTTCCCCGAACTCAAGCGTATCCACGAGCTCGACAACGCCGTGTACGGCCTCGCGCTCGCGGCTTTCCCAGCCGGCGGCATTATCGCGGGGATTTTCGCCGCGCCACTTATTCGTAAATTCGGTTCTGCGCCGGTGGCGGTCGCGGGCACGCTTCTCACCGCGCTCGGGCTTATTGTGGCGGGTGTGGGCCCCACCGGAATCTTCTTCGCGGCCGGCATGTTCCTCGGGGGCGCCTGCGATGCGGCCACCGACGTGGGGCAAAATGCGCACGGCTTGCGGGTGCAGCGCCACTACGGCCGCTCGATTATTAATACTTTCCACGCGACCTGGTCCGTGGGCGCGATGAGTGGTGGACTCATGTCCGCCGGCGCGATCTGGATCGGATTGCCGGTGCCCGCGCATATGGTTATGTCCGGGATAGTGTGGGCTGCGGTTGCGCTGGTGGCCCGGTGCTTCTGTTTGCCGGGGAACGACGCCGCAGATCCCGGCCCGGGCGGTGATGCGGCAGGGCACGCCGGTGCCGGGGCAGGCGCGCTGGGAGATGGGTCGGCGTCGTCGAACCTATCCGAGGCTAAGCACGGAGCCGCGCCGCTGAGTTTCCGTACCGCGGCAATGCTCGGTGCCCTTGTTCTCATTGCCACGATGGGTGGGCTTATCGAGGATGCCGGATCCAGCTGGGCGACCCTGTATGTGGGGCAGCTCGGCGCCGTGGGCGGGCTGGCCGCGGCAGGGTACGTGGGTCTGGTCGGTTCGCAATTTGTGGGGCGGCTGCTGGGCGATGGGCTGGTGGATCGCTTCGGGCGGCGCACCGTGGCCCAGGGCGGGGCAGCCCTCATTACCGTGGGGATGGGCCTGGCTTTGCTGTTCCCGAGCGTGCCGGGCACGATTGCCGGTTTCGCGGTGGCCGGTTTCGGTTCGGCCACGCTGGTTCCCGCGGCGATTCAGCAGGCCGATGAGCTGCCCGGCCTCAAGCCGGGCACGGGCCTGACGGTCATTTCGTGGCTCATGCGCATCGGTTTCCTTGTTTCCCCGCCTATTGTGGGTATGGTTGCCGATACTTTCGGGCTGCGCACCGGCCTGTGCGTGGTGCCTTTCGCCGGTATCACGGTGCTCCTCCTCAGCTGGACGCTGAGCCAGGGCGAGCGGGAGATCCCCGCGCCGCCGCGGCCCAGCGTCCAGGAGGGCAAAGAGAGCTAATAGCTCTCGGATATTGTGTCTATTAATTGTGTCTATTAGTACATATCGGTCGTCACATTGAATGCGGATACGACCCGGCGGATTTCGTCATCGCTCAGGCCGGTACCTTTTCCTCCACTTGCTGCGTTCATGTGTTCGTACATGGCGCCGGTCTCAAGGTACTCGATGGTATCGACTGCGGAAAGCGCGGAGGAATCAGAACGAACCATAATTCCGTGCTTCGCCCACAATGCGATGCGATGATCGCGAAGGCCGATGACATTGTTCTCCATGAGCTCATCACTACCGGGAACCATGAATTCGAGAACGGCGATACCTTCTGGGACTTGAACAATGGTTTCCGGCTCCCACCGGAAGATCATTCGATTGAAATCCTTGTTATTGAGAGTCTCGGGAATATGGGAGAGGGCGACAAGGTACGGAGGCTGCGCGTGCACAATAGCTTGGAAACTCACGCCGCGCTGAGCTACCTGGTCGTTATGCACCGCGAGGTGTGAATTGAATTCGCTCGTGGGGCGTTGATACAGCCTATCTGGATGTGTGTACCAGGTACCGGTTTCGCCGCCCTCATCCACAATAAAGGCAGAAACATTCTTTTCAGGCGCATCTGCCACTTCGCGCAAACGGCACCCTGATCCTGTCACAAATACCGTCCTTCCCGCCAAGGCGGGTACCTTCCAGGGAAGCTTGACACCAGCCTGCTTCTCTGGGAAAACTGATTCGAGATCGGTATTCCAATCAACGGAAATGGAAATATTTCCAGCGCCAGCTTCCGCGGCGTGCAGGTGGTCGAGGCGACGCCCCGTTACTCCCATTTGTTCCAGGAGCGCGTCAACAGTTAATTGAGAAGTCATGGTCTCTCCATCCTTATTAGAAAATGCGACGTCGGGCTTCTTGCCAAACGCTCTGATTGTTCTGCGGTGTATAGCGGGTAAGTTCGGTCGATGCACGTACAACCTCACGCAGTGAGGTAAGTGAATCCGATATCGAACCAGCTGCTCGTGCCTGGAGTAAAAGATTTCCAAGCGCCGTTGCTTCCGTAGGGCCTGCGACGACGGGAAGTCCGCACGCATCGGCAGTTAGTTGACACAATAATTTGTTCTGAGATCCCCCTCCGACGATATGAATGACATCAATATCTACCTGTGCAAGATGTGCAGCCTGTTCAATTGTTTGGGCATGTGCGAGAGCCAAAGAATCGGTGATACAACGGGCATATTCCCCAATGTCTCGGGGTCGCGATTGCCCGCTTGCCTCGGCTAGAGAATCGATCCGTGCGATCATGTCTCCGGGTGTTGCAAAGACCGGGTCATTAACATCGATAACCGTGCGAAGGGAGGGTGCTGCTGCCGCAAGAGAAATGACCTTATCAATCGACAGGCAAGGATCTTGCTCTCTCCATTGAGCCACGCACCCATTGAAGATCCACATTCCCATAATGTTCTTCAAGTACCGGGTGGTTCCATCAACACCGAGTTCATTAGTGAAGTTTGCCTGCCTCGACTCTTCGCTGAGGATCGGCGCCGCTAATTCGAGTCCGGCCAATGACCACGTTCCACACGAAATGAAGGCGAAGTTCTGGCTCGTGGCCGGGATAGCCGCAACCGCGGACGCGGTATCGTGACTACCTACTGCAACCACCGGAGTGGTTTCTCCACTCTGCGTACGTAGATCGCAGATCTCACGCTGAACAGTACCAATTCGATTTCCCGGCTCAATGAGTTCGGGTAATTTCGCGTAGATATCAATACCGGAAATTTCTTCATACACGCTGGTCATCTCGCGTGACCAAGATCTGGTGCGGGGGTTGACGAAGCCGGTCGAGGAAGCATTTGTTATCTCGGCATACTTCTTTCCGGTAAGCCAATAATTGACGAGATCTGGCAGTAGAAGAAGTGATTCCGCCTGTTTGAGGGCCGGTCGATAGTCTGCACTGTTAGCGGCAGCTAGCAATTGGAAAACCGTATTGATATCGATGTTTTGCAGGCCGTTATGGGTGTAAATATCGGTTGCTGAGTAGCGGGAATACAGTTTTTTAGGAACCCCGTGAGTTCTACTGTCACGATAACTAAAGGGTGGACTGATGAGTCCCCCTTCCGGACCGAGGAGGCCGTAATCAACCGCCCAGGTATCTACGCCAATTGATTCGATAGGCGTTTCGCGCAAGGTCCTGAGAGACGCGCGAATATGCTCCCACACCTGAATCATTGGCCAGAAAAGATTATTCTTTTCGGTGCCTGGAACACAGATAGGTCCGTTTGGGAATCTAGTGATTTCACTTGTCGACTTTAGTTTTCCTTCGGTAATAGAGCCGGTCATGACTCTGCCGGAAGAAGCTCCCAAATCGATAGCAACAAAAGTTTTCATTACTCGAATTCCTCATGTGGGGCTTCGGGCCGGGCCCGTAAGAGCTCGGCCCGAAGCGTGTCGAGCGCTCAATACTTCAGCGCGGGATGGTCAGCGAGGTTCCCACAGAGAAGTGAGGAAGCTTTAGGCTCCCCAGCTTGCCTGTGTTCCACCGATCCGTTCCTTCCGGATCTTTTCCAGATAGCCTGATTCCATAAAGGCCCGCATGGGATCTGGATCAAGGCCCTGTGCCTCACGCAATTCGCCCAAGAGTCCGCGGACATCCGTGTAGAAGGCATCCATGAGAATGTCGTTTGCCCCGAGAACATCTCCGGCTACTTGCTTTTCCTTAAGAGCGTCTCGATCAACGAGTAGCGCCTTTGCCGTCATTTCCTGCACGTTAGTCACGGACCGAATTTCAGCCGGGATCTTTTCTTCCAAGTTATGGCATTGATCAAGCATGAAATTCACTGGCGATCCTTCGTCCAATGCGCCAGCCGCAACAATCTCATTGAGAATTCGGAACAGCTGGAACGGATCAGCAGCCCCCACAATGAGATCATCGTCAGCGTAGAACCGAGAATTGAAGTCAAATGCACCAAGGCGCCCTACTCGAAGGAGTTGAGCCACGATAAATTCGATATTGGTTCCGGGTGCATGGTGTCCGGTATCAAGGACTACCATGGCTCGTTCACCCAGCGCCTGGCACTGAACAAGGGACGTGCCCCAGTCTGGAACATCGGTGTGGTAGAACGCAGGCTCGAAGAACTTGTACTCCAGAACCAGCCGCATATCGTCGTCAAGTTCCGCGTAGATTTCTGCTAGCGATTCTGCCAGGCGATCCTGGCGTTCTCGGATGGAATCCTGCCCGGGATAGTTGGTGCCATCAGCCAGCCAAATCTTCAGATCCTTCGATCCGGTTTTACGCATGATATCGATACACTGCTTATGGTGATCGATGGCCTTCTGGCGGATCTTTGGGTTGACGTTGCATAGGGAGCCGAACTTGTAATCCTCATCCTGGAAAACATTGGAATTGATCGTCCCGATTGTGACACCCAGATCCTCGGCATGCTTGCGTAGCGCATTGTAATCATCAGTGAGGTCCCACGGGATGTGGAGGGAAACTTTGGAGGCGGCATGAGTATAGGCATTTACCTGTGCCGCATCAGAAACTTTCTCGAAGGGGTCGCGCGGGACGCCAGGTGTCGTGAATACCCGGAAACGCGTGCCGGAATTTCCAAAGGCCCACGAAGGGAGTTCAACATCTTGCCGTTCTAGGATCTCGCGATTCTTTGCGCTGAGATCACCGAGTTTCACCATGTTTCTGTTCCTTTCTCAATATTTCTTTGCGGTTCTATTTCGACGACGCAGCTGAAACAACCCGCCCGTACCGCTCGACCTCGATTTGCTCGAGCGACTTCCCTTGGGTCTTCGGTGCGCCAAGAGTGCCAACAATGAGAGAAATCGAGAGGAATCCGATAAGGATTAGTCCGTCGATCATGAGTCCGTTCTCCCACTGGAGAATGACCGGGAAGATGAGGGAAATGAGGCCGGATGCGACTCGCACCAGGAAGAAGATGATTCCCTGAGCGCCGGCACGGTACGGGGTTGCGAAGAGCTCCGGTGCCCACACCGAGTAGAAGGCCTGGGCGGAAGGCCCGGCTGAAATACCCCAGATGATCGCGTAGCCGAAAGCGGTGAATGCGGAATCGGAAGGTCCGAAGATGAGGATGAGCCAGGCGACGATGGCCAGAACAGCACCGATGAAGAAGTGGGTGCGGTACGGCATCGTATCCACGAAGTACATGAAGAAGACCGTGCCGATAATGACGACGCCCCACGACAGCATGGAGAAGAGGTTCGACGCCAGTTGGTCGTAGCCAACGCTATTGAGGATGGTCGGGAGGAAAATACCGTTTTGCGAGGCGGCTTGGTTCCAGCAAGTGTAGATAACCGCAAGGAATACCAATGCGCGGATATTGCACTTCCAGGAGAAAAGTGCCTTGAAGGACTGGAACATCGACGGTGGTTTGGTTTCGGAACCACCCTTGGCCTGCTCCCAAGCCTCTGATTCTTCCAGGTTGCGGCGGATATACCAGGTAATCAAAGCGATAACCACGAGGTGGGCAAAGACGAGTCGGGATCCGAGCAGGCCCAGAGGTGTAACGGCGCTCGCGAGACCAAAACCGATAAACGGTCCGAATGACCAGGCCAACTGGGTTGCTCCAATGTGTCTGCCGCGACTTTCAGTCGGTGCGAATTCTGCAATATATGTCCATCCGGCTGGAACTGATGCACCAACTGCGAGTCCGATAATGACAAAACCTATGAAGAGCATGGGGAGGTTACCGGCGAAGACCACAATGAGTCCACCCAGTGCGTAAACGAGGAGGTCGTACGTGTAGATGACTTTTCGTCCGTATTTGTCACATAGAGGTCCGCCAATAAGGGCACCGATAGCGGCACCGAAAGCATTGGAACTAAAAGCGGCAAGCAGTCCCGCGATTCTGCCGTTGTCGTCGGGGAAGTACGCGGCACCCCAAAAACCAAGCGAGGTGGCAATCGCAATAATAGACCCTGAGTCGATGTAGTTGGACATGGAAACGGCAATCGTTGCCTTCCATCCGGTTAATGGCTTTTTTGACATGTTCTCTCCGTTGAAATCAGATGTCACTGAAGATAGAAATACTGAGATAAGAAGTAGTTTGTGCCGCCGTCAGGCTGTACAAAGTACTGAGCCATCTCGGCCTGCCACTTGGTGTTAATCTCCTCGTTTTCCATGCAGTTCATTGCTTGCCATACGTCGTCAGCTTCGAAATAGCCAAAAACAACGGCGGTTTCCGGATCGACGAAGAGTGAGTAGTTCCGCCATCCGGAACGTGACAAGGCATCGCGCATCTCTTCCCATACATGGCAGTGCGCTTGGAGATATTCATCCAACTTGTCTTCACGGACTCGTAAAACAAAGCCACATCTTGAATCAGACTTCTGCGTCGTGTCATTCAAAATCTGGTCAACAGTCGGGGTGCTAACCATAAGTCAACTCCTTCGTTGAAGGATTGAAAGGTTTCAATCCGTACTGAAATACTACGTTTGATACGTTTCAACGTCAAGCGGCAAATAAATTTGCCCATAGGAAAACGTAGGTCAGCTATTTATACGCTTTGCCGTATTACTCGATTAAAAGGTGTAGGAATGCGATTCCTGAGCATCAATGAGTCTGCGGTCGTGGGGGTGCTGTCGATTCCCGAACTACAAGCTCGGGAATAAAAGCAATGTCTTGCGCTTCCGAAGGTTGCTCCAAAAGAAGGTGAGCAGCGGTTTCTCCGAGTTGCTCCATAGGCTGACGAATAGTTGTCAGCGGGGTGATGAGTTCGCGGGCAACGTCAATATCGTCAAAGCCAATGATGGACATATCACGGGGAATAGCTAGATGATGTCGTCTGGCAGCTCGCATTGCTCCGATCGCGAGGGAGTCGTTAGCGCAAAAAACAGCAGTAACTTCCGGGTGGGTGGCGAGGAGCTTCGTCATGGCTCGTTCACCGCTGGCCGCATCAAAACGCTCAGCGCTAATTTCCACCAACGTCAGAAAGTCATCGGATTTCATAACGGTTTGGCGTACCCCTATTCTTCGTGCTTGCGCCTGCCGTACCTTAGCTGAGCCATTGATGAATCCAATGTGGTGATGACCAAGCTCTCGAAGATGCTCAATGGCGATTTCCGCGCCTCTGGTGTCATCAACGGAAACGGCATTCATCCCGGCTTTGAGTGCGGGATGATCAAGCAGGACGAGGGGAATTCTCCGAGTTTCGAGGAGTTCCAGACTTTTTTCGGCGCCGGCGGACGGTGTTAGAATTATTCCGCGTACTTCCTGGCCGAGTAACAGGCGAAGCAAACCGGCTTCGCGCTCGGGATCTCCTCCTGTTGAGCCGATAACAGGAAAACACGACTCTTCTGCTAAACGGGCTTCGATTGCACTCGCGGCAGCAGCGAAAAACGGATTGGCAACATCGAAGACGAGAACGCCAACCAATTTGGAATCGACTCTACGTAACCGGCGCCCGGCTTCGGAGGGAATAAAGCCGAGTTTCTCGATAGCTGCTTCGACTTTTTTACGCGTGTGGTCGGAAACCCGTTCCGGATGATTGAGAACATTGGAGGCAGTTCCTAATGACACCCCGGCTAGCTGTGACACTTCGCGGATACTGGGACGTCGAGTCACGTCTCCTCCTCGGAATTGGAACGGTTGTAGTTGCCATCCTAGGCGAGTTTATGCAAGGGAGGAGCGCTTCAGCTCATTACCGAGCTCATTGTCCGCAGCACAACCGCACCTGCTCCTGAACTTATGTAATTACGGAGTTTGCGGTGGCCCATGTGTAGGCAACCATTACCGCCAAAAATCGTGTCGTAGCCACCGGGTAAACTGATGGCATGAGCGACAACGGAGCCCCAACTCAGCAAGAACCGCGCGGTCGTGCCACCCGCACGTCCCTGATCGCGGCGCTTCTCGTCCTTGCGCTTGGCCTGGCCGGAGGGCTCTGGTGGTGGTTCAACGGGAGAACTTCCTCAACTCCGGCAGCCGGCCCCTCGGCTAGCGTAACGGCATCGTCTGAGGCGGGCGGAGCAGCAGCTGCGTCGTCGTACCCAAGCGCGGAACCAAGTCCCACGCCGGTGCCCGGTCCCACGGATAAAGAAATGCGCAACGGAACCTATATCCTTCCGGACGTGTGTTACAGCAAACGCAACCCGCCCGCGCCCGTCACGGTAGCGCACGGGAAGATTCTTCCAGACCGTCAAACGGGGATGCAGCCAGGCACCATTTACCTCACTGAGCCGCTGGTGCTGGGAGGTGTGGAATATCGCGCGGTCGCGATGTCCTGCGGGGTGGGCGATCCTGCCATCGGTGCCATCGGGATTTATGACGCGAACCTCAGGCTCGTTTCCTCTATTGGCAACCACCAGTGGGGTGCGGAACAGGGTATCCGCGGCACCCATATCACCCAAGATTATGACGGCCTATGGTCCTTCAACGTGAGCTCCATGGATTTTGATGCCGGTCAGGCGCGGATTACGTACACGTCCTATACGCCCGTCGGTGGCGTGACGCGAACCATGGAACGCGCGTATCCGCCGCATTCCACCACCGTGAACTTCGTGTGGAACGGCAGTCAGTTCGTGCAAACGGGGGAGGTGTCCTTCCAGTTCGAGGACGGACATTCCGTCACCGCACCCTCCGAAGAACGCGCCCAGGCCGACCGGCACACCCTCGCCACGGCGGGCTCAGAATGGGAAAATCTGTTCCCCGAACTCACTAGCGATCCGCGCCTTGCGGACGAAGAACAACGCACCGCCTCCGCTGCCGCGCACCCCGTCTTCCGTGGATGCAACGCGCGCGAACCCCTGAGCACCGCGGTCAGCGGCGGGCATGTGAAAGACACCGGCGGGTACGTGAGAGAAACCGACCGCTATGATGGAAAAGTGCCCGGTGAAGGCGATATCAAACCGCGCCCCACCGATATTCTCTGCGTCTTTTCCGTGGATAACCCGACAGTTGAGCACGGTCTAGCGGACTACACCTACTACCTTGTGTACGACGGCGCCACCTCCGGCACCCCGCCTCTTATCAACGTAGGGATGCGTCCCTAGCTGCGCGCATATATAGGGGCACCCCAGCAGCGTGCCGCTCAGGATTTTCCACAGCCGATCCTAACCGCGGCGCTCGCGAGGCACCGCCACAATATCCACCGGCCAATCGGCCAACTCCAGGCGCTGCCCGAAAGCAACGCCGCCCGGCTCCAACAGCGGGGCATGCTCGGCGCTAAGCTCCACCGGATCAAAACCAATCGCATCGATAAAAGCAGCCACCCGGGAACGCGCGGCGGCGTCGTCCCCCACAACGCCCACCGTGCGCCGTGCCGGCGCTCCATGCGGGCGTGCCTCCGCACTCAACTCCGTATACCCCGCGTGATTAAGACTCTTGACGATAGCCAGCTCCGTATAACGCGCTTGCAGCGCGGCGGTGGTGTGCCGGGCAGGCGCGGCGCTGGTATTCGACGTGCCGTTGGCCGCGGCGCCATCGGTCGCCTCCCACGCATTCGTGGCATCAACAACAACGCCGCGCACCCCGCTCAAATCAATCGAGGCAAGCGCAGGCTGCGGTAGCGCCAAAATCAAAATATCCGCCGTGCGGGCCAGCTCCTCGAAAGGCACCAGGCGAGCCGTTGGCAGCAAAGTGGGCAAAGTGAGATCGTAGAGCGGATTACCCGCGCGCACACTCACCGCCAGCGGGAAACCCGCCTCCGCGGCCAAGCGCCCGATAGCGGTGCCAAGCTTGCCCGCCCCCAGCAGGCCGATCAGATCTTTATCCGCAGTGGTGTTCATAAAGGAAGAACGGAAAGGCTGCGGCGAAGTATTCCCGTGGCTGCGGGCTCTCTTGTGTGGCCACGGCAAGCAGCGATACGCGCCACTCCGCAACCACTCCGCAACCGATCCGCCAGTGCCCCACCAACGCCCCGCCAGCACTCCACCAACGCCCCGCCAGCGCTCCAAAAATAAAAGCCATTATATCTAAGTGAGCGTAGCCTGACCTTCCTATCTTTTCCGCAACTCCCGCATGACAATAGGGGTAGAAGCGCAATCAATGGAGGGCGTAGTTGTGGAGAAGTGTGCAATTGAAGCATGTCAATTCAAGCATGGGGACATGGGTCTCCTAAAGTCTCCCGGTGTCACGCCGGGTATCCCGGGTGTGTTGGGTGCCGAAGCGATGAACCGGCTGCGGGCCGGGGTACTCGGCGCGAACGACGGAATCGTCTCCGTGGCCGCGGTGGTGATCGCCATGGGTGGCGCGCGGGCCTCGAGCACCGCGATTCTGCTGGCCGGGCTCGCCGCCCTCATCGGTGGCGCAGTATCCATGGCGCTCGGTGAATACATTTCCGTTTCCTCCCAGCGCGATGCAGAACTTGACGCACTGCGGCGCCGGGCGGGTGTAGCGCGTTGGCGCCCCGGGGTAGGCACACCAGGCACGGAACATGACGCGGAACATGACATCGTCTCCCCCGTCGGTGCGGCCTTCTCTTCTTTCTTCTCCTTCCTTGCCGGTGGTGCGGTTCCCTTCGCCGCCAGCTTGCTCGCCCCGCTCGGTGTCATTGCCCCGCTCTGCTTCGTGGTCACCATTGCCGCGCTGGCGCTCACCGGTTGGATCGCCGCGTGGATCGGCCAAGTCCCGCCGCTGCGCCCCGCCATCCGCACCGCCGTGGGCGGTACCCTCGGTCTCGCCCTCACTTTTGGTATGGGAGCGCTTTTCGGTCAAGTAGTGTAGAATTCAATCAGTGGGTGGCTCCGGCTGGTTCTGCGGCGAAGCGCAGCCCGGCCGCGTGGCCCCGACCCACCGGATCTCACCCGGCCCTCGAAAGGACCTGATATGACCTACACCTTCGGAATCGATACTTTTGGCGATGTCACTGCCGATCCCTCCGGCACCAAGCTCAGCCACGCTCAGGTGGTGCGCAATGTGGTGGCCGAAGCGGTGCGCGCCGAAGAAGTCGGCGTCGACATTTTCAATATCGGTGAACATCATCGCGACGATTACGCAATCCCCGCCCCCGATGTGGTCCTCGCCGCGATCGCCACACGCACGCAACGCATCCGCCTCTCCTCCGCGGTGACCGTCCTCAGTTCAGACGATCCGGTCCGGGTGGTCGAACGTTTTGCCACCGTGGATGCCCTTTCCAACGGCCGCGCCGAACTCATGGTGGGCCGCGGTTCCTTCACCGAATCTTTCCCGCTGTACGGCTACAACCTGGCCGATTACGAGGATCTCTTCAACGAAAAACTCTCCCTGCTCACGGAGCTCCTCGCCCGCAACGGCCAACCCGTCACCTGGAAGGGCGGGCATCACACCCAAGCGCTGAACGCCGTGACGCTCTACCCGCCACTCGAACACGGTCCACTGCCCACCTGGGTCGCCGTGGGCGGCAGCCCGGAATCGGTGGTGCGCGCGGCACATTACAAGCTGCCGCTCATGCTCGCCATTATTGGCGGCCCCACCTCGCGTTTTGTTCCGTTCACGGATTTGTATCGGCGTGCCTGGGAACAGTTCGGGAACGACGGCGCAGCTGAAGTCGGCTACCACTCGTACGGGTATGTTGCTCGCACCGATGAAGAAGCCGTGGCTGACTTCTTCGACTATTACGTGGAAACGAATTCCCGGATCGGGCGGGAGCGCGGCTGGCGCCCGCCCTCGCGGGAGGCTTTCCTCTACGAGGTACAGAACGGGGCGATGGCGGTGGGATCCCCGGAAACGGTGGCCCGTAAAATCGCCACCGGGATGCGTGAACTGGGAGCCACCCGCTATGACCTGAAGGTCTCCTACGGCTCGCAGCCCCATGAGCAGAATCTTTCCTCTATTGAACTCTTCGGTACCGAGGTGATCCCGCGGGTCAAGGAACTGCTGGCCGCGGCCGAGTAGCAGGACGGCGCGGCCCGGGCCGTTATGCCCGAGCCGCGCCGCCGTTCACGCTAGTGCTGCCCTTATTAATTTCGCGAAAGTGTGAGCCTGTTGCGGAAGCTCTACTTCTCCGCGATATCTTCGACGATATCCTTGGCCTGGTCAGCCGCGTGCTGTGCGGCTTCCTTGGCCTTATCAGCTACGTCCTCAGCAGCATCCTTGGCTTCGTGGGCGCCCTCCTTGACGGCGTCCTCCGCCCGGGAGCCAGCACGCTTGGCCTTATCGGCAACGTCCTCAGCTGCGCTTGCGGCGTCGTCCATAACATGTTCCGCAGTTTCCGCAACTTCCTCGGCACCGGCCTTGGCGGTATCTTCCGCGGGAGCCTTCACGCCGTCCACATCCTCCCAATAGGCTTCCGCCCAAGGATCTTCCGTGGGCTGGGAGCGCTTCCACAGGTAGTAGACCGCAACCCCGAGGCCGCCAACCAGTGCGATAGTGCCGATAACCCGGCCCTTCCGGCGGGACTTCTTCACCGGTTCGGGAGTCTGAATCTCACGCGAAGCCACCCGCGCGATCTTCTGACCGCGTTCGGCCACCGTGCCTTCCCCCTTTGCTGCCTCGGCGGCAGCATGCAGGGCGCGCTGGGCGCGCGGGAGGTAATCGTTACGGACGTTCTCCACGAATTCCGACGCATTATCGCGAGCCTGCTCCACGTAGGGCTTGGCCTTCTCCGCAAGATCGCTGCCCACCGACTTCGCCTGCTCCACGTAAGGCTTCGCCTTCTCGGCCAGTTCCTGGGCGCGTGGTGCCGCCCATTCGTAACCTTGATTTGCGTAATCGCTCAGGCGTTCACCAGCCTGCTTCGCGTAATCCTGGAAATCAGAAGCGGCGCTCTTCGCCTTATGTTCCCACTTCTTTTGGTGCCGCTTCCCCTTGAGCTGGGCTTTCTTTGCGGTGCGTTCGGCCTGGCCGCGCAGGTCATCGATCTTCGCCATAATGGCGTCAACCTCCCGCTGCGCTTTCTTGGCCCGCTTGTCCGCGCGGCTTCGTCCACAAGCCATCGTTGACCTCCTACCGTTGAACCACAGAATTTTCCTGCGATTGAGTACCCCTCTATTGTTTCACTTTTCGCACCCTATTTGTCACTTGAATCACGTTTGCTTTTCGCGTGGCATAAAACCATGAGGTGTGCGAGACTTGAGCGCATGGAAGCAATTTTTCACACAAGCGAAGGCGATATTCGCGTCGAACTCTTCCCGAACGAAGCGCCCGAAACGGTCGCTAATTTCACCGGACTAGCTCGCGGTGAACGCGAATGGACCAATCCCGCCACCGGTCAGGCTTCGACCGATCCGCTGTACAACGGAACGATCTTCCACCGCGTGATCTCCGGTTTCATGATTCAGGGCGGGGATCCGCTCGGTAACGGCACCGGTGGTCCCGGTTACACGTTCGACGACGAAATCGCCCCCGGCCTCAACTTTGACGCCCCCTACGTGCTGGCCATGGCCAATGCCGGCACTCGCTTCGGCAAGGGCACCAACGGGTCGCAGTTCTTCATCACGGTGGCCCCCACCCCGTGGCTGCTCGGCAAGCACACCATCTTCGGGAAGGTAGCCGATGAGGAATCCGTCAAGGTTGTGGATAAGATCGCCGCGGTTCCCACCGGCGGGAATGATCGCCCGCTCAATGACGTGGTGATTTCCTCTGTCGAGGTTATCGACTAAGCAATAAGCGAAGTTTCCGCATACGTGATGAGCGGGGTGGTGCCCAGGTACCGCCCCGCTTTTGTATGTCCGCGCCGCCGCCCGCTCCATTGCTGCCCGCTCCGCTGGCCCTTCTGTTACACGCGCCGCTGCCCACCGCGCCGGAACACTCAACTCAACACTCATCCGAACACTCAACTCAACACTCACACACATGAGTGTTGAGTTGAGTGTTAAGTTGAGAGCTTGCGGGTGCGCCCATATTTTTACTTGGGTTAGGAATGGATGAGAGGGTGGATAAGGCGCTAAATAACCTGGTCAAATCGCCTATAGCTAGATTTCGCGCGCTCGCGAGCCGGGTTACGTAATACGTGCCGGTAACACTCATCCCAACACTCAACTTAACACTCACATACATGAGTGTTGAGTTGAGTGTTAAGTTGAGAGTTCGTAGGATGGCAGTATGCACATCCCCACAACAAGCGAGGAAACGGATCGCCTTGTTGAAGATTTTCGCCAACAGGGGCGCGACTCTCAGCACATCGAGGTGAAAGCAGCCGCGCACGGTTTGCCGAAAAGCATCGTGGAGACACTCTCAGCCTTCAGCAATGGTTCGGGCGGTTTGATTGTTCTTGGGCTTGATGAGGCGCATGGTTTCACACCGGTTCCTCATTTCTCGGCAACGCGAATCTATGATGCGCTCGCGGGTGTGTGTAGCGATAACCTCACGCCTCCGGTGCGCGCGGATATTTCCATGGTTCCGTACGGGGACATCACGCTGGTCATGGCCGCTATCCCACCGCTCCAGCCACGCGATAAACCCTGCTACGTCACCGCCCGCAATGTATACGGTGGTTCCTTCATCCGCACCGGCGACGGTGATCGCAAATTATCCGCCTACGAAATTGACCGCCTCCTGGAAAACAAAACACAACCGCATTGGGATACCGACCTGGTGGAAGAAGCCGGCCTCGACTCCCTCGATGATGATTTAGTCCACGCGGTTCTGGAACGCGAACGTCTCAACCATCCGCGCATTTTCGGGAAACTACCGGACGAAACCGCGATGGCACAGTTGCGTATTGTCGGCACGGGCGTGGACGGGAAGCTCCATCCCACCCTTGCCGGCCTCCTCTGCCTCGGTACCTATCCCCAGGAATTCTTCCCGCGCCTCACGGTCACCTACGCGGTATATCCGGGATCAACGAAAGCTTCCTCGCTTTCCGGGCAGCGGCATCTGGACTCGGGGACTCTGGCGGGTCCCATTCCTAGCCTGGTGGCCGACGGTGTCGGCGTCGTCGCAAAAAATATGCGCGTGGGTGGCGTGGTGCGCGGTGCTTTTCGGCATGACCTTGTGGATTATCCGCTCGTTGCGGTGCGTGAGGCGCTCACGAATGCGCTGATGCATCGCGATTATTCTCCGGTGGCGCGCGGTACGCAGGTGCAGTTGAACCTCTACGCGGATCGTTTGGAGGTAATCAATCCGGGTGGGCTATTCGGCACGGTCACCATTGATTCCCTGGGTACAACCGGACTCTCCTCCACACGAAATCAATTCCTGGCTCGGCTGCTGGAATCTACGCCCTTCGAAGAAGGTGGTTTTGTGGCGGAAAACCGGGGGAGTGGCTATCAGGAAATTATGACTCAGCTGGAGCGGGAAATGCTTCCCCCCGCGCGGCCTGTCGACCGCCTGGATAGTTTTAGTCTGACTTTCGAGCGCCGCCGCATGACACCCGCGGAGCAGGGTGCCGCTGCGGGGACCTCCTCGCGTGAACGTATTCTCGACTATTTGCGCACGCATGCCAGCGCCACCAGCCGTGAACTGGCCGGAGCTGCCGGAATTAGCCTGGGCGGCACCCGAGCGGTTCTTAATACGCTGGTTACCGAGGGCGAGGTGCAGCGCACCGAACCGAAGACGAGCCCGAAGCAGCGTTACCGCCTCGCCAAGCCCGGCGCTTAGCTGCCTTATCGCTCACACCCGCGCGCTGTCCGGTACGCTTAATGCAGAGTTGTCGAGCGGGATGACCGCGCAGAGAGGCCGAAAGTGCACAACGTTCCCAAGAAGCGCCGTCTTCAGATCCGCAAACCCGTTCCCTACGTCACCATCACGCTTATTGTGGTAAACGTGGCGGTTTTGCTGGCCCAATGGCTCGACGCGCGCGTGGGGCAAGTCCTCATTTTCGCCCCCGGTATCGCCCACGAAGAGCCCTACCGTTTCATCTCCTCCACTTTCATGCACGCCGGCTTCACGCATTTACTTTTCAATATGTACGCGCTGTGGCTGATCGGTTCGGTGCTCGAGCGCATGATCGGCTGGTGGCGTTTCCTGGGGTTGTACCTGCTCAGCGCGGTGGCCGGGAACGTCATGGTCCTTTACACGGTCTCCACCGACATCGACTACTACACCGGCACCGTCGGCGCATCCGGCGCGGTTTTCGGCATTTTCGCGGCGATGTTCGTGGTGCTGCGGCGTTTCGGCGGCAGCTTCACCCAAATGGCCGTGGTCATCGCGATCAACCTGGCGATCAGCTTCCTGCCCGGCACCAATATTTCCTGGCAGTCTCACGTGGGCGGGCTTCTTATGGGCGCGCTGCTCATGGCTTTTATTTCCCGCCGGCGTCACGTCTCTCGCGCGCTCACCGCCCGCGACATCGCGATTTTGCTGCTCGGCGCGGCATTCCTGGTGGCCGCGGTTTTCTTCGGGTACCGGTAGGGGGGCGGCACGCTGCGCCGTCGTTCTTTTTCTTGGTACGACGCCGCCGCCACCTCGCAATTCGCACCCAAATAACATCGATGTAATTATCCACAGGGTTATCCCCGGTTGGGGATAACGGGGCCCTGAGCTGGGTATGTGCTCCGGGCGGTTTCGCGGACTTCGTGATAGTGCGCAGGGTCACTTATTTTTCAATGTGTATGCCTATATTCTGAAAATTACCTGGGAGTATAGCGCTGATCGAAGGAGACACATATGCGCACAACAGCACTCATGTTGGCGGGAACGCTTCTCGCCCCGCTGGCAGTCCAGGCCCTGCCCGCCGCCCCTGCGCAAGAGCCAGCCCGGCTGGTGTGCGGCGCGGGAAAAATGACCCCGGATCAGATGCGGGCCTGCCTGGCCAAAGCTATTAAAGATCGCGACGCCATCGTCGCTGAGCTGGAAGCCAAAGGGATTGATGTGGCCGAAGCGCGCAAACTCGCGCAGGAATGGGCCAAGGCAGCTAAGGACCGCAGCACCTGGGAAGCGCGGTATAACCAGGAAAAGTACTACGTCGATAACTTCGATCAGGTGAAGAAGACGTACGACGATGCCGCAACCCAGCTTGCGGCGGCTCAGCGTGAATTCGATCAGGCTCAGGCGGAATACAACGCCGCCACCCAGCCTGATCCGGCGGCCGTAGCAGCGGCGCAACGCCAGATGGATAGCGCGAATGCTGCGCTCGAGGCCTCCAAGCGGGAAGCCCAGGCCCGTTGGAATCGCGGCTCGCTCGGATTCTTCGAGGCGATGGGGGATACGGCCGCGGTTGAGGCTTTCTCTGAGACGGGTACCGTGAACGATGTTCCGATTCCGCAATACACCCGTTTCGGGCAGCCTGGCGACGCCACTAATCTGGATCTCATGCGCGACTCAATTCAGCGCGTGGATAAGCTCAATGAGCTGCGGGCGCGCCACGGGCTTGCCCCGCTGAAGATTTCTTCCGCTCTTATGGCTCGTGCCCAGGTCAATGCCAATGTGAATGTGCACGGCGGCTTCTTCGATCACGTGGGTGGTTTCAATTACGGGGAGAATATTGCCGCCATGCCCAGCCGCAATGGGGATCCCTTCACCCTGTGGTATGACAAGGAAAAAGCAGAGTATGACCGGGGCGTGCGCGACTACCCAAAAATTGGCCACTACCTCAATATTATTAAGCCGGAGTACGTGGTTACCGGCTTCGCCATCGCAGATTATGATGCGCATCCCACGTACTTCTTTGGCAATACTTTCGGGCGCGGGGATAGATTTAGCCAGAGCTACCTACCCGGCTACACCACCGCTGAGTACCTGGCCCGCCTGGATGGATATATCGGGAGTGCGCGGGAAAATATGACCCACGGGACTCCCGAGGCGCGCCGCGCGGTGGTGGAAGCACAGGATGCCTTCCAGCGCGCGAATGCGGGTAAGGAAGATCCGGCCGCGCGGGCGAAACTCGATCAGGCCAGGGATACTTTGAAGAGCGCTCGCAGCGTCCACTTCGTTGCCAAACACTCCTACGACGAAGCGCTCAAGGCCCAAAAGAGCTTCCCGGAAACCAAGAAGTCCCGCGCCGAGGCCCTGGCGCATTTCAAGGACATTGATGCCAAACTTTCCGAAGCTAGCGATCTTATCGCGAAGCTCGCCAAGGCCGAAGCTGAGGTGCTGCGCGCCCAAGAGTGGGTGGACCGGATCGATACCCCGGGGCGCCCGGCAGATACCGGCAACGTGTTCTACGTGTCGAATGACTGGACATCCACCCAGGCATCCTCGGTGTTCTCCTATGGCCGAGCCCGCGATGAAGTGCTTGTCGGTGACTGGAATGGCGACGGTACGGATACTTTCGCGGTGCGCCGCGGCAATATGATCTACGTGAAGAACTCCGTGGACGGGGGTGCCGCCGATATTGCCTTCAGCTACGGACGGGTGGGCGATGAGATCCTCGTCGGTGATTTCGACGGCGATGGCCGCGATACTTTCGCGGTCCGGCGCGGCAATACCTTCTATGTTCTCAACTCGCTCCACAGCGGGAACGCCGACCAGGTCATTAACTACGGCCGCTACGGGGACACCGTGTACGCCGGTGACTTCAACGGAGACGGTATCGATACTTTCGCGGTGCGCCGCGGTAGCACCTACTTCGTGAAGAACCACATCTCCTCGGGAATCGCGGATCATGTATTCGCTTACGGGCGCGCTGGAGATGCCACCATCCTGGGTGATTTCGACGGCGATGGCCGCGATACTTTCGCGGTCCGGCGGGCCAACAACATCTACGTCAAGAACTCGCTGGGTGCTGGTGATGCTGATTCTGTGCTCACCTACGGGCGCGTGAGCGACGAGCTCTACGTGGGCGATTGGGACGGAAACGGAACCGATACCCCGGCGGTGCGCCGCTAGCGATCAGCCGCCGTGGCACATATACAGCGCGGGCCGGTTGTTTGGATCAGTTCCAAACTTCCGGCCCGCGGTTGTGTCTACATGCGCCACTTCTCGGTCAGTGACGCGAGGGTTTGTCGCTTAGAGCGCCTCACCCAGGCTGGTGCCGACGGCGCGCGCCGCGGCCACCCAGGGGTGATCCACCGGGACCAACTTGTCCTTCCCGGCCACATCCTCGAGCGGCACCGGCACGGCCTGCCCGTTCTGGGAGGCGATCATCACGCCGGATTTCCCGTGCGCCACCACATCGGCGGCCGCGCTCCCCAGCACGGTTCCCAGCAGCCGGTCCGCGGCGTCGGGAATTCCCCCGCGCTGCACGTAGCCAAGGATGGTTACGCGTGCCTCCAAGCCGGTGGCCTCCTCCAGCTGCTGCGCCACCAGGAAAGTAGATTCGCGCTCGTTTTCCTCAATGGAACGCCGGTGGCTCTTCGCCGCCTCTTTCGCCTCCGGGGTGGGGGCGTGGCGTACTAGGTCATTGGCGGCGGCCAGCTGGGCTGCCACCGGAATAGAATGCGCGCCTTCGGCCACGGCCACCACGGAGAAAGGCCGCCCATTTTCCGCCCGCCGCCGGATCGACGCCGCACACGACTCAATCGAATACGGGATCTCCGGGATGAGAATAATATCGGCACCTCCGGCAATCCCGGCACCCAGCGTAAGCCACCCGGCCCGATGCCCCATCAGCTCCACCACGATAATGCGGTGATGGGAATGGGCGGTGGAATGGAGCCGGTCAATAGCATCGGTGGCGATAGACAGCGCCGTCGAAAAACCGAAGCTGGTGTCCGTGTGCATGATGTCGTTATCGATGGTTTTGGGCAGGTGGATAACGGGCAGCCCGGCCTGCGCCAGCCGATTCGCGTTCTTCGCGGTCCCGCCCCCGCCGATGCACACCAGCGCATCGATATGCTCATCTTCGAGGTTCTGGGCGATCTGCGGAATCATATCCACGTACCCGCCGTTGCCGTCCGGGAACTTATGAACCTTATCGCGCGAGGTGCCCAGCATCGTGCCACCCTGCGTCAAAATCCCGGCCAGCGAATCCGAATCCAGCGGCATATAGCGGTTATTGACGAGCCCGGTAATACCGTTGCGGTACCCCACCAGCTCCATGCCGTACTTGCCCATCGCGGCTTTACCAAACCCGCGGATGGCGGCATTGAGGCCAGGGGCATCACCGCCGGCAGTGAGGATACCGACCCGCTTCACTGCTTTCCCCATCGGCTACTTCCACCCCATCGTCATGAGGAAGCCCACGATCATGAAGCCGAAGCCGAGGAACAGATTGCCGTTATTCCACCCCGGAATGGGGAAACGGCCACCCGTCACGTAAGCGAGCACCACCACGATAAGGCCGATAATCATGAGCGTACACATGACCGGCGCCCACCAGCTCGGCGAGCGGCGATCCTTCTGCGCGACCTTACGGGAGCGCTTCGCCTCATCCTTTTCCCGAGTGGCCTGCGCCGCAATATCGCGCTTGGTGCCGGGGCGGCGCACGTCCTTCGCCGAGGGAGCAGAGCTCTTGCGCGACTTCCGAGCCGGGGCAGCGTTGCCGGTGGCTTCCGAAAGTTCGGGTTCGTCAAACTGTTGATCTGTCATGTTCTACCTTCCGCGGTTCCTTCCGCCCCTAAGCCTAACGAAGTAACGCGCCCGGTGGCGCGCTCAATCGCGCGATTCCTCTGGTATTTTTTCACAAAAGCCGGCGCGGGGCCATGTGCACGGCCGCTGGCGGGTGGCGCGCGGGCGTAGCGGCGTCGTCGTTCCTAAAAGTGAGGGGAGTTATCTCACCGCATTTTTCGAGCCGAAACCACTATTCTGTTTCTAGTACGAATCCGGTGGCAGTGGAAGGTGAGACTATGCGCGAACAGCAGCCCGAACGAGGGCGCCGTGCGGGAAGGCGCGCGGCGGAAGGAAACGCGGCTCGCGCTCCGCGGCACGAAGCTGTGGGGCGGTACCGCCCGGCTACCGCCAGTGCAGGTACGACGCCGCAGCAGCCTGCCGCGCCGGCCGCCACCGCCACCGTCAGCACAACCCGGGCAGGCGCACCCGCCCGGCGCCGCGGCGGCATCCTCAACGCAATTATCGGCGTGATCGGGGAGCTGCTCATTACCGCGGGAATCGTGGTGGGCCTCTTTATCGTGTGGCAGGTCTACTGGACTGACCTGGGCGCGAACCGCGATCAGGCCCAGCAGATCGAAACCGTCAATAAGCAATGGGGCGATCCGCGCGGCACCACCAAGGTGGGGACCCCGCGCACCGACGCCCCGCCGGCCCCGGATCACGTAAATCGCACGGGTGACCTGGAAGGCATTATTTACATCCCGCGCTTCGGTGCCGATTGGCGCTACACCGTCAAATACGGGGTGGACCTGGAAGCCGTGGTGGATACCGGGAGTTTTGGGCATTACCCGGATACCCAGTACGTTGGGGAGATCGGTAATTACGCGATCACCGCGCACCGCCAGACGTACGGCGCGGCCATGCGCGATGTGCCTGAGCTCCAACCAGGCGACCCGATTATTGTGCAAACCAAGAACGCCTACTACGTCTACAAGGTCACCGAGCATGAGGTTGTGCCGCCCACACAGGTAGGCGTGCTGGCGCCGGTACCGAATAAGCCGGAGGAGGCGCCCACCCAGCGCATCCTCACCATTACCACCTGCCATCCGCCCTTTGTGTCCAGCGACCGCTGGATTACCTACGCCACCCTCGATCATTGGGTCGACGCCGCCGAGGGCGCCCCGGCGGAGCTGGTGAAGTAAAAAGTAGGCGGTCGGCTCGCCCCGGGGTGGGCACTAGCAGATATACGTGAAGAAGAAACGGAGCATGCAATGTACGGATTTATTTGGCGGCACCTGCCCGGCCCGACGTGGTTGAAGGTCATCGAGGCCCTTATCATTATCGCCGCGATTGTTTTCGCGCTCTTTGAGTGGGTTTTCCCCTGGATAAATACCGTTTTCCGCCCGCAGGATACCACCATCACGCAGTAGCTGGGCCACGGGGTTAGCCGGACCACAGCTAGCACACGGTAGCACGGTACCAGCCCCTGCGGGGGCGGTACGTGTTGTCAGAGCTGTACTTAGTATGTAAGACACGTGCAGTACACTCCGGAAAAGACACCCCTGCCCGCCGGCTAGAAAATAGGAAAGCGGAAAGCCGGCGGGCGGGGTGCTCGGATAATGCAACCTCTCGGCATGAGCGCCGGCAAATAGCAACACCACAACGCGATAGCTTGTAAAATGCAACTTCTCGACGCGGAAGGTCTCAGAAAGCAACGCCTCAGCACACAGGCGCTGCAGAAAGCAACACTCTGGGCTAGGAGCTCACAAAAAGCAACGCCAGCGCACGATTTGGAAAAGTTAATGTAGTTGTGGTTGCATTTTGCGGACCGATCCGCGAGCGACCCGGTTCCCGGTAGCTACTTACCCGTTCCCCTGCCCGGTAGGTGCGGGGTTGGGGTGCGCGCCGCCCGCGCCACCGTTACCTCCCGATCCGCCAGAGCCGGAACCACCAGAACCGGAGCCGGCGGGCGGAGTGCTCGGGGTGGGAGTGGGTGCCGGGGCGATGCCCACGGTAATACGCATCTCGGTATCGCGCTGAACCACGGTGCCCGGAGCAATGCTCGCATCCACGACTTTGCCGACCTTCGCCGGGTCGGTGACCTCCTGCTCGCTTTGGCCCACGACCGTGAGGCGAGCATCGCGCAGCGCCGCCCGCGCTTCATCTACGCTCATTCCGCGTACATCCGGAACTGCCACATTGCCGCTGGCTACCTGCAGCTTCACGGTACTGCCCGGCTTCACGCTTTCGCCCACATTCGGGCTGGTAGACACCACCCGGTCGCGGTCCTCGCTCGGGTCATTAACCTGCTCCATACCGCCCACGGTCAGCCCCGCCGCGCGTAGCGCCTGGGAGGCCTGATCCGTGCTCATCCCCACCACATCGGGAACCTGCACGGCGGACGGACCGGAGGAGAAATGCAAGGTCACGCGACTGCCCACATCCACGGTGCTCCGCATCGCCGGATTGGAGGACACAACCAGCCCCTTGTCCACGGTATCGCTGGACACATCCGTGCCGCGCACGAATTCCAGGCCCAAGCTGGTGAGCTGTTGGCTGGCCTGCACCTCGGTCCACCCCACCATATCGGGGATCGCCACCTGCGCCACCGCGGTTTCGGTGGGTTGCGGTTCGGCGGAGTCGCCCCGCCCGGACAGGAAGAACCAGCCCAGGATCCCCAGGGCAATAACAAGCAGAGCCACCCCGCCCCAAATGAAGGGCGCACTGGACTTCTTCTTTACCGGCGGTTGCGCTCCGGTTGCCGTGGGGTCATAACCGGGATAGCTCCCGGTGGGGTAGCTGCCCGTGGGGTAGGCCCCGGGGTAGGCGCCCGTCGGGTACCCACCCGGGTAGGTGGGCGCGCCGCCCGGCTGCGCCGTCGTACTAGAAATCGCACCTGCACCGGCACCGCCCGCACCGGCACCGCCCGCGGCACCTGCACCGGCACCGCCGGCGCCCCCAGCGGTCGCGGTGGGATAAGCGGTGGTGGAGGCGGGGCGGGCGTTAGTGGCCGAATAGGCTTGCGTAGCGGCCGTCGCGGCATTCGCCCCGGCCGCGCCAATACCGGCACCGGCAACACCAGCCGCGCCAACACCAGCCGCGCCAATCGCCCCCGCCCCGTAAGCATTCCAGGAGGAAACCGCCGGGGCGTCCACGCCTTCCCCACGCGCCGCAGCCAACAGGTCCGCGCGGAATTCGGCGGCGTCCTGGTAGCGGTCCTCGCGGCTCTTCGCCAGGGATTTCATGACCACGCGGTCAATGGCGTCCGGGATATCGGAAGCGATCTGGGAAGCCGGCTTGGGAGTTTCAGAAACATGCTGGTAGGCCACCGCCACCGCGCTATCACCCACGAAGGGCGGGCGCCCGGTGAGCAGCTCATACAGCACGCAGCCGGTGGAATACAGGTCGGAGCGCGCATCCACCACTTCCCCGCGCGCCTGCTCGGGGGAGAGGTACTGGGCGGTGCCCACCACGGAGTTCGTTTGCGTCATCGTGGCAGCGGAATCGGCAATCGCGCGGGCGATCCCGAAGTCCATGACCTTCACCTTGCCGCCGGTGGTGAGCATAATATTGCCCGGCTTGATATCGCGGTGAATGATGCCTTCGTGATGGGAGTATTCCAGCGCGGAAAGCACCCCCACCACGATCTGCACGGCCTCCCCGATGGGTACCGGGTCCCCGCCGTGCAGCAGGGAGGCCACGGTGCGGCCCTTGACGTATTCCATGACGATATAGGGCAGCGCCAGCTCGGTGCCGCTCGCGGAAGTCACGGTTTCTTCCCCGGTGTCATACACGGACACAATGGAGGGGTGGTTGAGCGCGGCCGCCGATTGCGCCTCACGCCGGAAACGGGCCAGGAAGGTGGCATCCTGCGCCAGGTCGGTGCGCAGGATTTTAATCGCTACCGTGCGTGAGAGCCGGGTGTCGTAGCCGAGATGTACTTCGGCCATACCGCCTCGACCGATGATCTCGCCCACCTGGTAGCGGTTGCCGAGTACGCGGGGGATATCATTCACGTCGCGTCACCTTTCTGCTGAGCATCTGCTTAGTTCACCTTAGCTTCAAGTACTGTGCGGGCAAGGGGGGCGGCAACGGAGCCACCGTCGCCATTCCACACGGCATTGCCCGAATTTTCGACCACCACGGCCACGGTATAGGCCGTGTCCCCGATGGTCGCATTCCCCACGAACCACGCGTGCGGGGGGATATCGTTCGTGATTTCCGCGGTCCCGGTTTTCCCGGAGGTTTCAATCCCGGGGAGGGTGAAGAGGTACCCGGTGCCGTTCTTGACCTCATTGACCATCATCTGGTGCATATAGCCCGCGGTTTGCTGGCTCATCGCGCGGGAGAGCACTTCCGGTTCGCTTTCGCTCACGGGTTCGAGATCCGCGGTGAGAGTGCGGCGCACCAGATTCGGTTTCATCACCACGCCGTCATTGGCAATCGCCGCACCGACCATCGCCATCTGCATCGGGGTGACCCGAATATCGCGTTGGCCGATGGAATCCATGGCGAGCGCCGCGGCGTCCGCGGGGGCGGGGAAACGCGAAGCGGAAACGGGTAGCGGCGTGGAAAGCTCGCTATTGAAACCGAATTTTTCGGCTTGCGCCACCATTTTTTCCGGGCCCACCGCGATCCCGCCGATCGCGAACGGCGTATTGCACGATTGCGCGAACGCCTCGGTAAGCGTAACTTTCCCGGAGCCGTCTCCGCAGGCGGCCTGCCCCGGATTCCACATATCGTGCGTGGTCCCCGGCGGCACGAAGGTGCGGGGGGCCTCCACCAGCGAATCTGGGCTCAGCCCGAGGTTCTCAATCATCGCGGTGGCGGTAAGCAGCTTGAACGACGAGCCGGGCGCGTACTGGTCCCCGCCGGTCGCCCGGTCGATGAGCGGCGTGGTGGGATCGGTTTCGAGAGCCTGATAGTTGTCGCGCGCGGCCGCGGTATCGTGCGTGGCCACGCCGTTCGGGTCGAATCCGGGGGTGGAGACCTGCGCCAGAATATCTCCGGTGCGGGAATTAAGTACGACGACGGCGCCGCGCTGGTTACCCAGCGCGGCGGCTGCGGCCTCCTGGAGCTGGGGATCGATAGTGAGCTCAACGCCCCCGCCCTGGGGTTGGGAGCCGGTAATGAGCTCTTCGATACGTTGACCGGCCAGGGAGGAATCCGAGCCGCCCAGGACCGGGTTCATGGCGCGTTCCAAGCCCGTCATCGAGTTATGGGCGATGGAGTAGTAGCCGGTGAGATTCGAATAAATCTCCGGGCGCTCGTAAACGCGCAGGTAGTTGTAGGCATCGTCGATGGGCTGGGAGGAAACAATGGATTCCCCGGCCACGATAATGGGACCACGCTGGGTGCCGTATTCGCGGTAGAGCGTCCGCACATTCCACGCATTGGCGTTGAGGCTGGCGGCCTGGAAGAACTGGATCGCGGTGGTGGAGCCGGCCAAACCTAAGAACATGACCGCGAGGACCGCGACGAGCTGGCGGATAGGGCGATTCACGGGCGCACCACCTCTGTGTGGGCGTCGCCGCCCGCGGGTCGGGAACCCGCGGCCGCCGTGTGAGCCCCGCCGGTGGAGCTTTCCGCGCCGCGCGGGGCGCGGCGCGCGTCGTCGTCGCCCTCACTAACGCCCTCATCGGCGTTCCCGCGCAGGATCGCGAGTTCATCGGTGGTGGGCAGCGGGCGTGCTTCTTCCGGGCGGCGGGCGGTGTGCGACATGCGGATCAGCAGCGCGATAATGATCCAGTTCGTCAGCAGTGCCGAGCCGCCGTGCGCGAGGAAAGGCAGGGCCAGGCCGGTCAGCGGGATAATGCGCGTCACCCCGCCGATAACGATGAAGCATTGCAGCCCGAGCACGAAAGACAGCCCGGAAGCGAGGAGTTTGCCGAAGCCATCGCGCGATTCCAGGGCAACCCGCATGCCGCGACTGATGAGAAGCAGGTAGATGCACAGGATGGCACCCACGCCCACCAGGCCGAGTTCCTCGGCGAAAGAGGCGTAAATGAAATCGGAATGCGCCGCGTAAACCAGGTTCGGGTAGCCGCGCCCCAGCCCCGCCCCGAAGAGCCCCCCGGAGGCCATGCCGAAGAGCCCCTGAACCACCTGGTAGGAGCCGCCGACGGCGTCGTACAGTTCCGGGTCGAAGGGGTCGAGCCAAATCGCGAAACGGGCCTGCACATGGGACACGGTTGTTGAAATGAACCACACCCCGCCCACGGTGAGGAGCGCGCCGATGGCCAGCCAGGAGACCTGCTCGGTCGCCACCCACAGCATCGCCACGAAAAGCCCGAAGAAGAGCAGCGCGGTGCCGAAATCGCGTTCAAAAACGAGGACTCCCATGCACAGCGCCCAGGCGATGAGAACCGGGAGGATATGGCGGGCCTTAGGGAGGCGAATTCCCAGGATTTTCGGGCCGGCGAGCGCCAGGTTATCGCGTTCGGTCACGAGGTAGGCCGCGAAGAACACCGCGAAACAGATTTTCGCGACTTCGGCCGGCTGGAAGGACATCCCACCCACCGCGATCCACAGGCGCGAACCGTTGAGGGTGCGGCCCAGCGGGCTGAGCGGGAGGAGGAGCAGCACCACCCCGGCGATGAGCGAGGTCCACATGTAATTTTGCAGTACCCGATAATTGCGCACGAGCAGCACCGTGACGGCGAAAAATACCAGCGCGCCGGCGGTGAGGATGAGCTGGCTGCGGGCGTGATCGGTATCCGCCGCGGCATCCACCCGGTAGATCATGGCCAGGCCCAGCCCGTTGAGGGCGATCGCGCAGGGGAAAAGCACCGGATCCGCGTAGGGGCACAGTGCGCGAATAAGCAGGTGGCAGGCGAATACCAGGGCGGCGCCGGCACCCACCACCAGCGCGAAGCTGGGCGGCAGCCCGGTATTATCCAGCCCGGTCCACACCAGGTAATAGGCGCCCACCCCGATGGCTCCGGCCAGGAGCAGCAGGGTGATTTCCGGCCAGCGGCCGCGGCGCGTGCGCGGGGGAACCACCGTACTCATCGGTTCTCTCCCGGGTTCGCGGGGGTGGGTGCGGCCGGTGCTGGCGCGGGTGCAGCCGGGGCCTCGGGTGCGGGGCTCGCGCTCGCGGGCGTGGGCGTTGCCGAGGCTCCGGGCGTAGCGGGCGCGGGCGTAGGTTCGTTGTTCTGTGCTTTTTGCTCACGCAGGGCGGCGACGACGGCGCGCGCTTCGCGCAGCGAAGCGCGCGTGATGGGCGTGGCCAGCCGATCTTGGGCCACCGGGGTGAGGTCGCGGACCTGGAGATCAGTGGCTTCCGCCGCGTGGGAGAACTCCAGTGGGCCGAGGCGCTGCGGGATTCCCTGATAAATCGTAACGGTGCCATTGTTATTGGCCACGTAGTAGCGGCTCTGGGTCCAGCGGTAAGCGCCGACAAGGCCGGCCACCGCCAGGGCCACGACGGTCAGAATAACCGCCAAACGCGCTCCCCAGCGCGCGCGAGGAGCGCCCTCCGCGCCCGAATCCCCGCGGCCCACACCGGATGTGCCGCGGCCCACACTGGACGCGCCGCCGGTGGCCCCGCTCGCCGGGCTAGTTTTTGCGGATTTATTCTTGGGGCCGGTGCCCGAAGGTGTGCCAGCGCCGGACGGGGCGCAGCTTCCCGACCTATCTTTTCCAGCCGGAGCCACTGATCCGTTTGTGCCCGCGCCACCATCAGCCGCAGTCGCAGCCGTAGCTCCCACGCCAGCGCCGGCCCCGGTACTAGCATTTTGCGTCAGCGTCGCCGCCTTGGCCGCGGCGGAATTACCCCCGCGGGTGGGCCGGCGGTAATCACGCGCCGCCGAACCGACCACAATGGGTTGGGAGGGCAGCGGGCTGGTGAGTGTGGCGTCGTCCACAACATCCGCAAGAATCACGGTGACGTTATCGGGGGCGCCGGCCGCCAACGCTAAATCGATGAGGTGTTCGCCCAGCTGGTGCAGGTCGGGGATCGCGGACATGGCGTGTTCGATGGTGTCGTGCGCAACCACGCCAAATAGGCCGTCCGAGCACAGTAGCCAGCGGTCGCCCACCCGGGCTTCCCGCACGGATTCATCCAGCTCGACCTCGCCGGGGGTATCTCCGAGCGCCCGCATAATCACATTGCGCTGCGGGTGGTGTTCAGCTTCCTCCGGGGTGAGCCGGCCGTGATCCACGAGGTACTGAACTAGAGTGTGGTCATGCGTGACCTGGCCGAGCTTGCCATCCCGCAAAAGGTAGGCGCGCGAATCACCGATATGAACCATCGCGAGCTTATTCGAGGCCCGCAGCATGGCGATGCAAGTGGTGCCCATGCCCGCCATTTTCGGGTTCTCCGCAACGAGCTCGAGCATATCGTCATGCGCGGCTTCCACCGCGCGGCGCAGCACCGGCAGCAAATCATCGGCGGCGTGCACATCATCGACAGCCACCAGATGCCCCACCGTGACCGATGACGCGATATCTCCGGCGGCCGCCCCGCCCATTCCATCTGCCACAACGAGCAAATGAGGCGAGGCGTAGCCACCGTCCTGGTTATTGGAACGAACCAGGCCGACATCGGAAAACGCCGCGTAGCGTAGCTGAATACTCAAACTTGTAGCTCCATCGTGGTTTCCCCCACCTGAATGACAACGCCGGGGTCCAGCGCGGCCGTGCCGTTAATGCGGATCCCCCCTACCAGGGTACCGTTTGTTGAGCCCAGATCCTCCACCCAGCGCCGGCCCTCCGCCGCGAAAATACGGGCGTGATGCCCGGAGGCGTAGGTGTCATCCAGGACGAGAGTGTTATCCGGGGCGCGCCCGATATATACCGGTTGCGAGCTGAGCGGCACCGCGGTTCCCAGCAGCGGACCGCCGGTTACCACCAGGTAAACGGGCCGTTCAACCGGCGCGGCAGGCGGCGCGGGGGAGTCGTTTTCCGCGGGGGCGGGCGCGTGCATGCTGCGGCGTCGTGCCGAAAGAAGAGAAGAACGACGCCGCACGTCCGTTCCCAGCACATCGCGGCGCACCGTTAGCACGACGGCGAAAATAAACAGCCACAGCAGCGCTAGAAAACCGAAGCGCAATAAGGTTATTGCGAGATTCATGAGGCGGAAGCCGTTCCAGTCCAGAACATAATGTGGGTGCGGCCGATGGTGATGGTATTGCCGTCCACCAGGGTGGCCGCGCTAATGCGGTGACCTTCCACGAAGGTGCCGTTGGTGGAGTTGAGGTCCGTGGCGATCACGCCATTCGGGGTGACTTGCAGCTCGAGGTGGTGCCGGGAGATGCCCGAGTCGTCCACGCTGATATCGCAATCGGAACCGCGGCCGATAATCGCGGTGGTGCCGGTGAGGAGGTAGCGGTCCCGCCCCACCTGGATGAGCGGGTTCTCCTCCGTGCCGGCGCTGCGAGTGGCCGGGGCGATGGCTCCGCGCTGCGTGGTTGTCCGGGTGCGTGCTGTTCCTTCGCGCAACTGGGGATCCTCCTCGAATGTGATCTCAATGGGGCCGACGAATAGATAGTCCTGTTCGGTGGCGTATTCCACCGCGGAGCGGGCGAGTTCCTCGCGGAGCGCCTCCTGGCCCCAGGAATCCACCCGGGCCAGATCCGCCGGGGCGAGCGCGACCGTGAAAATATTGGGGGCAACGGTGCGCTCGCGGGAGAGTTCGGCAGCGTCACGTGTCATGGCCTTTTTAATATCGGTGAGGATCTCCACCGGTTTTAGCTCGGACTGGAAAACACGAAACGCCCCGGCGACGGCGTTCTCCACTCCCTTTTCAAACTTCCCGAGGGCACCCATGGCCCTGCCCCTTCCCTCTGCAATGTCGGTTCTGCGGTTCTATAGGCGACTGTAATCGCCCGCGCCGGTGCGCCGCTACCTTCCGCGCCGTGAGCGGAGCGGAAGGTGGGGGTGGTGGGGGTGAGGACCGTGTGGAGCGCGCGGACCGTGCGGGGGTGCTGGTGGAGGCGCGACGGCGCAGCGCTGGCGGGGCGGTGCTACGTACCCGCAGGTGCTCTGGCTGTGAACGACTGCTGGCGCTGGGATGGCGGAAACTGCCGCGCTGCGACGCGTCTCACGTAAATTCGTGCTGCAAAAACTTGGACTAATCGCGGATGAGACGATAAGCTCATACGTGCACTTGCTCAAGTGGCGGAATAGGCAGACGCGCACGGTTCAGGTCCGTGTGCCCGTGAGGGCGTGGGGGTTCAACTCCCCCCTTGAGCACCACAGTTGGTCATGGCAATAGATTTCCGTGATATCGCGCCACAAATCGGTAGCATCACACCGTGGTAGTAATCCCTCAGTTATTTTGGTTTACCCATTTCAACTCTGGACGGCAGCACCGCCGGACTGCGATACTCAATACGTAGTTGGCCTCGGACTAAACCGGCACCCAGCTACCCGCCCGCGGAAGCGGTAGCGGTTAAGGCGACACTGATTTTCGCCTTTACAAATAACGAGCCGCTCGGGTGCGGCTCTGTGCTTTTCGCATGCCGGCTCCGGGTCGTGTTGCTGAGGGTTCAACAGCGATCCCACAACAGGGTGCAAATCTACGCACCATTTTGGCCTGATTTCTGCTCTGAGTTTGCACTACGCGACCCTGACCGTCCGGAATTTGCACTATGTTTACCCCGGACTCGGTGACGAGCCTTCATCGCGAACAAGTGTGCGTGTGAGTACCGTTTTCACCTGATTCCATGTTCCTCACGCACACTTTGCGGGCTGCGAGGTTCGTGACGCACACTTTGCGGGGCCTGCTGGATTTTGGCACGCGCGCGGGCAATATCGCGAGCGCGTAGGCCGCCGAACCCGGTATGTGTTTTCCGGAGTGTACTGCGGATGTCGTACATACGAAGTACAGCTCTGACAACACATAGTCCCTCCGCAGGTACAGGTGTGACTCCTGAGATTGGAGTTATAGGGCACCCGGTTTATGGTTCTTTGGCTTATCGGGCACTCGGTATACGGAACGCTCGGCTTTCGGGCGCGTGGCTACCGAACAGAGTTGCGCGCGGCCCCCGAAATTTCTGTGCTACGATTTCGCCCATGGGCATTCAACTATTCCTCTAGATCGGCGTGGCGCCTCGCGTTGAAGCGCGGCAGTCACGCCAGGTCACGCACGCAGCACTCACCGGTAGGTACATCGGCGCCCTCGCGCCAGCTCCTCGTACCGCCGCAACTTTTGCGTGCTCCGCTCAGCTCCAGCCCCGAACCCGCTCGGCTCTAGCTCGGCTTCGGATCCACATCCTGATCCAGCTCCACGGAATATTCGAATCACAGCATCTTGAGGAATCCCATGACCCAGCCCTCGGCCGCCTCCACATCCACCCCGCATATCTCCCGCTTCGCCGGCTTCCGCCCGCGTTCGCTGCGCTTCTCCGAAGAACATATTCACGCCTACCCGAATCGCCCCCTCGCGTTCCTCCTCGCCGTTGGCCGCGAAAATGCCGGGGTGATCGCACTGACCACGCTCATTGCCTGCCTGACCTCGGTAGCAAGTGTCAGCCAAATTCACTTCGTCGGGAAAATGCTAGATTCCGGGCTGGAGCACGGCATCACGTCCGAGCTCCTCGCTCCGGCGGGGGCCTTCGTCGTCGCCACCCTTGTTCTTGCCCTGACACTCTGCACGGAAATCCCCGAAAATGTGATCTGGATGCGCACGATGATTAATCCGCAGCGCACCCTCGCCGCCCGGCTTTTCCCGCGCCGCACCAATCTGGAGATGCAAACGGGCGACGTCGTCTCCGTGCTCAACTCGGATACCTATATGGTCGGCTCGATGTTCATCAATACGCCGGCAACGCTCGCGTCGTTCCTATCCTTTGGGCTGGTGGCCGTGCTCATGATGCGGATGAGCGTGCCGCTCGGCCTCGCGGTGATTATCGGCCTGCCGCTCGTTATGGCGGTCATCTCCTGGATTTCGCGCGTCATGGCCAAATGGCGTGAACCGCTGCGCGAAGAACAGGGCAAACTCACCACCCTGGCAACGGATGGCGTGGTCGGGCTGCGGGTCATGCGCGGCGTCGGCGGGGAAGATTACTACAATGCGCGCTACCGCGAACAATCGGAAGCGGTCAAAAAGGCCGGTTTCGACGCCGCACCCTCGCGCGCTCTCATGTCCACGGTTACGAACGGCGGTCCGCTTATTTTCCAGGCGGTCATCGTCACCGTGGGAGTGAGCATGCTGCTGAGCGGCCACCTCACCGCCGGCGAACTCTTCGCGTTCGCCGGCTATTGTGCCATCCTCTCCATGCCGATCGTCATGTTCGCGAGCTTCGCGGCGACCGCGGTGGGCGCCTGGGTGAGCGCCAAAAAAATCACCCGCGCGCTCGCGGCAGAACCGCTGCTGCCCGATACCGGTACCGTGATTCCCCCGGCCTGGAGCACCGTGTCGCTGTACGACGCCGCGGCGGACTTGCACATCGAAGCCGGGCGTTTCACCGCCGTGGTGGGCGCGAACGTGGAGGAGGGCACCGCCATTGCGGCAAGGCTCGCGCGGATGAACGACGACGCCGACATTCACCTGCGCTGGCCCACTACGCCAGCTGACGGTGAGGCGGGCGAGGCGCTCACCCCGGGCGACGCCCGCGCCGTCGATATTCCCCTGGATGAACTGCGCGCCCATATCCGCTATTCCGGGCCGGTTGCTGATCTTTTCGCCGGTACCCTGCGCGAGAACCTGCAGGGCGAGCACGCCCCGGAGGTTCCGGCCCGCACCCTCGCTCAGCTTTTCGAGGATTATTCGAGCGGGCAGGCCGGCCACCAGCACGCCCCCGCGGATACCAGCGCCGATGATCGCCTCACCGCCGCGCTGGCCGCAGCCCAGGCCCGCGATGCCGTGGATTCGCTGGGCGGCCTGGACGGCGCGGTGACCGAGCGCGGCCGCAATGTGTCGGGTGGGCAGCGCCAGCGCCTGGTGCTGGCCCGCTTGCTGGCCAGCGACCCGGATATCGCCATCCTCGTGGATCCCACCTCCGCGGTGGATTCCCACACCGAGGCTCGTATCGCGGCTGCTCTAGCCAGGGCTCGGAAGGGGCGCACCACCGTGGTTGTTTCGGCATCGCCGCTGGTGCTGGGGGCGGCTGACGTCGTCGTTCTTATTCGTGACGGTAAAGAAATCGCGCGCGGCACGCACGCGCACCTACTCGACCACCCGGACTACCGCCGCATCGTGGTGCGGGAAACCGGAGAGGAGCTGGCATGATCCTTCCTATCGCATCGCGCCGTTTTTCCGTGCGCGCCCTGCTGCGCATTGTCCGCGGGCGCCTGGGTGAATTCAGCCTGGTCGTGGGCCTGCAACTAGTGGCGGCGATCGCGGCCGTCATCTCGCCTATCGTGATCGGTCGGGCCATAGATATCGCCGGCCACCCGGAAGCAGCCGCCCGCGCGGCCGGGCTCATCGCCCTGATGCTCGGAGCGGTCGCGGTCCATACGCTGTTCACGTTCCTCGCGGACTTGCGCGCGGAATATTTCGGCAACCGCATCTTCGCCCAGCTGCGTGATGGCGTTGTGCACGGCATCACCCACCTGCCCCTTGACCTGGTGGAAAGCGCCGGTTCCGGGGATCTCCTGGGCCGCACCACGGACGATATCACCCGCGTGCAATTCTTCATCCAACGCGGAATTTCCAGTCTCGTGGTGCTGGTGACCACCGTCTGTGTTTCGCTGGGCGCGGCGCTGCTGGCGGCCCCGGCCCTCGGCTGGACGCTTTTCTTCACGGCACTGGTGGTCGCGGTGGTGCGCTGGTTCCTGCGCCGCATCGTCCCGGTGTTTCAATCCGGGAGCGCGGTGCGCGCTGCTTTCGCGGGTTCCGTTTCCGAAACCGTGACTCAAAAAACCACGGTGGATGCCCTCAACCTGGGCCGGGTGCGCCTCGGGCGCCTGGGCACCTTCATCGAGGAACACGTGCGGGTGGAAACGTACGGCGCGGGGATTGTGTGGCTGTTCCGCGCCGGCGTGGCGCTGTCCGTGTGGCTGCCGGTCTTGGTGACGCCGCTGGTGGGTGCGTTGCTCATCCCGCGCGGCGCCGCCACCCTTGGGGAAGTCATCACGGTCACGATGCTCGCGATCCAATTGGCGGGCCCGCTCGAAGAGCTTGGCTGGTTCATCACCGAATTGCAGTATTCCCTGGTGTCTTTCGCCCGCATTTTCGGCGTGGATACGGTTCCGCCGGAGTCGCGCCCCGAGGTGCCGCGCGGAACGGACGTCGAATTGCGCGGGGTGCGTTTCCGTTACGGCCGCACCCAGCACGACGACGCCGGGCCGAGCGAGCCACGCGCCTACGCGCTCAAGGGCGTGGATCTGGAGGTGCGCAGCGGGGAGCATCTGGCTATCGTGGGGCCCTCCGGGGCGGGTAAATCAACGCTGGCCCGGTTGATTGCCGGTATTAACCGGCCCGAATCCGGAACCGTGCGGATTGGCGGGGCGGATGCTGTTCGGATCCGTGAGGATCACCTGCATTCCACGGTGTCGCTGGTGACGCAGGAACATCATGTATTCGTGGGAACGGTGGCCGATAACCTACGCATGGCCCGCGCGGATGCCAGCGAGGAGGAGATGCGGGCCGCGCTCGCGGCCGTGGAACTGGATCTGCCGCTGGAGGAGCGCCTGGCCGGTGGGGCGCGGGAGCTTTCTCCCGCGCAGGCCCAGCAGCTAGCGCTGGCGCGCATTATTGTGCTCGACCCGCAGATCCTTATTTTGGATGAGGCCACCGCAATGTTGGATCCGAATGCGGCGCGTTCAGCAGAGCGCGCCCTGGCACGGGTGCTGGAAGGGCGCACCGTTATTTCCATCGCGCATCGCCTCTACAGTGCCCATTCCGCGGACCGGGTGGCCGTCATGATCGACGGGCGGGTTGCTGAACTGGGCAGCCACGATGAGCTGGTGGCGCGCGGCGGGGAATACGCCCGGCTGTGGGAGATGTGGCAGGCCGTCGATGCGCCGGAGGTGTGAGGCGAGGCTACGAGTTTTGCACATACCCTGTGGAGTATTCGTGAATACCCCGGGCCGCCGGGCCGGGGAGTTACCGCTCGGAGCTGAGCCTATCTGCGCGGCTGAGGGCGTAGCGGGCTAGCGCCGTCGTCGTTCCAACCCAGAGTAGCGCGTACACGAAATCCGCAGCTACCGGGGCACGCATCCACTGCACGTGATACGTGAGCGGGTTGCAGCGCGCGATGACCTGAAGGTATGTGGGCGCGGAGCTGAGCTCGTAAAAAAGCGGGGCGGAGAGCACCACCGGCAGCGTGGTGAAAGTGGAGAGCATATCGCGCGCCTCGTAACTATTGACCAGGGCGCCTACCGCGGCGCCCAGGCCCACCCAGCCCCACACAACCAGAAACGCAATAAGCAGCCCCGCCACAAGAGCGGCACCGTCCACGCCGGAGCCGCTCGCAACAGATAAGCCCAGGTAGGCGAGGGCTACCGCTGCGAATTGGACAAGGAAAACAAGGGATGCCACCGCGATAATCGATACGAGATAGCCCCACACCTTCCCGCCCTGCATCATGAAAATCGCGTACACCCCCCACTTGCGGTCATTGGAGATATCGGAGGTGGCGTAGCCGAAAGCGCGGAACGTGAGAAGGCAGACGATGCCGGTGAAGGCGTAGCTGAGGTAGTTACGGCTCTGCGCGCTGTCGAGCATCCCGGAAATACCGACAACTAGGAATACGAAATATGCCAGCGGTTCGACGATGCGGCCGAGGTAGACGCCGCGCCAATTCCATAGGGAAGCAATATGGTACTTAGTGAGAATAAGTGATTTTTTCATGGGAGCGGGGTTCCTTCTTCTGCTTCTGTGGCTGCAGCGGCTTCCGGATTCTTGGGTGGTTCGAGGGCCTCGAACGCCTGGAGGGCTTCCCACAGGTCGGTGCTGCCAGGGCAATGGGCCATAAACTGCCCTGCGGGCATATCGGCGATAATGCGCCCGCCGCGCAGAGCAATAACCCGGGTGCAATACTCGGAAAACTTAGAGGTCTCGTGCGTGCTGACCAGCACGGTGCGCCCTTCTTCCACCCGGGAGCGCAAGTAGCTGAACACGGTGTCAATGCCGGTGGGATCCAGACCGGTGGTTGGCTCGTCCAGAATCATGAGGCGAGGGTCACCGATAATCGCGCGGGCGATTTGGGTGCGGCGTAATTCCCCGCCGGAAAGGGTTTCCGCGGTGCGGTCAAGGAAACGCGAAAGGCCCAGAACTGCGGCGATGCTTTCAATTTCAGCACGGCGATGCCAACGGTTACCCCGCAGATCAAGGCCCACGAGGATGTTTTGTGCCACGGTCAGGGACCAGTCGATAATCTCGCGCTGCGGGCACCAGCCGATAGCGCTTGCGGCTACGGAATTAGTGACCGTGCCGCGGGTGGGTTTCATGAGCCCACCAAGGATATCGAAGAGCGTGGATTTTCCCGCTCCGTTATGGCCGATAACGGCAACCAATTCTCCCGGATGTAGGGCAAGATTGACGCCGGTCAGGGCCGGTGTTGATTTCTTCGGGTGGATTTTTTCTACCGCGATAGCTTCGAGGATAGGGGTATCCATGAACGCTTACCTCCAAAATATGCAAAGAATGCCATAGGGGATGTGCATACCGGAGAGGCCAAGCTCGCAGGACATGAAAAGCGATACTCGGAAATAGGGCGTTGGAATAACAGGACTACCCGAAATATCTGTATATAAGGTGCCCAAAAGAGTGCCTCGGTTATGCACCGAGACACCTCAAGTGTTTCTGGGGCGCAGCCTCACCGGATGGGGAGGTTTTAGCGTCGGGCACGTACCACGGATACTCTGCTCTCTATCTGTTGATTTTCGTTGAGTGTAGCTTGCCTAGAATCTTTAACCCGCCGAGTCCACGAGCGCCTTTTCCAGCTCAATCGTATTGGTGATCGCGGAGAGTGGCTGGTAGCCGGTGCTCGCGGTGCCGTTGATAATAATCGCCGGGGTACCGCGCAGCCCCAGGGTTTCTAGGCCTAAAGATTCCTGGGCGGCAATAAAGCTGGTGGTTTCGGAGCTGTCACGCGCAGCCCGGAAAGCCTCCACATCCAAGCCTGCCTGGCTGGCGAAAGCATCGAGGTTTTCATCGGAGAACATTGACGCGGCCTTGTCAGGGTCGTGGCCGGCGGCAGCTGCGCCGTCGAAAAGAAGAGCCGAGTATTCCCAGAACTTGCCCTGCAATCCGGCCGCGTGCGCGGCGGCGGCTGCGCGATCACTGGACACGGTGTCCTTGAAAATCGGGACCTGCACGTAAGCCAAGTAAATATCGCCCTTCTTGGCCAGTTCCAGGAGCTGCGGGACGGATTCCGCGTGGAGTTTATTGCAGAAACTGCATGCGTAATCAGAGTAGATCGTGACGTGCACGGGGGCCTTGGGATCCCCGGCGGTTTGCCCGGAGGACGGCTCCAGCTGCGGCAGGGCCTGGAGCTGGGTGCGAATCTCATCGGGCTGAGTGGGAATGTAATCCTGACCGGCCACCCAACCGCGATCCGTGGCGAGCTGGGTATAGCGCGTTTCGACGGGGCCGGGCGCGGTATTCGGGATGGTTCCCGGCGCGCCCTGGGCCGATCCGCCCTGGCCCGGCGCGCCTGCTCCAGGCGTGGCCGGTGCGGTGGCGGTAGTGGTGGGGTGCGGCGCTGCGCTGCCCCCGAAACGCCCGTTGGACGAGCCGAGGGTGAGCAGCACCGCGAAAACCACCAGGGCAATAATCGCCAGCACGGTGATCATCACCCAGAAGCCGCGGCTGCTGGGGTGCTGTTCTTGTTCCCCAGCAGGAACCGCGGGAGGCGCGGAAGGCGGCCACGCCGGGCCGGCTGGGTCAGCACCGGTGCCCGCACTGGGAGCAGCGCCCCCGGCCGCACCGACGCTCGGATCAGGGCCCACGCCCGCATCCGAACCCGCCGCTGCGGGCGCACCGTACTGACCCTGGAACCCAGATTGGCCGCGATCCACGGAGTCAGGAGTTCCCTGGCTCATTATTCCTCCACCCAGCGCTCAATCGTGCGCACGAAATGTTCCGCATCTTCATCAGCGAAGATATCAAAGACCACCAGATTCACATTCGAGCGCGGATTCTGGTGCAGCCACTGCGCCACGGTATCCAACGCAATCCGGGTGGCTTCCGCGAAGGGGAAATGCGAATGGCCGGTGGCCAACGAGCAGAAGGACACCGAGGTAATATCACCCTTGTCCGAAGCCAGATCCAGGCAGCGGGTGTAGCAGCTGGCCAGCGCCGCGCGATCCGCATCCGTCACCTCACCTTCCACCGTGGGCGGCAGGGTGTGGAGCACGTAGCGTGCCGGCAGGCGATACCCGCGGGTCAGCGCCGCTTCGCCCGGTTCCAGTTCGCGATTCGACATCGAGTACAGGGTGGCGCAATCATTGCGCAGCCACGGGCCGGCCTGGCCGTGAATCGCCTGGTCAATAGAGGGCTTATTGTAATCACGATAGCCCAGCAGGTTCGGGCGCGCCCCATTGACCACCGCGTCCACCACGAGTTCCCGCGCATCCCCGCGCCAGATCACGGTTTTATCCCGAGCGGGGTATTCCGATTCCGGCATCATGTCAGAAATACGAGCCAGGTGGCGTGCCTCGGTGCGGCCGAGGTAGCCGGAAAGCCGGTAGAGCAGCACGTCAATCGCGCGTGACACATCCTCATTAACTTCTTCAGGATCACGCTGGATGAGGCGGTGGTTGAGTTCGGTGAAGAGCTCCCGGTCGGTCATTTTCGCCAGGTCGCCATCCAGACCGCCGAAGGCAATCTCAAAAAGTTCCCGGTCGGTGCGCTTCGAGGGGGCGGGCGCGGGCCACTCGTCGTCGAGCTTCAGGGCGTCGCGATATTCAGCTAGGTTGAGCATTATTCTCCTTATTCTGGGTCCGAACAGGGTTCCCTAGTACAAGGGTACCGGGCAGGAACGGTTTTCGTGCGCGTATGCACAGGGCCGGTGGCCTTGCGCGCCCGCCGCCACGCCCTGTGGATAACTGCGCGGAATCCCCGGGATGCGTGGTCGCACCGCCCGGCACGCTACCCTAAAGCTATGACAACCTGGTTAACAACCGCTGAATTGGCTGAACGTTGCGGCACGGATACTTTCACTACCCTCGCCGCCCTCGAACGTTTAGGTTTGGCCGACGGCGCCGCGCCGTCCCCGCTCGCTTCCCGCCACGGTTTAGCTGATGAGGGACGCGAAAGCGGGGTGTTGTGGCACGCGGATTCCGAGCGCTTGCTGCGCGCGGTTGTGGATACTGATGCGGGCGGCACAGCCACCGCGGAGGCCGTGACTAACGAGGTGCAGGGTCTGCTGCCGCTCGCGGGCATGGATGAAGATGAGGGGTACGACGCCGCCGCAGCCAGCCCCGCTCCAGCCTTGGCGCCCGGGAGCGGTAGCCCGGTCGGCAGCCCGCGCCCGGGCTTTGCCGCGGTGCTTGCCACCGATGGGGCGTGCTCGGGGAATCCGGGACCGGGTGGTTGGGCCTGGGTTGAGCAGCTCAGCGGGGCGCGGGATAGCGGAGGAGCGGCCCGCACCACGAATAATATTATGGAGCTGACGGCGCTCATCGAGGGTTTGGAATATGTGGCGGCTCAGCACGGTACCCAAGCGCCGTTGCTTATCCGCGCGGATTCGCAGTACGTCATTAATGTCATGACGAAATGGGCGCGCGGTTGGCGCGCGAAGGGCTGGAAGAAAGCGGACGGGAAGCCGGTGAAGAATCGTGATCTCGTCGAGCGCCTCCTCACGCTGTACGAGTCTCGCACCGGCCGCACCGAAGTAGAATGGGTCAAAGGCCACGCTGGTGATGCCGCCAACGAGCTGGTCGATTCCCTCGCCGTCGCGCGTTCCCGTGAATTCTCCCGCCGCGGCTGACCGCGCGTAGTTCCGTTCGGAAGCCGGAAAACCGGCAGCGAAGAAAGCCATTCAACGGCCCGCGACCTGCTCAAAGCCGCCCTGGCGTGAGTAGATTCTGACTAGAATCCAAGCAGGCTCGCGTTTTCTTGATGATCCGGTAAAGTTATCTCACCAAGACCGGTACCGCTGCTCCTTGGAGTAGTCCAGGGCCGGTCCTCATTTTTTGGCCTATAGGCCCCGGTTGTGGGCCCTATAGGTCTGTAAACCTCAACTGGCCCGCAACAGGATGCAAATCTACACACCATTGTGGCCCGTTTTCTGTTCTGGGCTTGCACTACAAGATCCCGATGTTCCCCAATTTGCATCCTGTGGCCCATCCCCTCGGTACCCAGGTGCCCTAGCCGGCGGGGCGGGGTGTTTTTCCGGGCTGTACTGCAAATGTCGTACACGCGAAGTACAGCCCGGACAACACATGCTCCATCCCCAGATGTTGGTGTGACTGCTGAGGTTTGTGAGATTCTCGCTCCCTTCCGCCCGCTCCCTTCTGCCCGCTAACGTGACGACGTCCGCGCTAGCCGGCGGCTGCGCCGTCGTACCACACGCCCGCGCGCACGGTGCCGCGCAACAGCGCACGCCCACGCGCACCAATCACCTCCTGTCCAGTAGAATCCCTCCATGACTATCGGCCCGATCGCGAAGAAAATCCCTACCGAACGCACTTTCCACGGCGACACCTACGTGGATAATTACGAGTGGCTGCGTGATAAATCCGATCCGGATGTCCGCGCGCTTCTCAACGCCGAAAACGCCTATTTCCGGGAGCAAACCGCGGGTCTGAGCGACCTGCGCGATAACCTCGTGGCCGAATTCAAGGCGCGCACCAAGGAGGCTGACCGCGCACTTCCTTACCGGGTGGGAGACTGGTGGTACTACCGGCGCACTTTCCAGGATCGGCAGTACCCGGCGATGTTCCGCACCCCGGCCCGCGGAGCCGCCCGCCCGGACCTGAATACCTCTTTCCCGGAATTCCCGGTGTGGGACGGTAACGAGCTTGCTCTCGGGGAAGAATTCTTCCTCTGCGGCGGATTCATGCCCTCGCCGGATGGCAAGCTCGGCGCCATGAGCGTGGATTTCACGGGCGATGAGCATTTCACCCTGCGCATTTTCGATATCGAAACCGGCCAGATCGTTGATGATTCCGTGCGCGATATTGGCTACGGCCTAGCCTGGATGGCCGATTCCAGCGCGGTTGCCTACTCGCGCGTGGATGATTCCTGGCGTCAATGGCAGGTCAACCTCCACCGCATCGGCGATTTTAATGACACGGTCCTCTTCCAGGAAAACGACGAGCGTTTCTCCGTTGATCACGAACAGTCCCGCAACGGCAAGTGGATTATTATTCGCTCCGCTTCGGTGACCTCCTCGGATGTGCGTTTTATTTCCACAGAGAATATCGAGCAGCGCGTCAAGGTCTTGGAGCACCGCGAGGGTTTGGAATACACCGCGGAGCCCGCCGGCGATCAGGTCCTTATCGTCCATAACGCCAACCGCCCCGATTTCGAGGTAGCTTCCGCGCCGCTGCGCACCTCCACCCCGGAAGAGTGGGATCCCATTTTCGTGCCCGCGGAGGGTGAGCGCGTCGATTACGTGGAGGCCTACGCCGGCCACGCCGTTATTTCGATGCGTTCCGAAGGCCAAACGCAGTTGCGGGTTATGCGCCGCGAACGTCCACTTTCTGCCGCCAGCGCTATCGGTTCGGCCCCGTTGGCAACGGCCAGTGCAGATGCCCGCGCGGTTTCGGGGAACGACGCCGCCACCACGGCGCCCGCCCAACCGGCCGCGGCACGTCCCAACCACGGTTGGTGTGCCCCGGTGGCTATCCCCACCGGCGAGGGAAGCTTCGTGGAAACCTACCCGGAGGGCAATTGGTTCACTTCGCGGGTGGTCTTCACGGAGCAGTCCATCCTGGAGCCGCCCACCCAAAAGGCCTTCGACCCGCGCACCGGTGATATTGAGGTGCTGCGCACTCTTGATATCCCGGGTTATGACCCCTCGCTGTACACCCAGGATGCGGTATGGGTGACCGCCCGCGATGGTGTGGAGATCCCCCTCACGGTGGTGCGCCGTGCCGATATCCACCCGGATGGCACCAATCCCGGCTACCTCTACGGTTACGGCAGCTACGAAGTGTCGAACGAGCCCTATTTCTCTATTTACCGCTTGAGCTTGCTCGACCGCGGCGTCGTTATCGGGTGGTCGCATATCCGCGGCGGCGGTGAACTGGGGCGCCGGTGGTACGACGACGGAAAACTCCTCCGCAAGAAAAACACATTTAATGATTTCGTGGATTCGGCGCGGTGGCTTATTGACTCCGGCTGGGTGGCACCTGATCGCCTGGTGGCGGAAGGTGGCAGCGCCGGTGGCCTGCTGATCGGTGCGGCGATCAACCAGGCCCCCGAGCTTTTCCGAGCCGTGCATGCCGCGGTGCCCTTCGTGGATGCGCTGACCACCATTCTTAAACCGGAGCTCCCGCTGACGGTGGGCGAGTGGGAAGAATGGGGTAACCCGGTGGCTTCTCCGGAGGTGTATGCCTATATGAAGGACTACAGCCCGGTGGAGAATGTGCGCGAAGGCGTGCGTTACCCGGCGGTGTTGGCCACCACGTCTCTCAACGATATTCGGGTGCTCTACGTGGAGCCCACGAAGTGGGTCCAGGTGCTGCGCGAGAAAACCAAGCCCAGCCCGGACCGCCCCATCTTGGAACGCATCGAGATGGTGGCCGGGCACGCCGGGAAAACCGGGCGTTATGACGCCTGGCGGGAGCGCGCCGAAGAGGTGGCGTGGATGCTCGACCAGATCGGCGCCACCGAGGTGTACTAGGCGCGGTGTACTAGGCGCGCAGCGCCGGGCTAGCTCAGCCCTGTTTCGGCTAGCTAATTCCCGCTTCGGCCAGCGCCGCGGACCATGAGCCAAAGCGCTGGCGAATCGCGGCCCCGGAGGGGTAGGTGCCCTGGTTGCCCGAATCGGCCAGCCACTCCACGTACCCGTTGTAGCTGACGTTCTTGCCGTTGCGCCGCGCCGCGATAGCGTGGCTGCGCAACGCATCTACATAATCCTGGGTGGTGAATTTCAAGGCACCGCGTTTGCGCCCGCTGCTCACGGAGAGCCCGACCGCCTGGAGCGCCTCGTTCCAATACCCGGAAAAACGCTTGATTACGGTTTGCGAGGTGGGTGGCCAGGTCAGTTTCCCGCGCCCGGATTCCGCGCCTGCCTGTTCCGTGACGGCCAGGCGTTCGGCGTCGTACTGCTTTGCCGTGAGGGTGAGCTGCGGATCGGCCGCAATAGCGCGCTGGGCCCGGGCGATGCAGGCGAGCACCTCGTCCGCGTCCAGGGCGCAATCCCCGAGCGCCCTGCGCACATCCGCAACCATTTCCGCATCAAGTGAGGCGGCGGGCGCTGCGGCGTCGTCGCCCTCAGTGGCGTGAACACGGCCGAAAACATAGAGAATCGCGGCCTCGAGTGCGAGGTGTGAAAAACGCGGCGGCAGGCTGCGGGTGCGTGATCCACTCGCGGTGCCGTGCCACGGCGAAGTTTCCGCCAGGCGCGCGAGGGTGGCCGTGACCGCGCGCGCGGAAAGGTCGGCGGCTTCGTCGATGCCGATGTGATAGTCGATCCCGGCCTGCGGGCCGCATAGATCCGAGGCGGAACGGATCGTGATAAAAGGAATGCCCGCGAGCGCGGCGGTATGCGCGGCGGCGGTCGATTCCATATCGGTGAGCAGTGCGTCCGGGAAACGGGTGCGGGTATCCTCTACATTCGCGGCCGTGACAAAGGCATCGGAGGAGAGGACTTCGCCGCGGCGCGCATTCTCCGGGACCGCGGCGAGGAGGGTTGCGTCGCCTTCGAAATACTCGGGTGCACCGGGGACCTGCCCGGGTGCGTAGCCGAAGACGGTTGCGTCCGCGCGTCCGTAGCGGTAGCGGGTTCCGGCAACGACGTCGCCCACCCGGATATCGGCAGCCAGGCCGCCGGCGGACCCGGCCGAGATGATGACCTCGGGGCGGTAGCGGGCCAGCGCCCAGCCGAGTGCGCTCGCGGTGGCGACCAGGCCAATGCCGGTGCGCAGGCAGAGAACCGGACCGAGGTTCGTGGGGACGTTCACGCCGGATGCGCCGCGCAGCTCGGTGGGGAAGATGGACTGGAGGGATTCGGCGGTGGCCGGGGTGGTGGCGCAGAAAGGTTCGGCGCGTAGGGCCGCGAGGACCGGCACGATTTCTTCGTCTTGAGCTGCGATGATGAGGGCGCGCAGCCGGGTGCCGCCGGGGGCGAGGGCGCAGGCGCGGCTCACTTGGCCATCACCTGCTCCCAGGTCGCGCGCCCGGCCAGCATGGCGGCCACCGCTTCTTGGGCGGCCTTGAGATTGTGGTTGGCACCCCAGCCGCACTGGACTTCGTTCGCGGCCGGGACTTCGGTGGCGGCCAGGATATCGCGGAAGGTTTGTTCCACCAGCTCGCAGGTGCCGGGTACGTCCGGTTCTGCGGCGAGCAGCAGGTAGAAGCCGGTTTGGCAGCCCATCGGGGAAAAATCGACCACGGCGTCGCTGTGATTGCGCGAGTATTCAGCGAAGGAATGCTCGATGGAGTGAATGACCGGCATGGTCAGATGCTCTTTATTGGGCTGGCAGAAGCGAATGTCGTATTTGGTGAGGACGTCCCCGTGCGGCAGGCGTTTGATATCGGCAACCCGCACGTAGGGTGCGGAAACTTTCCGGTGGTCGAGGTTGAAAGACTCGACGTTCATATGCGGCACGGCTCTTCCCTTCTTTGGAACGCTACTTTTGTGGGCCGGGTGTGGGGCCGGATGTACGGATCCCGCACGGCATGTCACAAACACCGGCTATTGTATCCAGCTTCGGAAAGCGTGGTGAAACGGTCTCAGATTCCCAGGAAAATTCCAGCCTCGGTGCATGGTATTTTAGGGAAGCTCCGGTTATATAGAACATGTCAGCGGAAAGCAACGGGAGGCGTGGACCCGTTCCGCTGCCGGGAGACTGGTTATCTCCCGGGGACAGGCTCAGTCGCAGCCAAGATGAACCCGGATGGTTCCCATTCCATCCTCGGTTCTAGCGCGAGAGTCGTGAGAAGGCCGGGGGAGCGTGGACCCCCGGCCTTCGCCATGTCTGCCGCGGGCTGGCTCAGTCCGGCATGATAACGCGAACGTGGGCGCTAGCCGGATTCCGTTCCGCTTCGGGGAAGAGCGCAAGGGCATCACGCACCAAATCCGGAATATCCTCCGGGTTTTGGCTTTGGGTAAAGAGCCCGGGAACTTCGTCCACCTCGACTACCCACCAGCCGTCCTCGCGGGTAGCGCGTGCAGTGTATGCGCTCATGATTCATTCTCCGCAGCAACGATTTCCTTCAACCGCGCCTCACCGGTCGGGTTGCCCTCCAACACCAGGTAGGAATCGAAACGCTTGGTCGGAGTCTCGGGAACCAGCTGCGCGGCCTCGCGGCGGTTGCCGCCCAGAATGGCGAACTCATTTCCCTCCAGCGCACACAGAATATCGGTGGCCTTTGCCGGTGTGGTTTCCGCGGGCTCTCCGATCCAGTACCCGGAGCGCCCGCGTTCGCGTCCTGTATCCGCGGCGCCCGCCGCCGCATCCGCCCGGTTATCCGCAATAAAGGAAGCGTAGGGGAAGTACGTGATCGAATCCGGCCCGCGCAGTGAACACCCGGCAATCCGAGTATCCGCCGCGAATACACGCCCGGCCAGCTCGGCGGGCATCCCGGCCTCCTGTGCTTTCTCCGCAGTTGCCAGCGCTTCCAGCTCGGTATTTTTCGGTTGCACGACGACGCTGCCATCGGCCAGCGTGTACTCGACCTGATCCTGGAGCCACTCGTGTCCGTTCCACGTGAAACGTCCGCGTACGCTGGCCTGCCCACCAAAACTATCCAGCGGCGCCCAGCTCAGGGAGATCTGATCTGGCTGTATATCCGTCACTTCGATTCGGGGAGCATGCGCGCTGCCGTGCCGGTAATCTTCGGGCATGATCTGGGCGATGGGCCGGTTGGCGCCGTCGTACCACGCGAAGGTGACCGACGGAGTTCCCGGCGCTTCTTCAGGTTCTGCGTGGCGGATACTGCTCGTAAAAATCACGCCGCGCACGGGTACCCCGCCAAGGGTGGTGGAGCCTAGATCGTCCATCCGGATTTCGAAGAGGTTTCCGCTCGGGGTGGCGCCCGCGGTGACGGGCTCGCGCGCGGGGGTGCCGCGCTCGGTGTCGTAGAGGAGTGTGGTGCCGTTGGTGAAGGGCACGGTGACCTGGGCGGGTTCTTTCCCGGGGTAGGTGCCGTCGCCGTCGCGGATCGCCCGCGCGAGGTAATCGGGGAGCGCCAGGTTTGAGCTGGCCAGCGCCGCGAACTCCGGTGCGGGGGCGTGGTCTGTGGAGGGTGTGGCCGCCGCGCTGGAATCGGGTGATGCGGCCGAACCGCCAGAATTCGTGCATCCGGCAAGCGTTAGCGCGAAGGCGCTCGCGAGGGCCAGGGCTGCGGGAGTAAATCGTTTCATGGGGTTCTCCTTCGCGGATCGCCGGGCGCGGTGCCCGGATTGTGCAACACTGCACAGTTGTTATTCTATGGGTAGATAGCACTGATATATCCGGGGGTGCGCAATGAAAACAATGACGTATTCAGACTCGCTGAAGAACTACGCGGACGTTTTGCAGTCCGTGGTTGATGACTGTGAACCGGTGATTATTACCCGGAGCGGCCAGGAACCTGCGGTTATCCTATCGCTGGACGAGTACACCTCCCTGCGTGAAACGGTCTACCTCATGCGCTCGCCGCGAAATGCTCGGCGCCTGCTTGATGCGATGGAACAGATTGAGGCGGGCGGGGGAACCGAACATCCACTCTCCGAGGTTGCCGAGTAGTTCGGCGCCTACTCCACCTCAAAATCCCCAACCTTCACCGTGGCCTCCCCGGACGAACACGAATTCATCTGCTCCCCGTGAGAAACGGAATGGATGCTGGTACCCGTGTACCCCACCGCGAGATTGAGTTCCCACACGGTTTTCTCCGGGCACACAATCCCGGGATTGATGGTGTCCACCTCCATTGCGATCCGCTCGCCCGGCTCAAGCACCACATCCGCCCCGGTCGCGCTGTTCGCCGGCGCCGGCTCGGTGAACATATTCCCGTTGGCGCTGATGGGTGTTACCTCGAGCTGTGCCGGAATGAAGCACGGTACCTTGCCGGTATTTTCCACCCGCAACACGTAATACCGATGCCCGGCCGCCCCGTCGCTATCGCCCAGGGTGGTGTCCATTTCCGCGGGCGCGCAGCGGGAGGGCGAATCCGCGCTCGCGGGGGCATGTGCGGGTGCGCTCGCGGCGTTCGGTGGCGCGGATTGCGTGGCGCTGCCCGAACATGCGCCGAATATCAGCGCCGCGGCGCAGGTGACTGTTACAAGCGCCAAACGTTTCATGGTTGCCTCCTCCATGTGGGTGTGCGTACCGGCGTGGGTTTTAGGTACGACGCCGCAGCAGCGGGGCGCCACCCGGCCTACACGCGAACCCTCATCACGCCAGTCTATGACTTAAAAGTAATCTGCGCCACAAAACGGATTGGCGAGGGGTGGTGTGGCATGGGCCGGAAGGCCCGGTCGTAAGTTGAATGGGTAATAATGTGGAAATGAGCAAATAATGGCAATTAACCAATTATCCGCTTATTTACGGGGATTGCGGGCGTGGGGTGGTGAAAATGCGGCAGGATTCCCGAGAAAATCCCAGAAAATTCCAAGCCGAATCTGGCTTTTCTGCCCTTAACTATTACCCGTAAAATCGTGGCCCTGGCAAAGGGTGCCACTCTCACCTAGATGTATATTCCTTGAAAGGATAACGATGAGGTCCCAGACTCACCGCGTCGTCGCTACCGCTCTCACCGCCGGGGTAGCCGTTGCACTTGTTCCGGCCGGCGCCGCGCAGGCCCAGCCGGTTTCCGGGGCGGGCGACGCTCCCGTGGTCGATGCCGCGCGCCCGATGCTCAGCGTGGAGGAAGCCGAACGGAACGTGGCCGAGGCGCAGGCTGAAGTCCAGAATCGCCAGGCGGAACTCGAACAGGTCACCAAGAAGAATTCCACCGCGCAGGATGACCTCAAGAAGGCGGAAAACGCCGCGGCCACAGCTGCTACTGCCGCCCAAGAAGCCGCCGAGAAACTCGGTGCGGCTCAGAAAGAGCGCGATGCCGCGCAGCGCGCCGTTGATGAGGTGAAAGAAGCGGGTGAGGCAGCCAAGAATCAGCTGCAGGAAGCGGGGGCTCAGGCGCAGGATTCTGCCGAGCGTGCTGCCGCCGCAAAAACGAAGCATGATGAAGCGACCGCCGAGCTGGGGCGGGCAACGGAGAAACTCGGGGAACAGCAGAAGCTGGCGCAGCAGAAGGCCGGGGCGGTGGAAGTTGCCACTCAAGCTTTGACCAAGGCTGAGGAAGTTGAAGCTGCTGCCAAGGCGGATGAGAAGCGCTTGGAGCAGGAGGTCAAGGATCTCGCGGAGGCAGAAAAGGCCGCCCAAACGAAGCTTGCCGAGGCGCAGGAGAAGTTGCGCCAGGCCGAAGCGGAGCGCGATGAGGCGCTCAAGAATGATCGCGCGAAGGTTGATGCTGAAACTGGCGCGGTGAATGCCGCGCAGCGGCTTGCCGAGCAGAGGGCCGCGGAGCGTGACGCTGCGCAACAAGAAGCGCAGCGCGCCGAGAAAGAGCAGCAGGTCGCTGCGGGGAAGCTGCAGGCCGCTAACGAAGCCCAGCAAAAAGCGCAGGCTGCGGCTGAAAAAGCTACGCAAGAAGAATCGCGATTAGCTAAGGAACTTCAGGCATTACAGCAGGTGGTTACACAGAAGGCCGCGGCTGCGGAGAAACTCAAGGCTCCGATGGATAATGCGAAAAAGGAGCTTGATAACGCTCAGGGTGAAGTAGCGGCAAAACAACAGGAAATTAGAAAGGTTGAGCTCGCGCTTAAAACCGCGCCAGAGAAAATAAAGGATTCCCTGAATAAGCGTCTCGTGGAACACCGCAAAGATCTCGCTACATTGCAGGCAAAGGTGGCTGAAAAACAAAAGGTATATAACGAGGCCAAACAAAAATACGACGACTTAGCCGCTCGGCGTGATGATGTGGTTACCGAGCATGAGAAGAAGCGAGAAGAGCGCGCTGGCGCCCTGGTGAAAAAGGATAAGGCTGAGCAGGAACTGAAGGAAGCGCAGAAGTCAGTCACGGATCTCAGCGCGAACGTCGCCCGTAAGAAGGCTGCGGCTACCGAAGCGAAAGCCTCGGCTCAGCAAGCGGAGGCAGCGGCAACGCAAGCAGCCACCGATCTGCAAAACGCCCAGCAGAAACTAACCGAGGCGAACGCTGCGCTGGAGAAAGCCAAGGCTGCCCAGGCAGAAAAGGTAACGGCTGCGCAGAGCACACATGATGCCGAGCGTGAGAAGCACGCCGAAGCGGCTAAGAAACTCGCGGATCTCAAAGGGCGGGTGGAGAAGCTAAAGCCACGCTGGGCTGATGCGGAAAAGAAGCTCACCGCGGCGAAGGCGGATGCGAATGCAGCACGCGATGCTGCGGCCCGGGCCGATGAGAGTGTGCGCGTCGCGAATGCGAAGCTGGAGACTGCGCGGGAAGCTGAGAAGGCCAGCGCGCAGGCATTGGATAATGCGCAGCGGGCGGCCACGCAACAGCAAGCTCAGCTGGAGCGTTTGATCACCGAAGCGCAGAAGTACGATGAGCGCGCTGCCACGTTGCAGCGGGCTGCTGAGGCGGCTCGGCTCGCCGGTGAAAAGGCGGATGAGGCACGTGCGGCCCATGACAAGGCAACTCAGGCGGTTACCGCCGCGCGGGAAGTAGCGCAGCAAGCGCAGGCCGCGCAGGTCGAAGCGCAAAAGAAACTGGGTGCGGCGGCGGTTGCCCTGCACGCTGCTGAGCAAGAACTTGCGGCCGCCCGCCAGCAGGACCCGGCCCCGAAGCCGGATATGCCGAAACCGGATGTACCGGGCGTGAAGCCTGCGCCTAAGCCCGATCAGCCGGATACCAAGCCCGACACAAAGCCGAGTGCTCCTGCTACCAAACCTGAAGCTCCCGCCGCGCAGCCCGCGGCACCTCAGGCCCAGCCGAAGGTCCCCGCAACACCGGCTGCCCGCCCTGAAAGCGCAGCTGGCCACCAGGCACCCGCGAAACCGGCACTGGCGGCCTCCGGCAGCGAAGCACTCGGTTCCATTGGTGCGGCCACGCTCCTGTTGCTGGCCGGTGGGGCAGTGGTGCTGGGTCGCTCGCGCGCCCGGCACGTGGCGAAATAACTGAAATAACAGAAGTAATGTGGCGCTTCGCGCCGCGTCAGGGGTGCTGCCCCGCAATGGCAGACACGGGGCAGCATTCCTGAAGAAAACCCAGAAAACTCCAAGTCCGCTCCGGATTTTCTGCCTTTAACTATTCCCCGTACATTCCTCAATCTGGCCTGAGCGCCAGGCTCACCTAGACGAATTCCCTGAAAGGAACACGATGAGGTCCCACACTCACCGCGCCCTCGCGACCGCTCTCACCGCCGGGGTGGCCGTTGCCCTCGTTCCGGCCGGTGCCGCGCAGGCCCAGCCGCTCTCCGGCTCCAGTGCCGCGGCCACGAAGCCGCAAACACAACCCAATATCGCCCAGGCGGAGCAGAAAGTCGCGGCTGCCCGTGCCGCGGTCCAGGCGCACCAGGCGGAGGTGGATCGCCTCGCTGCGCAATCCGCAACCGCGCAGCACGCCTTGAAAGACGCGGAAACCGCCGCCGCGGCAGCTGCCACGGCCTCGAAGAATGCCGCGGAAAAGCTCGGTGCTGCCGAAGCTGAAAAACTGGCCGCCCAGCGCGCCGTCGACGAGGTCAAAGAAGCGGGTACCGCCGCGAAGAATCAACTCCCCACCGCACAGGAAAACGCGAAGGATTCCGTGGCACGAGCCGAGGCCGCTGCCACCGAGCGCGATGCCGCGGCCAAGCACACCCGGCAGGCCGCTGCGAATCTTGAAACCCAGCAGGAAACGCTGTGGGAGAAAACCGCCGCGGTGGAGGCGTCGGCGCAGGCGGTCACGCGCGCGGAGACGGCGGAAGCTAGCGCCCAGGCCGATAAGACTCGCCTGGCTGTGGAGGTCGAAAAACTAGGGGCCGCGGAAGCTGCCGCGAAGGCAAAGCTGGCTGAAGCGGAGGAGAATCTACACCAGGCCGAAGCGGCGCGCGATGCTGCCGTTCGCGGTGAACAGGGGAAGATCGACGGCGCCGCTAGCCAGCTGGCAGGCGCCACCAAGGCTGCGGAAGGCAAGATTGCCGCGCGTGAAACTACCCGCCAGGAAGCCCTGCGCGCTCAGGAGGCTGCCGTGAATGCCGCCCAGGATGTGCAGAAGGCTCAGCAGGTGGTAACTGCAGCTGAGGGGGTAGCGGCCCAGGCGCAGGCGCGGGTAGAGAAGCTGGATGCTGAGCTTGCCCCGCTGGAGGAGAATGTTACGGCCAAGGCCGCTGAAGCGAATCGGCTCGCGAAAGCCAAGGATCGCAAAAAAGCGCTCTGGGAAAAGGCGAAGAACGAAGCCGCAGACCGTGAATTATGGTTGAAGTCATTGGAGCGGGCTGCTAAACAGAACCCAACACTCAAGGAGGCTCTGGAGCAACAGCGCCACGAGGTTGAGGAACTCCAGGCCGAGGCTGCCGCCAAGGAAAAGGAGTACAACAAGGCCGAACAGGATCACGAGGTAGCTGTTACGGAGCGCGATGCCGCGATCAACCTGCGTGATGCGAAGAAGGCGGAGCGTGATGGCGCCGTCGTCGAACAGAATAAGGCGGAGCAGCAGCTGCAGGAGGCGCGGGAGGTGACCGCGCAGCGTGCCGAGGCTCAGACCCGCGCGCAGGCGGAGCTCCAGCGCAAGGAGGAGGCGGCGCGGAACGCGGCCACGCAGGCCGGCCAGGCGGAGCAGGCCGTGCGAGAAGCGCAGGAAAAGCTCGCGGCCACGCAGGCGGAGGTTGATGCGGCGACGTCCGGTGCGAAGGAAGCGGCCCAGCGCGCCAAGACGGAGCGGGATGCGGCGCAGGAGCGTCACACGGAGGCGGCCACGCAGCTCGCCGGCGCGAAGGGTAAGACCGCCGGGTTGGAGGCGCGCCACGCGGAGGCGGCGGCCCAGCACGCGGAGGCGAAGCGGGAGCTGGCGGCGGCTCGGGAGGCCATGACTCAGGCCGAACGGGGTGTGCAGACCGCGAACGCGCAGCTGGAAGCCGCACGAACCGCTGAAGCGGAGAAAGTGAAAGCTGCGGAAAATGCGCAGCGAGCGGCCGCGCACCAGCAGGCTGAGCTGGAACGCTTGATCTCCGAGGCGCAAAAATACGATGAGCGTTCGGCTCGGTTGCAGCAGGCCACCGAGGCCGCGCGGCTTGCCGGTGAAGTAGCCGAAGAAGCGCGGGCCGCGCAGGAGAAAGCTACCGCCGCGGTGACTGCCGCGCAGGAAGGATTGCGGCAGGCCCAGGCCGCGCAGGAACAGGCGGAGCAGAGGCTCGGCGCGGCACGCGTGGCTGCGCACGCGGCTGAGCAGGAACTCGCCGCCGCGCGCCAGCAGGACCCGGCAGCGAAGAACCCGCCCGCGGCCACGGGCGCGGCAACAGCGACGGGCACACCCGCGGCGAACAGCGCAGCTCCCGTGACGAAAGGCGCGGCGACCGCTCAAAAACTCCCCGACACCGGCAGCGATACCAGCGGCGCCATTGGTGCAGCCACGCTTCTACTGCTGGCCGGAGGTGCCGCGGTGGCTATGCGCGCTCGCGGCCGGCGCTCAGACTCCTGAGAAAATCCCAGTTAATTTCAAGACGAATCTGGACTTTGTCGCATTAACTTATCGCATCACACAGCAGAGCTGGCACAGGGCCAGTCTCGCCCGGATGCATTTCCTCGAAAGGATGACCATGAGGACCCATACTCACCGAGCCCTCGCCGCCGCTCTCACAGCGGGAGTAGCGGTGGCGCTGCTACCGGCCGGCGCAGCCATTGCGCAGCCGGTGCAGAATAACGACGACGCCCGCGCGGCTACCGCCGCGCGCCCCGCGCCCGGCCTTGCCGAAGCGGAAAAGAAGGTGGCGGCTGCCCAAGAAACAGTGGCGGCGCGCCAAGCCGACGTTGATCGACTCACCGCAGCTGCCACTGAAGCGAAAAAGAAAGCTGCGGAAGCGGAGGCGGCCGCGGTGCAAACTCAAGCTGGTGTGGCGCAGAGCGAAAAGCAGTTCGCTGATGCCACAAAAGCGGCAGAAGCGGCCCAGCAGGCAGCGGATCAGGTGAGCGAGGCGGGGAAGGCTGCGAAGGGCCAGCTCCGGCAGGCGGCTGATAAAGCCCAAGAATCCGCCGACCAAGCTGCCGCCGCGCAGATTGCCTACGAGAAAGCGGAAGCGGCTGCGCGGCAAGCCGCGGGCGGCGTCGCCGGAAAAGAAGCTGAGCTTAAGGAAAAGGCCGCGGCTGCGCAGGCGGCCGGTGACGCGGTGACGAAGGCGCGCGAGGCGGATGCGGCGGCTCGTTCGGAGAAGGAACGGCTCGGCAAGGAAGTCGCGGAGCTTAAGCAGCAGGAAAGCGCGGCGCTGGAAGCGCTGGTGCAGGCCGAGGCGGAGTTGGAACAGGCGAAGGCCAAACGCGATGAAGTAGTCAAGGCCGAAGTAGAGAAGGTCCGTAAGGAATCGGATGCGGTTCGGGCTGCGCAGGATGAGGTGAAGGCGAAGGACGCGCTGAAAGAGAGCGCGGCCACGGAGGCCGGCAAGGCGCAAGAAGCTATGGTCACCGCCACCGAAGCTGATCAGGCTGCAAAGAAGGCCGTGACCGAAGCTGAGGCGGCCAAAGCAGAAGCGGAGCGCCTGGCGGCGGAGCTGGACGCCGAGGCCAAGAAACTCGAACAGGCTGAGGGACCGCTTACGATTCAAGTAACCGAAAAGGAAGCGGCCGTAAAGAAAGCCGAGAGCGCTCTCGCGGATGCTCAAACACGCGAAAAGATCCTGAGCGAACAGCTCGAAAATCTCGAGAAGTTGGATCCGGAAGATGTGAAGGACCTTCTAGCTACTCTGAAGCAAAAAATTGCTGACGCACAGAAGGTAACCGAGCAAAAGAAGCAGGCTCTCGAAGCTGCGAAGAAAGCTCATGCAGATGCAGTGGCAAAGCTGGAAGCCGCGCGTAACACCACACAGCAGAAACAAGCTGAGCGCGACAAGGCCGTAACTGCAAAGGAACAAGCTGCACAGCAAGTACAGCAGGCGCAGGCCACCGCGGAGCAACGGGCACAGGATCTCGTGACTGCGAAAGCCGAGTCTGAAAAGGCTACTCAAAAAGCAATGGAGGCAGCAAAAGAGGTTGCCGCTGCACAGGAGGCACTGGCCACTGCGGAAGCCAAACTCAACGCCGCCACGGCTGCTCAGCAAGAAGCCCTCCAAGAGGCTGATGCTCTGCTGGGCAAGGCACAGGGTGCGCGTGATACCGCGCGGGATACCGCTGGAGAAGCTACCAAGAAGCGCATTGGGCTCGAGGAACGCGTAGCGGAGCTGGAGCCGACCTGGGCAGACGCTACCGCGAAGCTCGCGCAGGCGGAAAAGGATGTGACCGCCGCGCAAACTGCCGCGCAGGCCGCGCAACAGGAAGTTACCCAGGCAAAGGCTGCCGCGGATAAGGCGCGTGAAGCGGCTGCGGAAGCGCTGCGCACTCTCAATGCTGCGCGTGCCACCGCCGCTGAACACCAGGCGACGCTAACCCGACTGGCCAATGCTTCGAATGAGCACGACGAACGGCAGTGGGATGTTCGGCTAGCTACGGAGAAGGCACGGGCGGCTGAAGGCGCACTGCAAAGCGCCCAGGATGCTCACGGTAAGGCAACGCTCGCGCTCGAGGCGGCTCGTGAAGCGGAAGAGGTTGCGTTGAAAGCCCAGGAGGAGGCACAACAGCAGCTGACCGCGGCCAACCTTGCCTTGCAGGCCGCCCAGCGAGATCTGGAATTGGCCCGTCAGCAGGCCCCAACTCCGGAGCAGAAGCCGGGGCAGGCGCCTGATGCACCGTCGTCGCCCCAGCCTTCCGGCAATCCCGCGGCGAAGCATTCCGCGGCAGGGAATAAAACGACTACCGCAAAGCGAGCTGTGGCGATGAACGCGGCTCCCACGCAGAAGCTCCCCGAAACCGGAAGCGATATGAGCGGCGCTATCGGTGCAGCTACGCTGCTGCTGGTGGCCGGCGGCGCGGTGGCTTTCGGTCGTTCTCGCGCGCGGCATGCGGTGAAGTAAGGGCGTGTAGGCATTAGGTGGCAGCGCGTGATGCCACGTGTTGCGAATAGGTGCTCCGCCCGGCCAGTATCACTTCTGGCTCCGGGCGGGGCACCTTGTTTTCACGGCTGTACTTCGATTGTGTTACGGATGCAGTACAGCTCGAAACACATATATGCCTGCCCGCGCGGGTCCGGCAAGGCGGAGACCGCGCGATACAAGCCTCGCGCCGGGTTCCGCCGCGCCGTCGCACTACGCGCCCACCCCGCCGCGCAAACCAGCCCGCAGGATACCACCACCGCCCTGCGCCCCATCCACCACGTCCACCAGGTATTTCACCATGCGTTCCACTTTTGAATCCGTGCGATAGCGCGTCTACCATTGTCACGCGGCGTTTTGGCGCCGTACGACTTTGATCTATCCGAAAGAGAACGAAAAGAGAAGGAAGTCATGCCACGCACTAGTTTTGGCAGCGCCGGCCACGGCGCATCCACCACCGCCCGCACCTCGCTCGCGAAGTGCGTTGCCGCCATGGGGTCCTTGGCGATTCTTGCGGGGATGATGGGGGCATGCACCAAGAGTAGTGATGAGGCGGCAGCCACCTCCGCTCCCGCGGCCAGCTCCGCAGCTCCGGCTGCTAGCTCCGCCGTCGTCACTCCCGCCGCTTCGGAAACCCCGCCGGAAAAGCTCCCGGCCGTTATCCCCAACCCGGCGCACCCGCAAAGCGCAACCGAACTTCTCGGTACCCTGACCGTTGCCGAACCTTCCGCCACCGACAAGGCCGATCCGGCGAAGTTCGGTCCCGATGCCGCCGAGGCAAACGAAGACGCATGTAACGTCTACACGGACGTGCTGCGCCGCGACCTCGTGAACGTCGGCGTGCAACCCGGCACCTCCGGGTGCGGCATCGCCTACGGCACCCTGGTGGATAGCTACACCGGGAATATGGTTGACTACGCGCGGCCCGAAGCGGGAACCAAGACCGTGGTGGTGGACCGCATCGTCAGCCTCGATAACGCCTGGGCTTCGGGCGCCAACCAGTTCACGGACGAGCAGCGCGCCGCCTTCGCCAGCGACCCGCGCAATATGCAGGCAGTCTCCGCGGACCAGGCCAAGGAGAAGGCCGGGCGTTCCGCCGCCGAATGGGTCCCCGCGAATAAGAACTTCACCTGCCAATATGTGGCGCGCCAGATCGGCGTGAAGGCCACCTACGGGCTGACCGTCACCCAGGCCGAACACGATGCTTTCGCCCAGTACCTCCAGACCTGCCCGAACCAGCTGGTCCCCGGTTGGGAAGGCCCGGCAGGCAAGTAACAAGTAATAATTAACATAACGGTGATCGCGCCGGCACCCGCGGCGCGGCACAAAAGTGGCCGGGGGCGCGCAGCTCCCGGCCGCTTGCCGTATGATCACAAACGGTGCGTCACCAGCAACCGGAAGGACATGTATGACCTCGCGTTTACGGCTCAACCCCGATTTCGACGACGCCGCGCATACCCTTCCGGTCTCCCTCAGCGAACGTCCCACCGCCACCCCGCGCGCGGCCCTCCCGGCCGCTATCCTCGCCGGCGAAACCACCACCGGGGAATCCGGGGAGGAGGAAAACCGCGCGAATCCCCTGGGCGTCTGCGATATGTTCCGGGTGGGGATAGGCCCGTCGTCGTCGCATACCGTGGGACCCATGCGCGCCGGGCTGCATTTCGCAACGCTGCTGGCCGCCCGCGCGCCGGGCGCTCGCATCACGAGCCTGCGCGTGGATCTTTTCGGTTCCCTGGCCGCCACCGGACGCGGGCATAATACCGACCGCGCGGTGCTTCTGGGGCTATCCGGCTACAGCCCGGAAAATGTGTCTATCGCGGTGGTGGACGGTATGGAAGCCGCTATCGACACCTCCGGGACGCTCACCGTGCCCGGTTTCGCCCCCACACCGTTCGTGCGTGAACGCGATATTATTTTCCGCCCCCGCGATATTTTGCCCTACCACGTTAATGCGCTGACGCTGCGCGCCTGGGCGGGCGAGGAGCTCCTTGCCGAACACACCTATTATTCGGTGGGTGGCGGTTTCGTGATGGAAGAACTGGGCGATCCGGCAGAACCGCGGGTGGCGCCACTCGCCACCGAAGAACAGGCCGACGCCGCCCAGACCGCTGTCCCCTACCCATTTTTCACCGCCGCCCGGCTGCTGGAGCTCTGTTCCGAAACGGGCATGCGCATCTCCGAACTCGCGCTCGCTAACGAAACCGCGCTGCGCCCGCACCGGTCCGTTATTGCTCATATGGATCGGGTACACGCGGTTATGGGCGAGGCCATTAAAGCCGGTATTGCCACGGAGGGCACTCTTCCGGGCGGGCTGCGCGTGAAGCGGCGCGCCCCCGGGCTGGCCCGCGAGCTGGAAGAAAAAACCGCGGCGGGGCACCGTGCGGATCAGCTGGAAGCGCTCGGGTGGGTCAATCTTTTCGCCCTGGCCATCAACGAAGAAAATGCGGCCGGCCACCGGATTGTCACCGCGCCGACGAACGGCGCGGCCGGCGTCGTTCCCGCGGTCCTCACGTACTATGAACGTTTTGTGCCCGGTGCCACCCGCGAGGGGATGTATAACTTCTTGCTGGCCGGGGCGGCCATCGGCGGCATTATTAAAACGAATGCGTCCATTGCCGGGGCGGAAGTGGGCTGCCAAGGGGAGGTTGGTTCAGCCTCCGCGATGGCGGCCGCAGGTTTCGCGGAGGCCCTGGGCGGCACCCCGGCCCAGGTGGAAAACGCAGCGGAAATTGCTATGGAGCACTCCCTCGGCCTCACCTGCGATCCGGTGGGCGGTCTGGTGCAAATCCCGTGCATCGAACGCAATGCCATGGCGGCAGTCAAATCCATTAATGCGGCCTATATCGCGCTGTGGGGCGACGGCTCCCACACCGTCTCCTTCGATACCGTGGTGGAAACTATGCGCCAAACCGGGATGGATATGCTTTCCAAATATAAAGAGACCTCGGAGGGCGGGCTCGCCGTCAATGTGGTGGAGTGCTAGCGGGCCCGGTCCGCGGCGCTAGGTGAAACTGTGCGAAGGGGGCGCAAAATTGCCCGGTGCGGGGTCCGAAACTAGCCGGAGCACTCCTGAAATGTGACGTAGCGCAAGCCCTGCGCAGTCCCATTAGGCGGAACTTAGTTCCATAATAGAGATATGAACGGCTGCCGCGGCATGCTGCCCATTCGGGGTAGCTGGCCGCGCGCCACTGACAAGGGGTTGGAATGTTTTCTGGTGTGTATTGCCCGTCGGTCACGTTGATCGATGATTCGGGTGCGATTGATTATCCG